>DATDJX010000067.1:0-30718 GCA_036520275.1 Asanoa sp.
CGTGATCGGGCTCGGCGTCGGCGGCGAGGAGGTCGCCGGCAAGCTCGCCGAGGCCGGCCTGTCGGTGGTCGGCATCGAGCACAACCTCGTCGGCGGCGAGTGCCCCTACTGGGGCTGCGTGCCGAGCAAGATGATGATCCGTGCCGGCAACGCGCTCGCCGAGGCGCGCCGGGTGCCTCTGCTGGGTGGATCGGTCGAGGTGGTGACCGACTGGACACCCGTGGCGAAGCGGATCCGCGAGGAGGCCACCGACGACTGGGACGACAAGGTCGCGGTGGACCGCTTCGTGGGCAAGGGCGGTCACTTCGTCCGCGGGTACGGCACGGTGCTCGGACCGGGCCTCGTGGCGGCCGGCGACGCCATCTTCCGGGCGGCCAAGGGCATCGTCGTCGCGACGGGCACGGCCGCGTCGATCCCGCCGATCGACGGCCTGGCCGGCACGCCGTACTGGACCAACCGCGAGGCGATCGAGTGCGAGGCCCTCCCCGCGTCGCTCATCGTGCTCGGCGGCGGCGCGATCGGGCTCGAGCTGGCGCAGGTGTTCGCCCGGTTCGGCGTGCGGGTGACGGTCGTCGAGGCGCTGCATCGGTTGCTGGCCAGCGAAGAGCCCGAGTCGTCGTCGTTGGCGGCGTCCACGCTCGAGGGTTCGGGCGTGGCCGTCCGCCCGGGCTCCTCGGCCTCGCACGTCTCGTACTCCGAGGCCGGCGAGTTCACCGTCACGCTGGCCGACGGTGCGGGTTCGGTCACCGGCGAGAAGCTGCTCGTGGCGACCGGCCGGACGGCGCGGCTCGGCGACCTGGGCCTGGAGACCATCGGTCTGGACCCGTCGGCGAAGTGGCTACGCACCGACGAGCGGATGCGCGCGGCCGACGGCGTATGGGGGGTCGGCGACGTGGTCGGGCACGGGGTGTTCACCCACATGGCGATGTACGAGGCCGGCATCGCGATCCGCGACATCCTCGGCCAGGACGGCCCGCCGGCTGACTACCGCGCGGTGCCGCGGGTGACGTTCATGGACCCGGAGATCGGCGCGGTCGGGCAGACCGAGTCGCAGGCGCGCGACGCCGGACTGGACGTCCGGATCGGGTACGCCGACCTGAAGTCGTCCGCGCGCGGCTGGATCCACAAGGAGGGCAACTCCGGCTTCATCAAGCTCGTCGCCGTCGACGACGTGCTCGTGGGTGCGACGTCGGCCGGGCCGATGGGCGGCGAGGTGCTGTCGACGTTGACGCTCGCTGTGCACGCGTCGGTCCCGCTGGCCACGTTGCGCAGCATGGTCTACGCCTACCCGACGTTCCACCGGGCGATCGAAGACGCCCTGCGCGACCTCGGCTGACCAGATGCTGTCGTCTTCTTGCAGAAACTTGACGTAGGCTTGCGGCGTGACGGAGCGAAGCGACGGCGCCGGGTGGCTCAGCAATTGTCATGAGGTCGGCGAGCGAAGCGAGTTGGCGTCGTGACCAGAAGATTGACAGAGGTCGCGCGCAAGGCCGGCGTCAGTGAAGCCACCGTCAGCCGGGTGCTCAACGGCCGTGAGGGCGTCTCCGAGTCCACCCGCACCGCGGTGCTCACCGCCCTCGACGTGCTCGGATACGAGCGGCCTACGAAGCTGCGCGGCGAACGCGCCCGCCTGGTCGGCCTCGTCCTGCCCGAGCTGCAGAACCCGATCTTCCCGGCGCTGGCCGAGGTGGTTACCGGCTCGCTCGCGGCACGAGGCCTCACGCCGGCGCTGTGCGCACGCACGATCGGCGGCATCTCCGAGCCCGACTACGTCGACATGCTGCTGGACCACCAGGTGTCGGGCGTCATCTTCGCCGGCGGCTCGTACGCGCTGGCCGACGCCAAGCACGACCACTACCGGCAGCTGACCGACCGGGGCCTGCCCGTGGTGCTGGTCAACGCGGGCGTCGACGAGCTCACCTTTCCCAGCGTCTCCACCGACGACGCGGTCGCGGTCGAGCAGGCGTACGGGCACCTGCGGTCGCTGGGCCACGACCGGATCGGCATGGTCCTCGGTCCGAAAGACCACGTGCCCTCGCGGCGCAAGCGCGAGGCGATGATCGAGGTGGCCGGCTGGAGCCCCGACGAGGCCGACAAGTGGGTGGAGCGCGGCTCGTTCTCGATGGAGGGCGCCCGGGTCACGGCGACCAAGCTGCTCGACCGCGGCGTCACGGGCATCATCTGCGCGAGCGACGTGCTCGCGCTGGGCACGATCCGGGCGGTACGCCGCCGGGGCGGCCAGGTGCCGCAGGACGTCTCGGTGATCGGGTTCGACGACTCGTTCCTGATGACCTGCACGGACCCGCCGCTGACCACCATCCGGCAGCCCATCGAGACGATGGGCCAGGCGGCGGTCGACCTCCTGGTCAACCAGATCGAGGGCGTCGGCGTCACGGGCGACGAGCTGCTCTTCGAGCCCGAGTTGGTCGTCCGCGGCTCGACCGGCCCAGCCCCTCGCTGAGCCTGAGCCTGCACTCCCCTCTTCAGCCGATCTGACGGTTGTGAGTCCCCGCATTCGGGGCGAAAGCGGCATCCGAACCACCGAAACCGCAAGACCGGCGAGGCCGATGCGCCGGCGTCTCATTTTTTCTTCAAGTAGTCGGGTTCTTGCGGGACGGCGTTCGGGTTTGTATCGTCATCGCCACGAAACGTGGCACAAGAGAGAGCCACATCACACCCGCGTAACCCCCAAGGAAGTCCCCTGCTTCACCAGGAAGGGCGTTCGTCCATGAACAGATCCAGGCTGCGCGGCGCCGTTGGGCTGCTGCTCGTCGCCGGGGTCGCGCTGTCCGCCGCCGCGTGCGGTTCGAACGACGGTGCCGACAAGCCGGCCGACCCCAACGCGAAGGTCACGCTCGTCATCAACGGCCTGCCCCCGGACACGGAGGCCGTCAACCGCAAGCGGTTCCTCGACAACGTGGCCGAGTTCGAGAAGCAGAACCCGAACATCACGGTCGATGCCAAAGAGGGCAAGATGGATCCGCAGACGTTCCAGGCGAAGCTCGCCGGCGGTCAGCTGGAGGACGTCTTCTACGTCTACTTCACCGACCCGGCCAACCTGATCGCCAAGCGGCAGGTGGCGGACATCAGCAAGTACCTGAGCGAGTTCCCGACCACCAAGGAGATCCGTCCGGATCTCATGAAGGTGTTTCAGGATGCGGACGGCAAGACCTACGGCCTGCCCGCCGCCAACTACTCGATGGGCCTGCTCTACAACCGCAAGCTCTTCGAGAGGGCCAAGCTCGACCCGAACAGTCCGCCCAAGACGTGGGACGAGGTCCGCTCGGCGGCCAAGGCGATCGCCGCTCTCAGCGGCGGCACCGTCGGCTACGGCGACTACAGCAAGAACAACACCGGCGGTTGGCACTTCACCGCCGAGCTCTACTCGCTCGGCGGCGACATCGCCGTGAACGACGGTGGGACCTGGAAGGCCGCGTTCAACGACGACAAGGGCAAGCAGGTGCTGCAGCAGCTCAAGGACATGCGCTGGACCGACAACAGCATGGGCTCCCGCCAGTTGCTCGAGTGGGCCGACCTGTTGCAGATGATGGGCTCCGGCAAGCTCGGCATGTACATCGCCGCCCCCGACAACGTGGCGACGATCGTCAACCAATTCAAGGGCGACTTCAACGACTACGGCCTGGGTCCCATCCCGAGTGGCGCCGCGACGCTCGCCGGTGGCGAGGGCTACATGTTCAATGCCAAGGACACGCCGGAAAAGATCCGCGCCGGTCTCAAGTGGCTCACCTTCTGGTGGAACAATCCCGACCGGTTCGAGGCCGACAACAAGTGGGCGTCGGACAACAAGAACCCGGTCGGCCTGCCGGAGCCGGCGCTGTGGACCGGTGCGGCGAAGTCCAAGCAGGACGCGGCGACCGAGAAGTACAAGAACCTGCCGGTGCAGAACTACGCGCCGTTCGCGCAGGCGAGCGCCAACATCCCGCTCAAGCTCGAGCCGCCGAACGCGCAGGCGATCTACGCGGTCCTCGACGTCGCCATGCAGAAGGTGCTGACCGACAAGAACGCGGACGTCAACAAGCTGCTGTCCGACGCGGAGACGCAGGTCAACGGCATCCTCGCTCAGGTCAAGTAGGCACACCCGCACACGGCCGCCGCCGGGCTCCGCACGCTCCGGCGGCGGCCACCAACCGAAAGAGGTCGCTGGAGATGGCGGTCGTCTCGATCAACCGGCATCACGCCAGCCGCTCCCGGCTACGCCGCAAGATCACCGACAACCTCCTGGCGTACGCCTTCATGATCGGTGGCATCGCTTGCTTCGCCTTCTTCTCGTGGTATCCGCTGGTGCGGGGCGTGGTACTCGGCTTCCAGCAGATCAACTTCGTGACCGACCCCTACTGGGTCGGCGTCGACAACTTCCGGAACCTCTTCGACGACCCGCTGTTCTGGACCGCGTGGAAGAACACGTTCTACTTCACCGGCCTGGCGCTGGTCTTCGGGTACGGCGTGCCGCTCGCCATCGCGATCCTGCTGAACGAGCTGCGGCACCTCAAGGGGTTCTTCCGCATCGCCGTCTACATTCCGGTGATGCTGCCGCCGATCGTCGGTGTGCTGCTCTTCAAGTACTTCTACGACCCGGGCAACGGCCTGTTCAACACGGTCCTGCGGGGCGTGGGCCTGCCCGAGTCGCAGTGGACGCAGTCGCCGAAGACGGCGATGCTCTCGCTGATCCTGGTCTCCACGTGGGCCAACATGGGCGGCGCGGTGCTGATGTACCTGGCGGCGCTGCAGAGCATCCCGGGCGAGCTCTACGAGGCCGCCGAGATGGACGGCGCCAGCGTGTGGCGCCGGCTGGTGCACATCACCCTGCCGCAGCTGCGCTTCATCATGCTGGTGCTGCTGCTCTTGCAGATCATCGCCACCATGCAGGTGTTCATCGAGCCGTTCCAGCTCACCGGCACATCCAACCCGGACACCATCACCGTCATGGTGTTGATCTACCGGTACGCGTTCACCGTCAACAACGACTTCGGCCTGGCCGCCTCGATGAGCGTGCTGCTCTTCGTCGTGCTGGGCACGTTCTCCGCCATCTACCTGCGGCTCACGCGTAGCGCGGACTGAGGGAGACAGTGATGGAGATCGAGCCATGACGCTCATCGCCCCGCCCCCGACGCCGCTGCCGGCAGCACCGGCCCCACGGCTGCCGCCGCCCCGGCGCCGGCGCGTCTTCGGCGGCGGCTCCGCGACCCGCACGCTCATCTCGAACGCCGAGCTGACCCGCGGGCGTGGCCGGATCGTCTACTGGCTGGTGCTCTCGCTGGTGACGCTGCTCTTCCTCGCGGTCTTCATCTTCCCGCTCTACTGGATGGTCACGAGCGCGGTGAAGGAGCCGGCGGAGTACGCGTTGACGCCGCCCACGTTCTTCCCCAAGTCGTGGCGGCCGGAGAACTACCAGCTCGCCTGGGACCGCATGCGGATCGCGAAGTTTTTCGCCAACACAGCGTTCTACGCGATCGGCGGCTGGCTGATCCAGCTCGTGTTCGACGTCGCGGTCGCGTACGCCCTGTCGAAGCTCCGCCCGGTCTTCGGCAAGGTGGTCCTCGGCGCGATGCTCGCCAGCCTCATGCTGCCGGCGACCGCGCTGCTGATCCCGGCCTACCTCACCATCACCAACGTGCCGATCTTCGGCGTCAACCTGCTCAATACGCCGTGGGCGCTCTGGCTGCCCGGCGTCGCCAACGCGTTCAACATCTACGTGCTCAAGCGGTTCTTCGACCAGATCCCCGACGACCTGCTCGACTCCGCCGCGCTCGACGGTGCCGGGCGCCTTCGCACCCTGTGGAACATCGTCCTCCCGCTGTCCCGCCCGGTGCTGGGCGTCGTCTCGATCTTCGCGATCATCGGGATCTGGAAGGACTTCCTCTGGCCGTTGCTCGTCCTGCCGGACCCGGAGAGACAGACGCTGAGCGTGGCGCTCAGCCGGCTGGCAAACACCAGCCAGGTGCCGCCGACGGAGTTCATGGCCGGCCTGGTGATCGCGAGCATCCCGATGCTGGTGGTGTTTCTGATCTTCCAGCGCAGCATCATCGGTGGCCTGTCCGCGGGGAGCATGAAGGGCTAGCGCGCAAAAGACATCCGCAGCAACACGGTGGTCATCGACGACCGCCAGGCCGAATTCGCCTGAAGGAAGCCGAACAGAAAGCAGGTGCCTGTGTCCACAGCAGACAGCCGGCCGTGGTGGCGGGGTGCGGTGATCTACCAGATCTACCCGCGCAGCTACGCCGACGGCAGCGGTGACGGGATCGGCGACATCGCCGGTGTCCGCACCCACCTGGACCACCTGTCCGGGCTCGGTATCGACGCCATCTGGCTGAGCCCGTGGTACCCCTCGCCGATGGCCGACGCGGGCTACGACGTCGCCGACTTCCGCGACATCGACCCGACCTTCGGCACCCTCCACGAGGCGGAGCGGCTGATCGCGGAAGCCCACGAGCGTGGCATCCGGATCATCATCGACGTCGTTCCGAACCACGTCTCCAGCGAGCACGAGTGGTTCAAGGCCGCGATCGCCGGCGGTCCGGACGCCCCCGAGCGTGAGCTGTTCTGGTTCCGGCCCGGTCGCGGACCCGACGGCGACCGGATGCCCACCGACTGGCGCGGCGAGTTCGGCGGCCCGACGTGGACCCGTACCACCAACGCGGACGGCACGCCCGGCGATTGGTATCTGCACCTGTTCACGCCGGAGCAGCCCGACCTCAACTGGGAAAACCCGGTGGTCCGGGAGGAGTTCGAGAGCGTCCTGCGGTTCTGGTTCGACCGCGGCGTCGACGGCATCCGCATCGACTCCGCGGCGCTGCTCATGAAGGACCCGGCGCTGCCGGAGATAGACCCCACGAAGGCGCTGCCGCACCCGTTCCACGACCTGGACGCCGTGCACGACGTCTACCGGAGGTGGCGGCGGATCGCCGACGGGTATCCCGGCGAGCGCGTGCTGATCGGCGAGGTGTGGATGCCCGATGTCCGCCGGTTCACCAACTACCTGCGTCCGGACGAGCTGCATTCGGCGTTCAACTTCGACTTCCTCGGCTGCGCGTGGGATCCCCGGCGGCTGCGCGAGTGCATCGACCGTACGATGCGGGCGCACGGACTCGTCGCCGCGCCGGCGACCTGGGTCTTGTCCAACCACGACGTGACACGGCACGTGACCCGCTACGGCCGCGCGGACACCACGTTCAGCTTCGCGAGCAAGCGCGAGGGCACCCCGACCGACCTCGAGCTCGGCACGAAGCGGGCCCGCGCCGCCGCGCTGCTCTGCCTCGGCCTGCCCGGCGGCGCGTACCTCTATCAGGGCGAGGAGCTCGGCCTCTGGGAGGTCGAGGACATTCCGCACGAGCTGCGCCAGGACCCGATGTACGAGCGGTCCGGCTACGTCGACCCGGGGCGCGACGGCTGTCGGGTGCCGCTGCCGTGGTCGGGCGTGGAGGCGCCGTTCGGCTTCAGCCCGCCCGGAGCGGCCCGCCCGTGGCTGCCCCAGCCGGCGGCGTGGAAGGACCAGACCGTCCAGGCGCAGACCGGCGACCCGCGGTCCATGCTGGAGCTCTACCGGCAGGCCCTGAGTATCCGCAGGGAGACCCCGGCGCTCGGCGACGGCGAGATGCGCTGGCTGGCCTCCGACGACGCGGTGCTCGCGTTCGCGCGCGGCCCCCAGTTCCTCTGTGTCGTCAACCTGTCCGGCGCGGCCGTCCGGCTGCCGGCACACGAGGCGGTGTTGCTCGCCAGCGGACCGCTCGACGGCGACCTGTTGCCCGTCGACACGGCCGCCTGGCTGCGCACGAGCGGGAACGCCGCGGAATGAGGCCCGACTTAGGACAATTGCGTGCGCAGTTGGCCGTGGTGGATGCGGTCGAGGGCGTGGCGGAGGTCGTCGGGTAGTGGGTCGGCGGCGGTGACGATGTGGGCGCCGGCCTGGATCTGGATGGTGCGGTAGCGGCGGGCGGTGCGGACGAACCTGCGGATCGACCAGCCGGTGGTCTGCTCGATCCATCGGCCGGCGGCCAGGGCGGCGAACACGATGCTCAGGTGCGCCTCGATCGACTCGCGCTTGTGGTGGTAGATCGGGCGGGCCTGCAGGTCGCGCTTCGACATGCGGAACGACTTCTCTACCTGGATCAGCCGGTGGTGAGCGCCGATCACGAACTGCGCCGTGGCCGGCGTGCCGTCCGGGCAGGCGGCGAGGTTGGTCACCTAGCCCTTCAACCCGGCCACCGCCCGAGCCGTTGGCCTCCAACTGTCGGTTGACGCTCTTCGTCGCGCCCGACAGCTGCACGAACCGGTTGCGTTTGACCGCGGTCTTCCCGGCAACCGCCTTCTCTGCCTTGGCGATCTGCTCGTCGATCCCGTGCCGTGTGCGCCGGGCCTGGTCGGCCCGGTACTGGTAGTAAATGACCTGATCCCGGCGCCGGTCAGCCGTTCCCGCCGGCCACGGCTGCACGAACACCTGCCCATCGGGATCGCCTGGTCGGGATCCGCTTTGCGCCACTCGGCCACCCCAGAGGGCAGTGCGGGGACACGGGCGCCGAGGATGAACGACAGCCCGGCCGCCTCGATCGCCTTTTCTGGTTGGCGGCCGAGACCATGCCCGCGTCCGCCACCACCGTCACGTCCGGCAGCCGGTGGGCGTTCATGAACGCCTGGATCATCGGCAGCATCGTGGTCGTCTCGGCCGTGTTGCCCTCCAACGCGTTGACCATCAACGGAACCCCAGCCGGGTCGGTCAACAGACCGACGGTGATCTGCGGCTCGAGGCGGCGTGGCGAACACCCGCAGCCGCCGCGTCAGGGTGCGGTAGAAGCGGCGGGTCAACGCCGACTTTCTCCAGCACCCGCAACGAGTCCAGCTTGCTGGTCGGCTCGATGATCCGCGCCAGCATCAACTGCCGGAACACCTCGTCCCTACTCGCGGCGTGGTGCAACCCCAGGACCTCGTAGGCATGCGTCAAGGCGTCCCACAGGTGACCCATCCACGACGACGTGATCGGCAACGGGTCACGACCGGCACCGGTGTCGCCCAGGACAGGTTCCAGATCCAGGTCCAGCTCGCCCTGCCCAGCCGCCAGGCACAGCCGGGCGACCGCCTTCAACACCTGCAACTCAGCGTCGTCGTGCGCCGAACCGATGTGCTCGATGTGGCGCGACCGGCGCCGCCAGGAGTGCACGATCTGCACGGCCCGTGCACCCGACGCGGTCTTCACCGCGCGCCCGTACGGGGACACCAGTCCACCTTAGGACCCTGACGTCGGCGTACTACCCCTGGTACACAGACACGTACAACTGAACGTGCTCAGTTGTCAGGCCAGGTCGTGTCTTGTTGGATCGGGTGCCTCACCAGGCCGGTCCCAGATCGGCGGACAGCCAGTGCTCGGGCCGCATATAGATGGCGATGTGTTCGCCGAGCTGCGTACGTTCGTACTCCAGGTAATCGGCGACCCTGTCCGGTGGTAGGTACCGCGCCGCCATCTCCTGCGAACGCTCGTCGCTGGATGCGGCGGTCCTGATCACCGGCCCGTCCACCGACACGTAGCGGATCGTTGGCGCGGTCCGCTGCACCATCAGGCTAAACCGGCCCGCGGCCTCGATCGCACGGGTCTTGCGCGCGCCGGGCGCCGTAAGCACCCACAGTTCACCGCCTGGGGTGTACTGGTACCAGATCGGGACGGTCAGCGGCGCACGATCCGGCCCCTCGACCACCGACAACGCACCGATGTGGGGTCCTGCCAGGAACTGTTCACGTTCTTCTACCGAGAGCGCCATAGGCCCGGATGCTAGCCAGCAGGTCCGTCAAACCCCTTCCCGTCACCGGGTCGACATTGGGCCGTCGTCGGCACCCCGCCCGGTCGGCACCGCCCAATGGTCCCGCGGCCACGGACAGGACCCCGACCAGGCGCTTGTGCACTACAGCTGCACCTGGCTGAACACATTCACCCGTACCCTGACACCCGCATCAGGGCGCAGATTGCCCGCAGCCCGGAGGTAAATCCGCAGGTCAGTTCCTAAAGGCCAGCTCAAGATCCACGATCTTGTCCTAAGTCAGGTTGCCCGTCGACACGGCCGCCTGGCTGCGCACGAGCGGGAACACCGCGGAGTGAGGCGGGCCCACGCGCGCTGCTCCTCGGCGGACAGCCGCTGTTCCCGGTCACCGACACGGCGTTCACCGGCGTCTCGATCAGGGGCGCGCGCAGACCGGGTCCCGGCGAACGGTGATCTCCAGACCTTCCCGACCTCACCTGGGACGTGTCGTCGCGGCCATCTCGTCGGCGTCAGGAGCGCAGCGGCCGACCCGTCTCCAATACCGTCTTCAGTCCACTGAGGATCTCCGCCCAGCCGCCGGCCACCTGCTGCGCGGTGATCGGCGACCGGTCGAGCTGGTCATGCGTGACGGTGAGCCGGCAGACGCCCGGCCCGTCCTGCTCGACCTCCCAGGTGACCCTGCTCGCCGGCTCCGCCGCGACCTCTGGGCCCCACAGCGCTCGGAAGGTCTGCACCAGCCGCCGTGGCGGGTCGCACTCCACGACCTCGCCGTCCAGGGCGACCGCACCGTCGTTCCCCCGGTAGACGAAGGCGTCGCCGGGCGTCAGCGTCGAGTCGACCCGGGTGCCGAAGTAGTAGCGCTCGGTGAACTCGGGGTCGGTGATGCCCTTCCAAACCTGCTCCGGGGTGGCCCGGATGTACACCCTGCTGACATTCGTGTTCGTGGACGTCATGGTGGTCATCGCTCCTCCTCCAACCGCTTCTTGAGCTCGACGAGCGCCGCCGCCCGGCGCTCGGTGTACTTGTCGATCCACCGGTCGTGGATCTGCCGGATCGGGACCGGGTTGAGGTGGTGCACCCGCGTGCGGCCCACCTTGCGCGAGACGACGAGACCGGCCTCCTCGAGCAGCCTGAGGTGCTTCATCACCCCGAAGCGGGTCATCGCGAGGCCCGACTCGAGCTCGGTGAGCGTCTGTCCGTCGCGCGTGAACAGCAGGTCGAGCAGCAGCCGCCGGGTCGGGTCGGCGAGGGCCTTGAAGACCTTGTCGTCGTCCACCCGCCGAAGATAGGTGACCATACGGTCACATGTCAACGCCGTACCCCTTGCGTGTTTGTGCGTCAAGCCGGGCTCCGCACGACTGGCGCAACGCGCGCGGGCGGGATGGCACGGCATGGGCGAGGATGGGGCCCATGGCTACTGCGCCCACCGTGCGACTCGCAGACGGACAAGCCCTGCCCGCGATCGGCCTCGGCACCTCGCCGATGAACGACGCCGAGGCGGAGATCGCGGTGCGTGAGGCCCTGCAGGTCGGCTATCGGCTCGTCGACACGGCATCCAAGTACGCCAATGAGATCGGCGTCGGTCGGGGGGTCGCGACCGCCAACGTGCCGCGCGAGCAGGTCGTCGTCGCGACCAAGGTGCGCGGTGACGACCAGGGGTACGGGTCGACACTGTCGGCGTTCGAGCAGTCGCGCAAACGGCTCGGCATGGACTACGTCGACCTCTACCTGATCCACTGGCCGCTGCCGCGCCTCGACAAGTACGTCGACTCGTGGCGGGCGATGGTCAGGTTGCAGGCCGATGGTGTGGTCCGGTCGATCGGCGTGAGCAACTTCACTGCCGAGCAGATCGACCGGCTGCTCGACGAGACCGGCGTGGCACCGGCCGTCAACCAGATCGAGCTCCACCCGTTCTTCCCGCAGCCCCAGATGCGCGCGGCCGACGCCGAGCGCGGCGTGCTGACCCAGAGCTGGAGCCCGCTCGGCCGTGGCCGGGGCATCTTGCCGGCCAAGCCGGTGGCCGACGCGGCCGCCCGCGTCGACCGCTCGCCGGGGCAGGTGGTGCTGCGGTGGCACGTCCAGCTCGGCGCGGTGCCGATCCCGAAGTCCGCTTCGCCCGAGCGCCAGCGGGAGAACCTCGACGTCTTCGACTTCACGCTGACCGACGAGGAGATGGCCGGGATCTCGTCGCTCGGCCGCGGCCGCTTCGGCGGCGACCCGATGACCCACGAGGAGTTCTAGGCCGGATCGCCATGGCGTCCGGCGCCGGCCGCGAAGCGGGCGGCTCCCTCGGCGGCGCCCGACCGGAGTGAGCGCAACCCGTACGCGTACTCCTCGTCCATGGTCCCGGCGTAGACGGCCGCACGGTCGTTGCGGAGGCACTCCTGCGGCAGCGCGGCCAGCTCCCGCGCCAGCGCCAGCGCCCCGTCCAGCGCGCCGCCCGGCGGGGCGAGCCGGTTGACCAGACCGATGTCGTACGCCTCGACGGCGCTCACCGGTCGTCCGGTGAGGATCAGGTCCAGGGCCCGGCTCCGGCCGATCAGCTCCGGCAACCGCACCGTGCCGCCGTCGACCAGCGGGACGCCCCAACGCCGGCAGAAGACGCCGAAGACCGCGTCGCTGTCGGCGACCCGTAGGTCGCACCAGAGCGCGAGCTCGAGGCCGCCGGCGACGGCGTACCCGTTGACCGCCGCGATGACCGGCTTGCGCAGGCGCATCCGGGTCGGGCCCATCGGGCCGTCGCCGTCCGAGTCCACCCGGTTGCCGCGCCCGGTGCCGACCGCGGTGAGGTCCGCACCGGCGCAGAAGGTGCCGCCCGCGCCCGTCAGGACGGCCACGCTCGACGACGGGTCGGCGTCGAACGCCCGGAACGCGTCGGCGAGGGCCGCGGCGGTGGGTCCGTCGACGGCGTTGCGGCGCTCCGGTCGGTCGATGACGACCGTCGTCACGGGTCCGTTCGGCTCGATCTGGACGCTCATTCCCGCAGCCTCCCAGGCGACTTCGGTGGGCCGCAGCCAGGGTCGCTCGCCGACGCGGACCTCACCCGTCCCATGATCACGACTGCTGGTTCGCGACCGCTTCATCGGCGCGCCCGCCGGGCACGAGGCTCGACCGGACCAGCAGGACGCCGAGCGTCAGCGCCCCGGCCGCGAGGCCCAGCGCGCCGATCCAGAGCAGCACGACCAGGCCGTTGGGACCCGTGCGGCCGGCACCCATCGACGAAAGGAAGAACCCGGTGGGCATGAGGATCGCCGCGAACGGGATGCCCAGCCGCGCGATCCAACCGGCCGCTCCGCGCGCGCCGGCGGCGTCGGCCAGCACGACCGCGATGAGGCTGAGCGTCACCAGCACGCCGGCGTGGGCGTGGCCCGCCCGGGCGAAGGCCGACTGGAAGCTGGTCAGCTCGACCGCGCCGCTGGCCACCCGGGTCAGGTAGTAACCCCCGAACTCGATCGCCACGATCGAGATCAGCAGCAGTCCGGCGATCCGCCGGGACTCACGGGTCGATGTCATGTCGGTCTCCTCGGCGATAGCATCTTGACAACGACAAGACTACCTGCCACAGTGGGAGGTGAAAAGAGGAGGACGACGAAATGACCAATCCGCAGGAGCGCATCGGCACTGCTGAGCGCGAATCCGCCGCCGCACTGCTGGCCGACGCCGCGGCCGGCGGCTACCTCGACACCGACGAGTTCACCGACCGGTCCGCGTCAGCCTTCGCGGCCCGCACGCGCGGCGAGCTCGAGCAGGTCCTGACCGACCTGCCGCCCGCTTTCCTCCAGGCCCGTGACGCGGCCCGCCGCCGGCAGCGCAACATCGCGGCCGCCCGCACGGGCATGCGGTGGCACCTCGGGTCCTACGTGGCCGGCAGCCTGTTGATGATCGCGATCTGGCTCGTCGTTGGCCTGACGGCCGGCGCCTGGTATCCGTGGCCGGTGTGGCCGATCCTTGGGTGGGGCATCGGCGTCTTCAGCCACATCCTCCCCGTGCGTCACGCCGTGCGCCGCACACTCGTCCGCGGCGTTTGACCCGGCACGCTCCGGGCACTCACGGAACATGCGGGAGCTGTTGACGAGACTCGAGCAGGCGTCGGCCCTCGACCGGGTCGGCGACAAGATCCAGAGTGCGGTACGGGCGGTGGTGCGCGGGCAGGTCGTCCGCGATGTGCTGCACGGCACGTGGCTCGGCCATCCGCTGCACCCGGCGCTCGTGCAGGTGCCGGTCGGTGCCTGGGTGAGCGCCGCGGTGCTCGACCTCATCCCGGGCCAGAAGCAGGCCGCCACCGCCCTCGTCGCGGTGGGGCTCGCCGGCGCCGGTCCGGCCGCCGCCGCCGGTGCCACCGACTGGTCCGAGCTGGACCGCGAGCAGCGGCGGGTGGGCCTGGTGCACTGGTCGGGCAACCTCACCGCCGTCGCGCTCTACGCCGCCTCGCTCACCGCGCGCCTGCGAGGCGACGACGGTCGCGGCCGGACGCTCGGCTTCCTGGGCCTGTCCACCGTCGCCGGCAGCGCCTACCTGGGCGGGCACCTCGCCTACAAGCTGGCCGCACAGGTCAACCAGGCGGCGCCCGAGCTGCATCGCATCGGCGACGGCTGGCACCCGGTGGCCGACCTGTCCGTGCTGCCCGACGGCAAGCCGGTCGGTCGCAGTGTCGACGACGTGCCGGTGCTGGTCTACCGCGACGGCGACGAGGTCTCGGTGCTGCTCGGCCACTGTGGACACCAGACCGGGCCGCTGAGCGAGGGCCAGGTCGTGCGGGTCGACGGGCACGCCTGCATACAGTGCCCCTGGCACGGCAGCGTCTTCCGGCTCGACGACGGCCTCGTGGTGCACGGCCCGGCCGGCACCGACCAGCCCGTGCTGCGCACCCGCGTCGTGGACGGCGTGCTGCAGGTCGCGCTCTCCTGACTGCGCGCCGTCGAGCGACTGCGGTCCGAGGATCCGGACGCCCGCGCTTGAGGCGGAATAGCGTCGAGCCGGCCCCGCACGGAGCCGGCTCGACCGCCGGTTGGAGCCGGTGGAGCGGACCGACGTGACCCGCGATTGCGGTGCCGAGGGGATCATAAGGACGGCAAAGGCCGAGCGGGCCAATGCGCATCCTCCGTTGCCGTACGACGCGGTGTGGTTCGATCGGCGTCCACCGGGCGTCGAGCCGGACGGTTTTCTGGGCCGGGATGGGACCGCAGCAGCGGCTGCGGACGCTCGGACCGGCCGGCCGGCTGTGGCTCGCTTAGCGTGTAGTAATAGCCGTCGCTCGGTCGAACCAGCCCAGGATCGGGTCGCTGAAGGGAAAGCGCCGGATGGTTCGGATCGGGAACGACTCGGCAACCCGCGCATCCGCGAAATAAACCGCACAGGACGCCAGTCGCTTCCATTGCGGCTGCCGTTTTCGCGTCGACGAGGACGCAGTTTCCGGCGTATTGCGGTCTAGTGGGGATTCGCGAAATCGCCTTGCGAATCGCAGCCGATAAAGGCCGCGATCAGCGACAGCGCGGCCGATGTCCCCGCCGGTGGAATCGTCGGCACGGTGCATCCTCCCGGCGTCATCAGGGTCCACAGGGGAACCGGGCATGATTCGACGTGGCGGACGCTCGCCCGAGTGTGTGCGCAGCCGGGCACTCTCCTATTGACGCTGACGGTCACCGATGCGACGGCGGCAATTCGAAAGAACACGTACGGTCACCGGGGTCATGATGGCCGGGTGTGAAGGATGACTGATGACAGTCAATTCTGGGCGGGTTTCCGTGTGCGATCCGGAACGCGATATGTGGAGGTAGCTGTGCCCGGTTTCTCTTCCGGGCCGCCGGCTCGGGCAACGGTTGGTTGCAGACAAGCGTTACGCGGGCCGGCCGGTCGCGGGCAGCCGGCGATGCGATCGTACGCGATCATGATCTACGGATTCGTGGCCTTGACGCCGGTCTTGCGACCGGTGGTCGTGGTCTACGGAGTGCCGTTCTCGGTTGCGTCGTGCCCGTCCTGCGGCGCCTCGGCGGGGCTGGAGGGGCCGGGTCCGGCGCTGTCGACGCTGGCGCGGTGTGGGTCGAGCGGTGGGTGCGTGGGGCCGGTGCCGTTCGGAACCTGGGTGAGTCGTGCCCGTCCTGTGGCGCCTCGGCGGGGCTGGAGGGGCCGGGTCCGGCGCTGTCGACGCGGGCACGCTGTGGGTCGTGCGGTGGGTGCATGGGGCCGGTGCCGTTCGGTGTGGAGGTCGCACTGGCGGCGGCTGTCCTTCTCGGTGTGTCGACGGTGCCGTCTGCTCTGGTGCCGGCATACGCGTGGTGGGCCTACCTCCGCCGTACCGCTGGTCTTCGTCGACGTGGCCGTGCAGAGCGTGCATGGGTTGCCGAACCGGCTGACCTACCCGCCGGCTCTTGGCGTGTTCGTGCTGCTGGGTTTCGCGGGCGGCGGTCCCTGGCGGCGCGGCGTCGTGGCCGGCGTGGGTGTCGGGCTGCTGTTTGCCGTGAGCACGCTGCAGCTCGGCCGGCGTGGGTTCGGGCCCGCCGACGCGAAGCTCGCGTTGAGCTGCGCAGCGCTGCTCGGTGTCGGTTGGCGTGCGGTCGTGCTGAGACTGGTGGTGGCATTCTTCCCGTCGGGACTGGTGAGCCTCACGCTGCTGGCGACGAGGCTGGTGCGCTGGAGCACCCGCCTGCCGGTCGGCCCGTTCCGGGTGCTCGGCGTAGGGGCAGCGCTTGTCCTTGGTCCGTTGATCATGGGGTCATGGCGCCGGGGAGCGTCCCATCGGCCCACGACCCCATGATCAACAAGGCCGGCGGATCGGGCGGCTCCTACGTGGTGAGGCAGAACGGGTGGCCCTCGGGGTCGGTGAGGACCGTCCAGTCGTTGCCGCCCGGCTGGAAGTCCGGCTTCGCGGCACCGAGCGCCAGCACCTCCTTGGTGGCGGTCTCGAGGTCATCGACCTTGAGGTCGAGGTGGGCGTGCTTCGCCGGGTCGGGCCAGCCGGGTGGGCGGTAGCCCTCGATGCGCTGGAACCCGAGCTTGACCGGGCCGTCGCCGAGGATGGCGAAGTCGTCGTCCTGGTAGCTCACGGCCCAACCGGTCACCCCACCGTAGAACGCCGCCAAGGCGGCCGGGTCGGCGGTGTCGATGACGATGCTTGACAGGCTCGCTGGTGCGGACATGGTGTTCGTTCCTTTCCGGGTCGGTCCCTTCGGCTTCGAAGCCTGCCCGCCCGTTCCACCGGGCGCTTGAACATCCTTGCGGCCGTTTCCTGTCGTACCCCCGTCGTAGCGTGCTGTGCATGTTTGCCTCGACCCGCGGGGTGGCGGGTGACGGTTTCGATGTGAGGCTCGTGACGTGTCACGACGACCACGCCGGCTGGTCGCCCGTGGAGTCGCGCACCGGGCTGCGGGTGGTGCTCGTGCGGCACGGGCGCTTCCGCCGGCTCGCCGACGGCGTGCCCGCCGACCTCGACCCGACGGTGGGCTACGTCGGTCTGTCGGGCGTCGAGGAACGGTTCGCCCACCCGTCGGGCGGCGACGAGTGCACCGCCATCCGCGTGTCGACTCCGTTGTGGCGATTGCTCGCGGGCGACCGGCCGGTGGCGTCGTTGCTCTACGTCGACGCCCGGCTCGACCTCGCCCATCGACGCCTGGTGCGCGCCGTCCATGGCAGCGACCGGGCATACGCGTTGGCCGAGGGACTGCTGGCGTTGCTCGCGGAGACCCTGCCCGTCGACCGGGTCGCGGTCGACCGCCGGCTCGTCGCGGCGGCCCGCGAGGCCGTTGTGGCCGACGCGCCCGCCGCGCGGGGTTTGATGCCCCTCGCCGCCGAGCTCGGCGTCTCGCCCTACCGGTTGAGCCGGGCATTCTCGCGGGAGTTGGGCGTCTCGTTGACCCGCTACCGCAACCGGGTGCGCGTGGGCCGGGCGCTCGATCGCATCGAGGCCGGCTACACCAACGGTGCCCGGCTCGCGGCCGAGCTGGGCTTCGCCGACCAGGCCCACCTTTCCCGCACGCTCCGAGACCACGTCGGGCATTCGCCCAACGCAGTTCGCGCACTGTTGGAGGTGGCCTGATGGCGACCGTTGAAGACGTCCGCCGCGTGGCGGCCTCACTGCCCCGCTCCTACGAGGCCATCGTCCGCGACCGCCTCAAGTTCCGCGTCGGCCGCATCGTCTATTTGGCCTTCTCCCGCGACGAAACCATCCTGGGCTTCGCCTATCCGAAGGACGAACGAGACGCGCTGGTCGCCGCCGAGCCGCACAAGTTCCTCCCGCCGGAGCGGGTCGACGAGCGCTACCACTGGGTCCAGGTCCGGATGGACGCCATCGACGTCGCCGAGGCCCGCGAGATCGTCATCGAGTCGTGGCGCATGGTCGTCCCCAAAGGCGTGGCCACGGCCCACCTGGGGCCGCGCGACCCTTGACGCGGGCTCCGCGCGCCGGAGGGGATGTTCCCCGCTCTGCTGTGAGCATGCCGACGGGGCGAACGGCGGCGGGTCTGGGCTGCGGAGCCGGTGTGAGCGGCGGTCTGCCGGACGGGTCGGTGGCCCGGAGAACGGGGTGTGCCGGCCCGGGTCGGTGATCGCGGAGCCGAGCGTGGGGCTCCGGGTCTGCGGTCGCGGAGCCGGGCGCGGTGGGTGGGTCGTGGACGGGCGACAGCCCGGCCGGCTGCGTCGGCTCGGGAGCCGGTGCGCTCATTCGACGAGCAAACGCGGTGGAGTGATCGCCGATGTGGTTTGGCGGTTGTGCTCGCGGCAGGCCCGGGAGCGGCCGGGCGACGGCGGAGGAGGGAGGTAGCTGGGTGCGCCAGGGTGCGGGTGACTCGGGGGGTCGTCGTGGTCGGCTGTCGTCGGTTCTGTCCATGCGGTCGGCCAGGTTGGCTGCCGCGGCGGGCTGACTGGGCGTCGGTTCGAGAAAGGCGAGTTGTCGTTGCCGGCCGACGGATAGCCTGCCTTCTCGTGGAGACGATGATCGGGTTCGGGCGCAAGCAGGCGTGGCTGGCGGTGCGCAGCGACGACCCGACCGCGGTTATCGGGGCGCTGGGGCTGCTCGACCTCGGCGTAGTCGGCTGGCGCGACGGACTCGACCTGGCCCATCTCACCGACGACCGGGTTGCCGTAACGCCGCCGATCGCGGGTGCGCGCGACGGGACCTGGGTGTTGGTCGTGGGCCGGCGGCTGCTCACCACGGTCGACGCGCCGGAGGTCGTCGCGCTCTCGGTGGCGCTTGGCACCGAGGTGCAATACTTCGCGACCCACCGGGTCGGGGAGATTCACCGATGGGGGCGGGCGGTCGATGGGGTACTGGTTCGCGACTTCGGCTTCCTCGGCGAGTCCGGGGAGGTCATCCGCTGGCGCGGCGACCCAGACGACGCCGAGCGCGCCGTCGGGCTGCCGCTCGACCTGCCGCCTCGCGGCGTCGACGTCGACATCCTGCTCGGCGAGGGCGACGTCATGCGCCTCGCCGCCGCGTGGAGCGTCGACCCGACGAGCCTCGAGGGTAAACCGGCGTCCGGCCCGCTCCACATCGCCGCTGCCTAACCAGCATCCGGGGACTGCAGCGGCAGCCGAGCGTTGCGGCCCCGTTCCATCAGCGGCCGTGACTGCGGCAGCGCATTGAAGCACCGCTCGGGCGGGGCCCTCCGGCCGCGGCGGCGTCTGGACGTCCGGCGAGGGCCAGGAATTTCGGTCGAGCCTGCCTAATGTCGCACTCGAGCCAACGTCGCGGTACGTACGTCGGCGCCAATGAAGTCGGTCATGTCCCACGGTTGCCGGACGCAGACGAAACGCACAGGTACATCGGGCTGTGACGATCCTGAGCGCCCGGTGGACAACGAGATGGTATTTCGGGTTAGCTCGATCCGTTGACTCCGAGCATTCCCCCTGACGGACGAGGAGACCTGCCATGACCGCTGTGGCCAGCCAGGATGGCCACCCGGCGACCGCCACGCATCCGCTCGAGCGCCTGTCGGCCTCCGAGATGGACCGCGCGCGCGAGCTGTTCGAGGCCAACGGCCTGCTGACACCGACGACGCGCTTCGCCCTGCTGGCGCTCGAGGAGCCGGCGAAGGACGAGGTTCTAGCACACAAACCGGGCGACCCGGTCGATCGGCGGGTGCGAGCCGTGCTCCTCGACGTCGCGACCGGCACCACCCGCTCGGTGGTCGCCTCGGTAGCCCGGATGGAGATCGACCACGTAGTAGATGTGGATCCGGCGGTCGACGGGCAGGCGCCAATCCTGCTCGAAGAGTTCATCGCGGTCGATGAGATCGTGAAGGCCGATGCCGGCTGGCGCGCGGCGATGGCCCGCCGCGGAATCACCGACCTTGACTTGGTCCGCCCCTGTCCGCTGTCTGCCGGTGATTTCGAAATCGCGGGGGAGCGCGGCAAGCGGCTGCTTCGGGTGCTGTCGTTTGTCGCGCACCGACCCGAGGACCACTGCTGGGCGCACCCGATCGACGGGGTGGTCGCGTACGTCGACCTCATCGAGAAGGTCGTGGTCGAGTTGATCGACCGCGAGCTAATGCCCATCCCGGAGGAGGAGGGAAACTACGACGACTCGGCGTACGTTGGTCCGGAGCGGACCACGCTCAAGCCGATCGAGATCATCCAGCCCCAAGGGGCCAGCTTCTCCCTCGACGGCGACATCGTCACCTGGGAGGGCTGGCAGTTCCGGGTCGGCTTCGACCCGCGTGAGGGCTTGGTGCTGCATCAGATCTCGCTTCAGGATCGACCGCTGATCTACCGGGCGTCGATTGCCGAGATGGTCGTCCCGTACGCCGACCCGAGCCCGGTACGGTTCTGGCAGAACTACTTCGATGCCGGCGAGTACCTGCTGGGCCAGCAGGCCAACTCGCTCGTGCTCGGCTGCGACTGTCTCGGCGAGATCCACTACTTCGACGCGGTGCTAGCGGACGGCGAGGGGCGCCCCCGGGAGCTGCCCAACGCGATCTGCATGCACGAGGAGGACTTCGGCGTGCTATGGAAGCACTCCGACCTGTTCACTGAGGCCGTCGAGACCCGCCGCCAGCGCCGGCTGGTGGTCTCGTTTTTTGCCACGGTCGGCAACTACGACTACGGCTTCTACTGGTATCTGTACCTCGACGGCACCATCGAGATGGAGGTCAAGGCCACTGGGGTGGTCTTCACCTCCTCGTATGTGGAGGGCTCGGAGTATGCGAGCGAGATCGCCCCCGGTCTCGGCGCGCCCTATCACCAGCACCTGTTCAGCGCCCGGCTGGACATGATGCTCGACGGCTCCACCAACGCCGTCGACGAGCTCGACGTCCGGCGGGTGCCGGTCGGCGAAGGAAACCCGTACGGCAACGCGTTCACACGGGTTGCCACCCGACTGACCCGCGAGTCGGAGGCAGCTCGTAGCGCGGATCACGCGGTGGGCCGGGTCTGGCGCATCTCCAACCCGTCCTCGACCAACCGGCTCGGCCAGCCGGTTGCTTACCTGCTGCGGCCAGAGGGCCTGCCCGCGCTGCTTGCCGACGACACCTCGTCGATCGCCAGGCGCGCGGCATTCGCGACCAAGCACCTGTGGGTGACGCGGTATGCCGCTGACGAGCGCTACCCAGCCGGCGACCAGGTCAACCAGCATCCTGGCGGCGGCGGTTTGCCGCAGTTCGTTGCCAAGGACCGGCCGATCGACGGCGAAGACATCGTGCTCTGGCACACGTTCGGCGCGACGCACTTCCCTCGCTGCGAGGACTGGCCGGTTATGCCGGTCGACCGGTGCGGGTTCAGCCTGCGGCCGTCCGGCTTCTTCGACCGCAACCCCACCCTCGACGTGCCGGCTTCGCCCTCGGACAACTGCGCCCACCACGGAGACCACCGCCACTGAGGCGCCGCTCAATCTCGCCGATCTTGGATTTGTCGCCCTGATTTCTCCGACGTGGAAGACGACAAATCAAAGATCGGCCAGGTCAGGGCGTCAGCGGCGGGTGATAACCGCCATCGCAGAGACGGTCGCGTCGAGGCCCGCGAGCAGCTCACGGAGCGGCTGCGGGAGCCGGATGACGATCGCGCCGATGCCGTCGAGGATCTCCTGGCGGCTCCACTCGAGCATCACCCGGTGCTCGAGGCCGGTCGACCGGATAATCCCGGCCAGCGTTGCGGTCTGCGCATCGATGTGCTCCGGGCGTTGCAGGAAGTGCGATACGCGCACGAGCGGCCGGGTCGCTTGCAAGGGGTCAATCGCCCGGTACCGAACCAGGGACCGCCGGGTAAGTCCCACTTTGGACTCTTCGCGGTGCACCATTCCGGCCGCTACGAGCCGGCGACCGACGACGTCCCGGACGTCGCTGCGAAGGTGCTCGATCCACGCGCGGGGGACGTAGGAGTCGCCGCGGCGGACGACCTCCCGGATCACCGCGTCGGTCACCGGGTCCCCCCACGGCCTCGGGTCGTCGACTGTGACCCTACCGTTGGTGACGACGACGCGACGCTGAAGAATAACCTCGCCAAGTATGGCTCCGGCCAGCCCAGTGTCGAGGACGTCGGCGTTGACGCCCTCCTTGCCGGAGTACTCGTTATGGCCGACGAGGAATAGCTCGTCGGCAAGCCCGAAGTCGGTCATAACCTCATTGGCCCGGGGGTTCGAGAGTCTGCGGCGGAGGACGGGGAGCGCCGGGTTGCGGGCACACCATACGCCGATCTGCGGCTCCGTTCAATCGTGATGATCGTTCGCTGATCACAAATGACGCCCTTGAGACCTGGGGGACGGCGGCCGTACGATCGGGCGTTGCGATCGTGATCAATCGGCGACCTCTGATTTGAGGAGTTCCAATGTCCGCACCCCTCTCGGGCACTCTGGCCAGGCGGCGACTAGGCGTCGTACACCTGTTCTTCTTCGTCGTCGCGGCGTCGGCACCGCTGACCGTCCTGGGTGGAGGTGTCACCACCACGTACGCGGTGACGGGCTCCAAGGGCGTGCCCCTGTCGTTCATCGTCCTTGCTGTCGTCCTTGCCATCTTCTCCGTCGGCTACGCCTCGATGAGCCGCCACGTCGCCAACGCGGGCGCCTTCTACTCGTACATCGCCAACGGTATGGGTCGTACCGCCGGCGTCGCCGGCTCGTTCGTGGCACTGACTGCGTACAACGCGATCCAGATCGGTCTATATGGCCTGTTCGGCTTCATCGCCGACGACTTCATGACCACGAAGTTCGACATCGATCTGGCGTGGTGGGCCTGGAGCCTCGTCGCCTGGGTACTCGTCGGCATCCTCGGCATGCTGCGCGTCGACCTCAACGCGCGGATCCTGGCCGTCCTGCTGATCGCCGAGATCATCGCCGTCGCCATCTTCGACGTCGTTAGCTTCGCGCATCCGGCCGGCGGAAGAGTCTCGCTCGACGGGTGGCTGCCGACCAACCTGTTCGCGGGGGGCGTCGGCGCCGTCTTCGCGCTGGGCATCGCGGCGTTCACCGGCTTCGAGTCCGGCGCGACCTACAGCGAGGAGGTCAAAGATCCGCGGCGTACGGTCGCGCGCGCGACCTACCTCGCCGTCGCCTTCACCGGCATCTTCTACGCCATCTCGGCGTGGGCGATCCCGGTTGTCACCGGACCCGACGAGGCGCAGCAGGCGTCGATCGAGAACGGCCCGGGCGTCATCTTCGGCACCCTCGGCCAATATGCCGGCAACGTCGTCGCGGACATCGCGACTGTGCTGTTCTTTACAAGCGTGTTTGCCGCCCTGCTCTCGTTCCACAACGGCGTCGCGCGCTACCTGTTCGCGCTCGGCCGCGAGCACGTGCTGCCGCGGTTCCTCGGCCGCACCAACGCCCGCACCCTGGCCCCGATTGCGGGCTCGCTGACCCAGACGTTCATCGCCATCGTGGTTCTGGTGCTGTTCATTCTCGCCGGCAAGGACCCGGTGCTCGACCTGTTCACGTGGCTGTCCGGCGTGGCAGCGGTGGGTGTGGTGCTGTTGATGGCGGCGACTTCCGCGGCGGTGGTCGGATTCTTCCGCACCCGGCGCGCCGACGAGACCGCGTGGCAGGGCACGATCGCGCCCACACTGGCGACCATCCTGCTCGGTGCGCTGTTTGTCGTGCTGGTGGTGAACTTCAACAGCCTGCTTGCCCCGACCAACCCGATCTACCTGCGCTGGGTGCTGCCGGGCGTCATCATCTTCGCCGCGATCATCGGCCTCATCTGGGGCACCGTGCTGCGCAGCACGCGGCCGCGGGTGTACGAGGGCATCGGCCGTACGGTCGGCCAGCCGCTCGCGACCGATCAGCCCGACTACGTGCCGATCCGGTAGCCGGTCGCTTCTGGCGGCGCGCCCCTTTCGGCGCAAGGGGGCGCAGCTCACGCCGCCGTGGCTCAACCTACGCCGAATCCAAAGCCGACACATCTTCGCGGCATCGGCGTCCATCGGTCCGGCACGCGCGAGGGGACGGCATCGTCGACGGGCCGCGAGTCGGACCGGTGGTGCGGTGGCTGCGTAACGGCAACCAGCGGGGGTGTGCTGGAGGGAGGCGCATACACCGGCGAGACCCGCCTGTCAAGTACCTGCCGGGACTAGACAGATCCACAAGCCGCAGTTCAGCCAATGCACCCTGGCCAGGTACGAAGGGAGTCGCAACGGCTCTCTGGACGGAGCGCGTCCCAGGGACTGGGTGGGCGCCCGGCCGAGCGGGGCCGAGAGCCCACCACACCTGTCCAAGGGCGCGTACGCTGATCGCCTCGATCTGCGGAGACGGAGCGCCTAGTTAGGGGCAGGCCGGACCGGTGCCGCGGAGGTCAGCCCGCGGCTTGTCAGTCGTTAGCCCGGTGAGTTCAACGATGACTGAGCCGCAGTTGTTGTCGTCATTGGATTCGCGGAGCTTGTTGTCCGGATCCACCGTCGTGAATAGGACATATGTCCCGTCCGTCAAGCCGTAGGTGTCGATCATCTGGTCGGGGAGGTACCAGTTGTAGCGATCTGCCCACCCGCGGGACATCCCCATGTAGAAGTACTCGGTGGTGCCGACGGTCTCCTTTGGATCGAGACAATCGGGTGCGGGGTACGAAAGCGGCGCGTCACCTTTTTGGCCAAAGGCAGCAAGATCGGTGTCGGCGATGCAGAAGCTCACCTTGTCTCCCACGGCCGCCGGCGCGGCGCCGGTCAGGTTGCCAGCGCCGTCGGCAAGCCACAACTCCGATTGTGCGAACCCCTTGAAGTGATAGTGCCCGTGGACCGCATGGAACTCAACCTGACCGGCCGCGACATCATACGAGGTTCCGTCGGAACGGTAGATCCGCTGCGCCACGTCCTCGTCCTGCAGGACGCCCGATTGCCGATCGTATCGAAGGTCCACTGGACCCGATCCCTTGTTCTGCAGTACCTGGTCGAACCGCAGGCACTGCCGGGCAGCCTGCTCCAAGCGTTCGCTGTCGAAGCACGACTGTCCCGGCTGCGCGACGTCATCGAAAATCGCTCCGGGATTGTCATACGTGACGTTCTCCTGTGGGAGCGACGAGAGATCCGGCAGCAGATCGCGGAGCGGCTCGACGGCCGGTTTGTACTCCACCTCGGCCAAGCCCTGGTAGGAAACAACTGGGTCCGGGTCCACGGCGCCGAAGGTGATTCCATACGAGACATATACGTAGTAGGCGCCATTCTGTGCCGACGGGATGATGACCGACTGGGCGGTACCCACTCCTGCGGTCGACTTGGCCACCAGCATGTTGTCCCGGTACACGAACAGGCCGAGGCCCGCCTCCGTCGCGACGTCCCAACGGATCGCTACCTGGAGTCCACCGGGACGTGTCCACGTTCCAGGTGGGAGGGTGACCCTGACCTCGATCTTGTCGCAGTGCACGACTCGGCACGGCGGAACATTGGGGGTACCCGGACCATCGCTACGGACGGTGCCGCTCCACAGTTTTGCCGGGCCGTCGGAATTCACCGCCACCTTCGTCGGGTTTGCGGCCTGTGCTGCTTGCGGCAGCGCAGCGACGCTCATCGTGGTTAGTACGGCTGCGAGCAGGGCGAGGATCCGCCTCCGCCTCCGCGTTCTTCCCGCGAGCCTGTGGTCCTTTTGGGGTGTACGCATCTTCGTGTCCTCCGACGCGGTAGTCGTGTAAAGGAGTGGCAGTATGCATGGACCACGGCGCGCTCAGCAATACCCAACCGTGCGTAACGTGCCTACGTCGCTACAGTACGTAGCAGTGGTTCTACTTCTTATCATGAACATGGGCATCAATTACCTATTAGTCCGACTAATCGGGCGTCCAGCTTGGTCTGGTGCCGGCTGGTGCACCCTTGCGGCAATGTAAGCTCCTTGGCCGATGGCGTAATTGCCGTGAATAGTGAAAATCGACCGGCTTGATCCATCCAGGCTGATCGTCATCGACGCACGCGCAGCGCCCAGCCCCAGCGAGATGACGGCGTCGCGATAACAACAACTCATCCGATATGTCAGAGCTTCGTCTTGGTCCCGACTTCGAGCGTTTCGACATCGGCTGAACGGCCCACTTGACATCGGTGTAACCGTCGGCCCACCCTAGGTCTCACCCGGAGAGCGCTCTCCCGCATCGGGTGCAATCTCTGCAGGCACGGCGAAAGTGGGACGACCATGAGTACCGTCGCGGCGCCTTCGACGGAGGCCGGCGAGGGCCGCGTTGACCTGCGGTTTCCCGCCGACTTCTGGTGGGGCGCGGCCACCGCCTCGTACCAGATCGAGGGCGCGGTGACGGAGAATGGCCGGATCCCGTCGATCTGGGACACGTTCTCCGCGACCGTCGGCAAGGTGGACAACGGCGACACCGGCGACCGGGCCACCGATCATTTCCACCGCTACCGCGAAGACGTCGCCGCGATGGTCGAGCTCGGCCTTCGGGCGTACCGGTTCTCCGTGGCGTGGCCGCGGGTCCGTACGGCCGGGGGCGGCATCAATCCCGCGGGGCTCGACTTCTACGACCGCCTGGTCGACGAGCTGCTCGCCGCGGGCATCCGCCCGGTCGCCACGCTCTACCACTGGGATCTGCCGCAGGAGCTGGAAGACACCGGCGGCTGGACCAACCGTGACACCACGGCCCACTTCGCCGACTACACCACTGCCGTGGCTCAGCGACTCGGCGACCGGATCTCGATGTGGAACACGCTCAACGAGCCGTGGTGCTCCGCCTTCCTCGGCTACGGGTCCGGCGCGCACGCGCCCGGGCGCACCGACCACGCGGCCGCTCTGACGGCCGTCCACCACCTGCTTCTCGCGCACGGCCTGGCCGTGCCGATCCTGCGGTCCGCGGCTCCAGCGTCACTGATCGCGCTCGCCCTCAACACGGGTACGGTCCGCGCCATCAGCGATGACCCGGCCGACGCCGACGCGGCGCGGCGCGTCGACGGCCTGCTGAACAGGATCTTCCTAGACCCGCTGTTGCGCGGTGCCTACCCGGCGGACGTCCAGGCCGACACGGGGGCGGTCACCGACTGGGCGTTCGTCCGGGATGGCGACCTCGCCGTGATCAAGGCGCCGATCGACGCGCTCGGCGTCAACTACTACCAGCCCGACCTGGTCGGCGCGGCGAAACACGCCAAGCCCGGTCACGGCACGCCCTATCCGGAGGGCGACAAGGTCGAGCACCACCCGACGCCCGGCCCGGTGACCGACATGGGCTGGCCGATCGACCCGACCGGCCTGCGCGAGCTGCTGTTGCGCATCACCCGGGACTACGGGCAGATACCGATCTACGTGACCGAGAACGGAGCGGCCTACCCCGACGAGGTCTCCGCCGACGGTGGCGTACACGACCCGGACCGGATCGAGTACGTGCACAGCCACCTGGTGGCGGCACACGAGGCGATGTCGGCCGGGGCCGACCTGCGCGGTTACTTCCTCTGGTCCCTTTTGGACAACTTCGAATGGGCGTACGGCTACGCCAAGCGCTTCGGCATCATCCACGTCGACTACCAGACCTTCACCCGCACGTTCAAGGACAGCGCCCATTGGTATCGGGGCGTGATCGCCGCCGGTGGGATCTCCCGCCGGTAGCGCCGCGCCCGCACGTCATCACCACACCCCACCCCCACCCCCGAATACGGAACTGGAGGACCCCATGCGTCCAGCGTCGTCCGGCGGCGGTCTACGCCGCCGGTCAACCCTCCTAGCGGCTCCCGTGATGGCCGCGGCCCTGATGGCGTCCGCCGCGGCATGCGCCAGCGGCTCGAGCGGCAGCGGCTCGACGAGCGACGGCCCGGTGAGCCTCACCGTCGCCACGTTCGGCGAGTTCGGCTACAAGGACCTTTACAAGGAGTACATGACCGCCCACCCCACCATCAAGATCACTGAGCGCGTCACCAAGGCAGAAGACCACCACAAGAACCTCGTCGCGCACCTGGCCACGAATACGGGCGCGGCCGACATCGAGGCGCTCGAGGAAGGCTGGGCCGGCCAGTTCACCGCCAACCCCGGCAAGTTCATCGACTTCATGGATTACGGCGGCGCCGACATCAAGTCGCAGTGGCCGGACTGGAAGTGGCAGCGCGGCTCCTCGGCCGACGGCCACGTGATCGGCGTCGGCACCGACGTCGGCGGCATGGCGATGTGCTACCGCCGTGACCTGTTCCAGAAGGCCGGGTTGCCGACCGAGCGTGACCAGGTGTCGGCGCTGTGGCCGACGTGGCAGCAGTACATCGAGACCGGCAAGAAGTTCGAGGCGGCGAAGCTCCCAGGCACGCATTTCATGGACGGCCCGACGGTCATGTACCGGTCGATCCTCGGCCAAGCGCAGACCGGCATCTACGACGGTGACAAGGTCGTCGTCGACTCCAGCGCCGGCGTGAAACAGGCCTGGGACCTGTCGAACCAGGCCGTGCAGGCCGGCCTCTCGGCCAAGATCGCGGCGTGGACGAACGACTGGAACGCCGGCTTCGCCAAGGGTTCGTTCGCCACGCTCGCGTGTCCCTCGTGGATGATGGCTTACATCCAGAGCCAGGCGAAGGACGCCTCGGGCAAGTGGGACATCGCCGCGGTGCCCGGTGGCACCGGCAACTGGGGCGGCTCGTGGTTGACCGTGCCCAAGCAGACCAAGCACCCCAAGGAGGCGACGGACCTCGCCAAGTGGCTCACCGCTCCCGAGCAGCAGGCGAAGGTGTTCCGGACCGCCGGCAACTTCCCGTCCACGACCACCCTCTACAACGACCCGGTGATCAAGGACTTCGTGAACCCGTTCTTCAACAACGCCCCGGTGGGCGAGATCTTCTCCAAGTCGGTCCAGACGATGGTGCCGCAGTACCTCGGCCCGAAGTCCGGTGACATCAATACGAAGATCATCGATGGCCTGACCCGGGTGGAGCAGGGCAAGGAGACCCCCGACCAGTCCTGGGCCAAGGTCCTCAGGGACGTCGCCGCGCTCGGTTCCTGAGCCTCGCGCCGGCGGTGGTCCCGGGCGGGATCCGGGACCGCCGCCGGCCTGACCGTGGAAGGGACGGTCCCGTGACTGTCGCTACTCCCAAGGCACCGGCGGCGGGGGACCGGGCGATCGCGCCAACGCACCAAGCGCCGTTACGCAACCGGCTCTACCGGCTCGACGTCAAGGCGTCGCCGTACCTGTACGTCGTCCCGTTCTTCGTCCTCTTTGGAATCTTCGGGGCCTACCCGCTCATCTACACGGCGTGGGTGTCGCTGCACAAGTGGGGCCTACTCGAGGAGACCCACCCCTGGGTCGGGCTCGCCAACTACAAGCAGCTGCTGGCCGACCCGTACTTCTGGAACGCCCTCTGGAACACGCTGTCGATCCTCGTCATGTCGACGGTGCCGCAACTGCTCTTCGCGCTGGTATTGGCGCACGTGCTCAACCAACGGCTGCGCGGGCCGACGACGTGGCGGATGAGCACGCTGCTGCCCAACATCACCAGTGTCGCGGCCGTGGCCATCATCTTCGGCCAGCTCTTCGGCCGCGACTTCGGCCTGATCAACTGGATCCTCAGCCTGTTCGACATCGGGAAGATCGACTGGCAGGCCGGCTCGGCGACCTCGCAGATCGCCGTGGCGGTGATGATCATCTGGCGGTGGACCGGTTACAACGCGCTGATCTACCTTGCGGCCATGCAGGCGGTGCCGAGCGACCTGTACGCCGCGGCCGCGTTGGACGGCGCGTCGAGCAACCAGCAGCTCTGGAGAATCACGGTACCGGCGATCCGCCCGACGATCATCTTCACCGTGCTCAACTCGACGATCTTCGGACTGCAGGTCGTGGCCGAGCCGCTGATCTTCATGAACTACTCGCCCTCGGGCGGCTCCGACCGGCAGGCCCAGACGCTGTCGCTCTATCTGTACGAGGTGGGCTTCACGCGCTGGGAGTTCGGCTACGCGTCGGCCGCCGCGTGGCTGATGTTCCTCATCATCATGATCGCCGCAGCGGTCAACTTCCTTCTCATCAGCCGGCTCCGGACGGCATGATGACCGCCACCGTGCGTCCGCTTCCGCCCACCGCAACCTCGACACCCCCGTCGCGCCGCGCCGCCATTCGGGGGCGGATGCGCCGGGGCACGTTCGGTCGACGCCCCGGACCGCTGACCTACCTCACGCTGATGGCGGTGCTGTTCTTCGGCGCCTTTCCGTTCTATTACTCGCTGATCGCCGCCTCGCACGACCAGGGCGTGCTGGGCCAGGTGCCACCGCCGCTGTGGTTCGGCGGCCACCTCATGGAGAACCTGCAGCGCACCTTCGCCACCGTCCCCATGGCCAAGGCCATCTTCAACTCGTTCCTCGTGGCCGGCGCGATCACGATCAGCCAGGTCTTCTTCTCCACGCTGGCCGGTTTCGCGTTCGCGAAGCTGCGGTTTCGGGGCAGCAACGCGCTGCTCGTCCTGATCATCGCGACCACGATGGTCCCGGTCCAGCTGGGGATCATTCCGCTCTACCTGCTGATGGCGAAGTACCAGCTCGTCGGCAGCCTGTGGGCGGTCATCCTGCCGCTGCTGGTCAGCGCGTTCGGTGTGTTCTTCATGACGCAGTACCTCAAGGAGGCCGTGCCGACCGAGCTGCTGGAGGCCGCTCGGGC
>DATDJX010000068.1:0-2957 GCA_036520275.1 Asanoa sp.
CGCCACCTCGCCGCGCGGGCGCCTGCACCTGGACCCGGGCGCCGTGCAGGCGGTCGTCAACCGCCGCAAGTCGCTGCTGCCGGCCGGCATCACGGCGGTCGACGGTACGTTCACCGCGGGTGACCCGGTCGACCTCGTCGATGGCGACGGCGCACCGGTCGCCCGGGGTCTCGTCAACTACGACGCGGTCGAGCTGCCCGGGTTGCTCGGCCGGTCCACTGTGGAGCTCGCCGCGGCCCTGGGCCCGGCGTACGAACGCGAGGTCGTCCACCGCGACGACCTCGTCCTGCTGTGAGGAGGCCCGCATGAGCGACCGAAGGGAGCTCATCATCAAGCTCAGTGCGTGCGCTCGCGGCGCCGCCGCGCGACCCCACGACCGGCGAGCGCCAGACGGCACCGCCCGGAGCGAGGCGGCGGCATGAGCGACCGAAGGGAGCTCATCATCAGGCTCAGTGCGTGCGCTCGCGGCGCCGCCGCGCGACCCGACGACCGGCGAGCGCCAGACGGCACCGCCCGGAGCGAGGCGGCGGCATGAGCGTCGCGGAACAGGCGCGTAAGGCGCGCGAGGCGGCGGTCACGCTCGCGACCACGACCCGGCGGGACAAGGACCGGGCGTTGCACGCGATGGCCGACGCACTGGTCGCCCGTACGCCGCAGGTGTTGGCGGCCAACGAGGCGGACCTCGCCGCCGGCCAGGTGGCCGGGTTGTCCGAGGCGGTCCTCGACCGGCTCGGCCTCGACGCCCGGCGGCTCGGCGCGATCGCCGACGCGCTGCGGGAGATGGCGGCCCTGCCCGACCCGGTGGGTCAGGTCGTCCGGGGCTCGACCCTGCCCAACGGCCTCGAGCTGCGCCAGGTGCGGGTGCCGTTCGGCGTGGTCGGAATGATCTACGAGGGGCGCCCCAACGTCACGGTGGACGCCGCCGCGATCTGCCTCAAGTCCGGCAACGCCGCCCTGCTGCGCGGCTCGTCGACGGCGCAGCACAGCAACCGGGCGTTGGTCGCGATCCTCCGCGACGCCCTCGACGAGGTCGGCCTCCCGGCCGACGCCGTCCAGCTCCTCGACGCTTCCAGCCGCGACTCGGTCAAGGACCTGATGCGCGCCCGCGGGCTCGTCGACGTGCTGATCCCGCGCGGCGGCGCCGACCTGATCCGCACCGTGGTCGAGGAGTCGACGGTGCCGGTCATCGAGACCGGCGTCGGCAACTGCCACGTATACGTCGACGCGGCCGCCGACCTCGGCAAGGCGCTCGCCATCGTGGTGAACAGCAAGACCCAGCGATTGTCCACATGCAACACCGCCGAGTCGCTCCTGGTGCACGAGGCGGTGGCCGACGCGTTCCTGCCGAAGGCCATCGAGGCGTTGGCGGCCAAGGGCGTCACGGTGCACGGTGACGAGAAGGTCCGGTCGTACGACGCGACGGTGGTCCCGGCCACGGAGGACGACTGGGGCACCGAGTACCTGTCGGCCGACGTCTCCGCGGCTGTGGTCCCGAGCCTCGACGCGGCCATCGAACACGTCCGGCGCTACGGGACGATGCACACCGAGGCCATCGTCACGGAGAACCTGCACGCGGCGAGGGCGTTCACCGCGCGCGTGGACGCCGCGGCCGTGATGGTCAACGCGTCGACCCGGTTCACCGATGGCGGCGAGTTCGGGTTCGGCGCGGAGATCGGCATCTCGACGCAGAAGCTGCACGCCCGCGGCCCGATGGGCCTACCGGAGCTCACCTCGACCAAGTACATCGTCACCGGCGACGGCCACATCCGCCACTGACCTGACGACTCACGACCCGCTCCTCGTCGATCTTGCACTTGTCATGCCCCAAAGCAGGCAATTCGCCGAGATAAGTGCAAGATCGACGCGGGGGATGGAGGCAAGAGTGATTCAGCGGCAGGCGCGGATCGCCGCCAGGGTGGTGTGTACGTCGAACGGTTCGCCGTCGTCGCTGGGCCAGCCGCCGTCGGTGCGCTGGGTCTGCGCCAGCCGCTCTTGCGCCGCGGCCACGACGCGGTCCTGCGGCGACAGGCCCACCCGGCGAAAAGCGGAACCCATCCACGCCACGTCGGCCGGCGTCATGTCGGGCAGCCGGTCGGTCAGCACGACCTGGATGCGGGCCGACTCGTAGTACATCTCCTGCCGGTACAGGACCGCCGCGCCCAGCCAGCCGGCGACGAGGAACGACGGCCACGTGCCGTCGGGCCGCAGCGCGGACGCGAAGGCCACCGCCGCGGCGTGGACGACGCCCGCGTACACCCCGCCGACCCGGGGGTCGAGCGGGCCGCCCGGCCGCGCGTCGTGACCAGCCACCGTCAGGCAGAACCCGGCGTTGGCGGTCAGGTAGATGCGCGCCTCGGGGTCGCCGGGTGCGGCCCACGGGGGCGCCCACCCGGACAGCGACGGGTCTTCCTCCCACGTGCCGTCGGGTCGCTGCATGGTGGCCAGCCAGTCCATCGCCCGCCGCGCGGCGGGCCGCCCGATCGCGCCCAGGTCGTCGAGCTCGGCCAGCCGGAAGCAGGTGGCGTCGACCGACGCCACCTGCCCGCCCCAGAGAGCCGGCCAGCCGCCCCCCGGGGTCTGGCCGATCTCCACGTCGGCCAGGATCTCGGGTGCGGGCGGTTGGCCCGCCCGCAGCCACGAGAGCCGGGCGCGATCGACCGCGTCGCCGTGCGCGACAACGAAACCGATCGCTGCTTCCAGGTCCACCACAGCCGGAACGGTACCGGCGAGCGGTATGTCACGCTTCGGTAGGTCGGCCAAGGTCAACTGTCCGACAGGGCGCGCGGCAGATCGATTCAGTACGTGGGCAGTGACGGGTCGACCTGCTTGATCCAGGAGACCACGCCGCCCTGGACGTGGACCGCGTCCTTGAAGCCGGCGGCCTTGAGCGCGGCGAGGGCCTCCGCGGACCGCACGCCCGACTTGCAGTGCAGCACGATCTGCCGGTCCTGCGGGAA
>DATDJX010000069.1:0-5210 GCA_036520275.1 Asanoa sp.
CGGCCGGCCGCCGGCCGACAGGACGAAATCCCAGAACACCTCGGGCGACGCGAACACGGACCGCTGGATGATCTCGACGATGTCCACATCGGTGAGTCCGGACCCGGCGAACAGCCCGCACAGCCATGCCGTGGTGTAGATCTCGTCGGGCGGCCCGGAGTCGCGGTCGGGCGGCCCGGACGGCGGCTGGAACCGACGCACCGCGTCCACGACCGCGGCGAATGCCGCCTGCTCGGCGGCCGACCGCTCGGTGAACGTGCTCAGCACGAGCCGCCCGCCCGGGCGCAGCAGACGCCCCCAGCGGGCGACCGCCGCGGCGGGATCGTCGAGGAAGAAGACCACGAAGCCGGCGATCACCGCGTCGAAGCGGCCCTCCGGTTCGTCCGGGCGCTCCGCGTCGGCCTGCCGGACCCGTACCCAGGCGAGGCCGCGCCGGTCGGCCTCGGCCGCGGTCCGGGCGACCATCTCCGGCGCCAGGTCGAGGCCAACCACCTCGCCGCGCGGCCCGACGGCCTCGGCGGCGGGGAAGAGGCTGGCGCCGCGGCCGCAGCCCAGGTCGAGCACCCGCTCGCCCGGGCGGAGCTGCGCCAGGGCGGCCAGCTGCCGGCCCGGCGGGCCGAAGAGCTCCACGCCGACCTGTTCGTACGTCGGCGCGGCGCGGTCGAAGATCCCTACGATGCGCGCCTTGCGGCCCTCGTCGGTCATGATCCACACGGTAGCCGAGCTGTCGTATCCGGCTGCGACCATGCCCGGCATGCAGCACAGGGTGGCACCGGTCGCCGGCACGGTGTGGGAGGCCGCACCATGGATCGCCATCGAGCTGGGCGCGGGGGTCGGGCGCGCGGTGGCCACGCCGGCCGCCGACCCGACCAGACGCGGTGGAACCGGCGGTCATTGTCCAGCGGCCAACTCGCGCGGGCCGCTGGCTTCGCCGACCTTGCCGGCAGCCGGCCCCGACGCCTGGCGCTACCTGGTCGAGGTGCAACACGCGGGCAGGCCGACGTCACCGGCTACCGCTGACCCGGGGAGTGGAAGGATGGCCCAAAGAGGGCACGACACCGAGGAGCACCAAGATCAGCAGTAAACCGCAACCTGTGGGCGGTCAGGCGCCCGTCGTCCAGCGCATCAGAATCAGGTACGCGAAGCGGGGGCCGTTGCGCTTCACGTCCCACCGCGACTTCGCGCGGGCGTTCGAGCGCGCCGTCCGGCGCGCCGGCGTGCCGATCGCGTTCTCGCAGGGGTTCACCCCACATCCCAAGATCTCGTACGCGAGCGCGGCACCCACGGGCGTCGCGAGCGAAGCCGAATACCTGGAGATCGGCCTGCAGCGACGCGTCGACCCCGAGGCGGTCCGGGCCGCCCTCGACGCCGCCCTCTCCGCGGGCCTCGACGTTCTGGAGGCGGTCGAGGCCTCCGGCGGCAGCCTGGCGGACCGCATCGACGCCTCGCGCTGGAGGATCGAGCTGCCCGGCATCGAGACGGACACGCTCTCCGCGGCGGTAACCGCGTTCCGCGACGCAGCCGAGGTACCCGTGGAGCGCCTGACCAAGCAGGGTCGGCGCACCCTCGACACCCGCGCGCCGGTCGAGTCGATCGAGGTGATCACGAACAATCCGGCACCGTCCGAGGTCGCGGGAGTGCCATGTGCGATACTGGACGTAGTCGTGCGGCAGGTGACGCCGACCGTGCGACCCGATGACGTCCTTTCCGGCCTCCGTGTGGTGGCCGACCTGGAGCCGCCGGTCCCGCCCAGGGCGACCCGGCTGGCGCAGGGCCGGCTGACGCCGCACGGAGAGATCGAGGATCCGTTGGAGACGGATCGCGATCGCCTGCCCGGTGGGGCCGCCGTCGTCGATCGCTAGCCGGGTGACCGGTTGGCGGGTAGGAAGCCAGACTTCGGTCTGCCCGCATTCGTGCGGGCGCCGGAAACACTTTGCGGCGACCCTGCGTGGCAGCGCTCACCCGCGCCCGGGGCCGCCAGAACTGGAGAACGTCCATGCTCGACAACGAGCCGACGGGGGCGGAGCGGCCCGAGGCCAAGCCGCCCGGCGACACTGCCGCGCCCGTCCGCCGCACCCGCGCCCGCAAGACCACCGCGGCAGCGGCCGGCGCCGAGACCGCCGAGACCACGGCACCGACCCGACGCCGCCGCGCCAAAGCGGCCGCATCTGACATTTCGGATGTTGGCGGCGTGTCCGGTCAGACCCCTTCAGAGGGTACCGACGCGGCACCGGCGTCCGGAGGCGCCGAGGCGCCCGCGAAGGCCACCCGCTCCCGCCGCCGCAAGACCGCCGAGCCCACCGCCCAGGCGGCTGACGCGGACACGGGCGCGGCCGCCCAGGGCGTAGGCGGCGTCCCGCCCACCCTGTCCACCCGCTCCGGCGGCGACGTCGCGCCCGGCGCGGCGCCGATCGTCGGTGGGACCGCCGTCGACGGTGAACTCGACGAAGACGAGGCCGACGACGCCTCCACCGCTGCCGTCGCGGCCGGCACCCCGACCGGCGCGGCCGCCCAGGCGTCCGGCGCCGCGGGTGGCGCGGCCGTCGGCGCGGCCGGTTCCGCAGCCGGCAGATCGAGGCCGGGTGCGACGGCCGCGGGTGCCGCCGGCGCCACGGACAGCGCGCCGACCGCCGGCACCGCCGCCGCGGGTTCGACCGCGTCCGCCGCTGCCGGCTCGACCGCTTCCGACGCCGCCCCGGCCGAGGGCGGACTCACCGACGACCTGGCCGCAGGACCGCCGGCGACGAGCCGCACCCGCTCGCGGCGCAGCCGGTCCGCGCGGGCCGCCGCCGACACCGACGTCAACACCGACGCCCTGGAGGACGTGTCGGCCGGCGAAACCGGGCGCGGTGCCCCGATGCCGCCGCCCGTGCTCTTCATGGCGCCGCAACCCGACGAGACCGCGGCCGGCCCGACCACCCGACGCGCCCGCCGGGGCGTCAAGGCGGCGCCCCCGGCCGAAGCGGAAACGACCGCCGACGAGCCGCAGGCCGCCGCCGCGATGGGCGGGGCCGAACCCGCCGAGACCGGCCGGCGGCGGCGCCGTGCGCGGCGTACCGCCGAACCGGTCGCAACGGAGGCCGAGGGCGAAGCGGACAGCACCGCGACCGAGGCCGTCGAGGCGGACGACGAGTCCGACGACTCCGCCGCCGGTCGTCGCCGGCGCCGCGGCCGCCGCGGCCGCGGTCGCGGCAAGGGCCCGCTCGACGAGGCCGACGACACCGAGGAGCCGGCAGCGGTCGAGGCGCCCGCCGAAGACGACGACGAGGGCGACGGGCTGACCCGGAGGCGCCGGCGCCGCCGTCGCAAGGGCGACGCCGACACCGCGGCCGACGACGGCGTACACACCGTGGTGCGGATCCGCGAGCGGCGCTCGTCCGCCGACGAGGTGCAGGGGGTGTCCGGCTCGACCCGGCTGGAGGCCAAGCGACAGCGCCGCCGCGACGGCCGCGAGCAGCGCCGCACCCGGCCGCCGATCCTGAGCGAGTCGGAGTTCCTGGCCCGCCGCGAGGCCGTCGACCGGCAGATGGTCGTACGCCAGCGCGGTGACCGCACCCAGATCGCCGTCCTCGAAGATGGCATCCTGGTGGAGCACTACGTCGCCCGGGCGTCGTCGGGCACGATGGCCGGCAGCGTCTACCTCGGCAAGGTGCAGAACGTGCTGCCCAGCATGGAAGCCGCGTTCGTCGACGTGGGCCGCGGCCGCAACGCCGTGCTCTACGCCGGCGAGGTCAACTGGGACGCCACCGGCCTCGAGGGCCGGGCGCGCTCGATCGAGCAGGCGCTGCACTCCGGCGACTCCGTGCTCGTCCAGGTCACCAAGGACCCGATCGGCCACAAGGGCGCCCGGCTGACCAGCCACATCGCGCTCTCCGGCCGCCACCTCGTCTACGTGCCGGGCGGCAACGCCTCAGGGATCAGCCGCAAGCTGTCCGACAACGAGCGCAAGCGACTGCGCGACGTGCTGAAGAAGCTCGTCCCGGACGCCGCGGGCGTGATCGTGCGGACGGCCGCCGAGGGCGCCAGCGAAGACGAGCTGGCCCGCGACGTGAAGCGCCTGCAGGCCCAGTGGGAAGACATCCAGCGCAAGGCCGCCGAGGGCGGCGCGCCGGTGCTGCTGTACGAGGAGCCCGACCTGGTCATCCGGGTCGTGCGCGACCTGTTCAACGAAGACTTCCGCGAGCTCGTGATCCAGGGCGACGACCCGTTCGAAACCGTGGAGTCCTACCTGACCCACGTCTCGCCCGACCTCGTGCCGCGGCTGCACCGCCACGCCGGCAGCGTCGACGTGTTCGCCGAGAAGCGGATCGACGAGCAGATCCTCAAGGGCCTGGACCGCAAGGTGTTCCTGCCCTCCGGCGGCCACCTGGTCATCGACCGCACCGAGGCGATGACGGTCGTCGACGTCAACACCGGCAAATACACCGGCCAGGGCGGCAACCTCGAGGAGACGGTCACCCGCAACAACCTCGAGGCGGCCGAGGAGATCGTGCGCCAGCTGCGGCTGCGCGACCTCGGTGGCATCGTGGTGATCGACTTCATCGACATGGTGCTGGAGAGCAACCGCGAGCTGGTCCTGCGCCGACTGACCGAATGCCTCGGCCGCGACCGCACGAAGCACCAGGTGACCGAGATCACCTCGCTCGGCCTCGTGCAGATGACCCGCAAGCGGATCGGCGCCGGGCTGCTGGAGGCATTCAGCGAGACCTGCGAGCACTGCAAGGGCCGCGGCGTGATCATCCACACCGAGCCGGCGCCGGCCAAGGCCTCCGCGGGGGACAAGGTCAAGGCAGTCGCGGGCGCGCCGGCCGGAACGGACAGCCGGCGCCGGGGTCGTAAGGCCGCGGAACCGGCCGCCGTGGAATCCCCGGCGGCGGTCGTCACGGACGAGGACGACACGATGGGGTACGACACGATGGGGTACGACCTGTCGCGGTACGAGGACATCTCGATCGACGCGGTCGACGAGTCCGACGTGGTAGCCGTCGTCGATGTGGACGTGAACGACGAGGCCGAGGAGCCTGCCGGGCGCCTGGCCAGCGCCGACGATCCGGACGTGGGCGACGCCGACGACGAGCCGACCACCGGCCGCCGCCGCGGCCGCCGAGGTGGCGCCCGCCGCCGCACCCGCCCCTGACCATGGCTGCCCCGGCGGCGCCGCCGCCGCAGGTGGCGTCGGGCGCGACCCGTACCCGGCGCACCTTGCCCCG
>DATDJX010000070.1:0-2143 GCA_036520275.1 Asanoa sp.
GTACGGCGCGGTCGTGGTCCGCGACGGCGCGGTCCTCGCCACCTGCGTCGACCTCACCAAGGGCGACCACGACCCGACCGCGCACGCGGAGATCGGCGCCATCCGTGGCGCCTGTGGTCTATTGGGCACGCTGAGCCTGGCAGGTGCGACCTTGGTGTCCAGCTGCGAGCCGTGCGACTGGTGCCGCGCGGTGGCCGCGGGCGCGGGGATCACCCGGATCGTCTACGCCGCACCTCGTGCGTCCGTGCCCGACTTGGGTGAGCCATCCGCTCCGCCGGCGTTGCCAGACGAGCACGTGGTCCATGTGCCGACCGATGGTGCCGCCGAGCCGTTCCGTGCGTACCTGGCGTGGCGCGAACGTCACGAGCCGCCGGCCGCCTGACCACGATGGAGCGCCGGGTTGCCGCACCTCGGGTCAGGTGGACTCGCGCTCGATCAGCGTCGCCTCGTAGATGACCGAGGCGATCCGCTGCGATGGGTCGTCGACCCGGGCCAGGAGCATGCGCGCGCTCTCCGCCGCCATGTCCTCGAGCGGCTGCCGGACGGTCGTCAGCGCCGGTCGGGCCGCCAGTGCGGCGCTGCTGTCGTCGAACCCGACCACCGCGACCTCATCGGGCACCCGCCGGCCGAGCTCGTGCAACGCGCGCAGCGCGCCCTGCGCCATCAGGTCGTTCGCGACGAACAGTCCGTCGACGCGGGGTTCGAGCTCGAACAGCCGGCGCATCGCGTGTTCGCCGCTGTCCAGGGTGAAGTTGCCCGACGCGGACGGGACGTAGGCGGCGCCGAAGCGAGCCATCGCACGCTGAAAGCCGGTGATGCGATCCTGCGCGGCGGGCACCTCGGCGGGGCCGGAAATCATGCCGACGAAGCCGCAGCCGCGGCCCACCAAGTGGTCGGCGGCGAGGACCGCGCCGGCGACGTTGTCGACGTCGACGTACGAGATCGGGATCGGCCGCGCCGGGCGACCGATCATGACGCAGGGGAGCTTGGCATCGGACATCAGCTCCGGCAACGTGTCGCCCGGGTGCAGCGAGAGCAGTACGGATCCGTCGGCCTGGCCCTGGCGCAGGTCGCCGATCAACCGGGTGCGCGCATCCTGGCTGCCGACCAACTGAAGGGCGAGCTGTACGCCGGCCGGGCGCAGCACGCTCATCAGCCCGCCGACCACCCGGCCGAAGAACGGGTCGCTGAAGAACCGGCTCATGAAGGGGTCGTCGTCGTGCGGCTCGGAGTCGGACACCACCAGCGCGACCGTGCCGGTCTTGCCGGTGACCAGGGAACGCGCGGCCCGGTTGGGCACATACCCGGTGATCTCGACGGCGTTCCAGACCACCTCGTGCAGCTCGGGGCTGACGTTGCGCACGCCGTTGATCACCCGGGACACCGTGGCCCGCGACACGCCGGCGACCTGGGCCACGTCTTCGAGCGTCGGGAGGCGCTCGTCGGCCGAGGTGTCATTGCTCATGCCGCGAGCCCCTCATGGAGACAGTTATAGCACGTTGGAGAGCGCTCTCCGACGCGAGAGCGGCGCGCGGGGCATCGATAGCAGAACAGAATCTTACGTTCCGATGCTATGCTGGGGGACATGACGACGTCTGTCCCGTTGAGCGGTCGCCGGGCCCAGGCCGCCCGCAACGACCAGGTCATCCTCGACGCGGCCCGCGAGGTGTTCGTCGCTGACCCGGCCGCGCCGATCGCGGCCGTCGCCCAGCGGGCCAACGTCGGCATCAGCGCGCTCTACCGGCGCTACCGCAGCAAGGAGGAGCTCCTGCAGAAGCTGTGCGCCGACGGCCTCGACGTGTACAACGAGTGCGCCCAAGCGGCCAACGACGGTCTCGACGCCGGCCACGACCCGGTCCAGGTGTTCACCGACTTCGTCTACCGCGTGGTCGACGCCGACACCCACTCACTGACCATGCGGCTGGCCGGCACGTTCCATCCGACCGACGTGCACGCCCGCGGTGCCGAGCGCGCGGGTGAGCTCAACCGGCGGCTCATCGAGCGCCTGCACGAGGCGAAGGTGCTGCGCCCCGACATCGTGGTCGCCGACCTCGGCCAGATCTTCGAGATGATCGCTGCCATCACCTTCGGCGACGACGAGCGGCGGGCCCAGCTGCGCCACCGCTACGTGGCCCTCCTGCTC
>DATDJX010000071.1:0-4101 GCA_036520275.1 Asanoa sp.
GAGGGCGGCGTGTGGAGCTGGGTGCTCGACAAGGCGCTGCGCCGGCCCGTGCTCGCGGCGGTCACCTCGGCGGGGGTGCTCGTCGTCCTCGCCCTGCCGGTCTTCGGCATGCACACGGTGCTGACCGGCACCGACGACCTCCCGCGCAAGCTCGAGGTCATGAAGGTCTATGACCGCATGCAGGCCGCCTTCCCCGGTGGGCAGATCCCGGCGGCCGTCGTCGTGCAGGCCGATGACGTCACCACCCCGCAGATCGCCGCCGCCACGAAGCAGCTGGGCGAGCGCGCCTTCGCGACCGGCAAGATGAACGGACCGCTCGATGTCACAGTCAGCCCCGACAAGCGGGTGGCGACCATCGACATCCCGATGAAGGGCGACGGCACCGACAAGGCGTCCGAGGATGCGCTGGCCGCCCTGCGCGGCGGGGGCATCGTCAACGCGACGGTCGGCTCGGCGCCCGGGGTGCAGCACGCGTACGTGACCGGCATGGCTGCGGGCACGCACGACTTCAACGACCTGATGAAGTCCAACGCGCCGATCGTGTTCGCCTTCGTCCTGTCGTTGGCGTTCCTGCTGCTGCTGGTGACGTTCCGCTCGATCGTCATCCCGATCACGGCGATCGCCCTGAACCTGCTGTCGGTCGGCGCCGCCTATGGCGTGCTCACCTGGGTCTTCCAGGACGGCCACCTCGAGGGTCTCCTGGACTTCCAGTCCAACGGCGGCATCGTCAGCTGGCTCCCGCTGTTCCTGTTCGTCGTCCTCTTCGGGCTGTCGATGGACTACCACGTGTTCATCCTCAGCCGGATCCGTGAGGCCTTCGATCGCGGCATGAAGACCGAGGATGCGGTGGCCCACGGCATCAGGGCCACGGCCGGCACGGTGACGAGCGCAGCGATCGTGATGGTCGCGGTGTTCGCGATCTTCGCGACGCTCAGCACGCTCGACATGAAGCAGCTCGGTGTCGGGCTGGCCGTGGCGATCTTCCTCGATGCCACCATCGTCCGCGGCGTGCTGCTGCCGGCGACGATGAAGCTCCTGGGCAAGTGGAACTGGTACCTGCCCAAGGGCCTGCACTGGCTGCCCAAGGTCAGCCACGAGCCGAGCGCGGAGCCCGCCAAGGCGTAAGGCGCGTCGACTTCACCCGCTGCGGGCCGGACGAGGTATACCGTCGGGACATGAGTGTTCTCGTCTACATCGTCGTCCTGGCCCTCAGCGGGTTGATCGTCGGGGCGCTCGCGCGGCTGGCGCTCCCCGGCCCTGACCCGATGGGGATCGGCATGACGATCCTTATCGGCCTCGCCGGCTCGTTCCTCGGCGGTCTGGTGACGCTGGCGATCACCGGCGGCCGCAACGCCGGCGGGATCGTCGTCTCGGTCGCCGCCGCGACCCTGATCGTCTACCTGATCCGCCGCCGCCGGGGCGGGAGCATCACCGACCCGGGCCTCGGCCCGCGACGCTAGGCGCGCACCGCGGGCGGGGTCAGCGCAGTGGCGGCGCCGGCAGCGATCCGCCCTCCTGGCCAGGCGCCGCCGCGAGGCTCAAGCGGGCCGTGCGGCCGGACGATAGGGATGACGTCCCGTCGCAACCGAACTGAGGTCGCTCATGAATCGTCTTCGCGCGCTGCTAGGCCTGGCGGCAGCCGTCGGGCTGCTTGCTGTCGCGCCGGCCGCCACGCCCGCTGCTCCGGCCGCACAGCCGTCGCTCGTCACCTGCAAGAGCGCCACGATCGGCGGCAAGCGCAAGTGCATCGCGCGGGGCCAGTTCTGCGCGGTTCGCTACGCCAGCCAGTATCGGCGCTATGGCCTGTCGTGCACCTACCGCGACGCCAACGGGCGCTATCACCTGCGTTGAGGCGCATGGGTCAGAAGACGATCGCGCCGTCGGCCTTCCAGGAGGCCAGCTTCACCAGTGTGCTGCGGCGGTGCACGACGCCGGCGAGGATGCAGGTGCGGCCGTTGCGCTCGAAGGTGACCACGTCGCGGCGACCGTCCTTGTAGGCGAGCATCTGCAGGCCGTTGACGACGAAGCGCTGCGCGTGGCCCGGCCGTTCGAGCGGCTTGCCGCTCACCACGGTGTAGCCGATGCGGTGGTGGGTGTGCTGGTAGAAGACGGTCTCGGCGGTGCGGCCGCCCTCGAGGGAGTCGTGGCGCCGGCCGGTCGTCCTCCAGCCGAACTCCCGGTTCCAGTCCGGGTAGGTCACGCCGGCGAAGGAGGCGCGCAGCATCGTGGGGCGGCGGGCGTCCTGGGCGGGCGCGGGCGCCATCGCAGCGAGCGCCGACGGCCGCGCGGCCTCCGCGATCGTCGGGTGGCTGCCGAGCTGGGCCACGAGGGTCAGCGCCAACACGACGGCGAAGGCGGCTGTCGCCACGGCGCCGGCCAGCACGACGCGCGGCCGGCTGCGACGCACAGGACGCGCTGACTGGGCCGCGAGGCGGTCCCGCAGCCCGGCCGGCGTCGCCGGGCCGGCGGTGCTCAGGAGACGATGGACGCGCTCGTGTCTGAGGTCCGAAGTCATGCTGCCTCTCCCTGGAGCCGGTTGGCGACACGCTCGCGAGCGCGGAAGAGCCGGCTCATGATCGTGCCCTCGCGCACGCGCAGCGCGCGGGCGGCCTCGCGGTAGGACAGGCCGACGACGTCGACCGCGACGATCGCCTCGCGCAGCGGGTCCGAGAGCTCGCGCATCGCGTCATAGGCGGCGGCGACCTCGAGGGCGGTCGTTCCGGGATCCGCGCCGTGGTCGGCCACCCAGTGGACCTCCTCCTGAAGCTCCACGGTCTGCGCGCGGGCGTCCTTCGCGCGGCGCATGGCGATCCACGTGTTGCGCAGCGCGCGCAGCAGGTAGGCCAGGTCGGCGTCGCGGCGGATGAAGCGGGGGCGGCGCAGAACGCGCGCGTAGGTCTCCTGCACGAGGTCCTCGGCATCGTGACTCGAGCCGCACAGCGCATATGCGGCGCGGAACAGCCGATCCGCGTGATCGGGAAGGCGCTCGGCCTCGAGGAGCCGCCCTCTGGACTTGCTGAACCGCTCCGACTGCTGACGACTTGCTGGACCCACTGCTTGTCTGATTTCCACGGTAACGGCAAGCAACCGCCTGCTGAACGCGGTCTTACACCGCCGTCGCGCGATGGAATAAACGGGCTGCGGCGCGCGTCCGAGCGGCGCTACGCGTTCCAGCTGCGGATGACGCGGACCTCGCGCTCGAACCCCAGCACGGAGATCGAGCCGGTCGACAGGAACAGCCGCCCGCCGAAGGCGGCGGACTCCTCGACCCAGCGGCTGGCGAGCGCCCGCAGCAGGTGGCCATGGGCCATGATCGCGACGTCGCCGTCGAGCTCGAGGAGCTCGGCGATGACGCGATCGCAGCGCACCCCGACGTCCTCGGCGGACTCGCCGTTGGGACACCCGTCGCGCCACAGGTACCAGCCCGGGCGCGTCTCGCGGATCTCCGGCGTGGTCAGGCCCTCGTAGTCGCCGTAGTCCCACTCGAGCACGTCGTCGCGCAGCCCCGTGCACTCCAGGCCGGCGAGCTGCGCGGTCTCCATCGCCCGCGACAGCGGCGAGCAGAGGACGGCGGCGAACGTGCGGTCCTTCAGCCGCTCGCCCAGCGCGCGGGCGACGTCGCGGCCGACGTCGGTCAGCGGGATGTCGGTCCTGCCGGTGTGCTTGCCGCTGCGCGACCACTCCGTCTCGGCGTGGCGCAGCAGCCAGACCTCGTCAGCCATCGAGTGCCGCCACGTCGGCGATGATCTCGAGGCGCTCGCGGTTCAGCAGCGAGGCGGGGACCTCGGGGTCCGGGCCGGCGATGACCCGCGCGAGCATCGGCGCCTTCGACGCGCCGGTCGCCAGCAGGACGATCCGCCGCGACTCGTTGAGCTTCGGGAGCGTGAGGGTGATGCGGTCGGGCGGGGGCTTGGGAGAATCGTGGACCGCGACGCAGACGCCGTCGGCGTTCAGCTGCGGGAACCCGGGGAACAACGACGCTGTGTGGCCGTCGGGCCCCATGCCGTGAAGGCTGACGTCGAGAACGGTGTCGTCGAGCTCGGTCGCGTAGGCCGCGGCTGCGCCCTCGGCGCCGAGCTCGGGCGCGATCGGGTGCCAGGT
>DATDJX010000072.1:0-9483 GCA_036520275.1 Asanoa sp.
ACGGTTGCCCCGTTCGTGCGCCTACCATGGTTCGGCAGACCGTTTAGGGGAGCGTTGATCCGTGTCGATTCTGGAAAAGGTCCTCAATGCCGGCGAAGGCCGCATGGTGCGCCGGCTCAAGGCCATCGCCAACGCCGTCAACTCGATCGAGGACGACTACGTCGACCTGACCGACGAAGAGCTGCGCGCGCAGACCGACCTGTTCCGCGAACGCCTGGCCAACGACGAGAGCCTCGACGACCTGCTGCCGGAGGCGTTCGCGACGGCCCGCGAGGCCGCCTCGCGGGTGCTCGGCCAGCGCCATTTCGACGTCCAGGTCATGGGCGGCGCGGCGTTGCACTTCGGCAACATCGCGGAGATGAAGACCGGTGAGGGCAAGACGCTGACGAGCGTGCTGCCGGCCTACCTGAACGCGCTGTCCGGCAGGGGCGTCCACGTGGTCACGGTCAACGACTACCTGGCCCAGCGCGACGCCGACTGGATGGGCCAGGTGCACCGGTTCCTCGGGCTCACCGTCGGCGTGATCCTGCCCAACCGGCCCTCCGCCGAGCACCGCGCGGCGTACGAGTGCGACATCACGTACGGCACCAACAACGAGTTCGGCTTCGACTACCTGCGCGACAACATGGCGTGGTCGAAGGACGAACTGGTGCAGCGGGGGCACCGCTTCGCGATCGTCGACGAGGTCGACTCGATTCTGATCGACGAGGCGCGCACGCCGCTGATCATCTCGGGCCCGGCCGAGCAGTCGGCCCGGTGGTACACCGAGTTCGCGAGCGTCGTCGCCCGCATGCAGCCGGGCACCGACGGCGAGGGCGACTACGAGGTCGACTACGCCAAGCGCACGATCGCGGTGACCGAGGGCGGTGTCGCGAAGGTCGAGGACCGGCTCGGCATCGACAACCTGTACGAGTCGGTCAACACGCCACTGGTCGGCTACCTCAACAACGCGATCAAGGCCAGGGAGCTCTACAAGCGCGACAAGGACTACATCGTCAACGACGGCGAGGTCCTGATCGTCGACGAGTTCACCGGCCGCATCCTGCACGGCCGGCGCTATAACGAGGGCATGCACCAGGCGATCGAGGCCAAGGAAGGCGTGGAGATCAAGCAGGAGAACCAGACTCTTGCCACGATCACCCTGCAGAACTACTTCCGGCTCTACGACAAGCTGTCCGGCATGACCGGTACGGCGCAGACCGAGGCGTCGGAGTTCAACAAGGTCTACAAGGTCGGCGTGGTGTCCATCCCCACGCACCGGCCGATGATCCGCCTCGACAAGCCCGACGTGATCTACAAGACCGAGAAGGCCAAGTTCCACGCCGTCGTCGAAGACATCGCCGAGCGGCACGCGATCGGCCAGCCGGTCCTCGTCGGCACCGTCTCCGTCGAAAACTCCGAGATCCTCTCGCAGCTGCTGCGCCGCCGTGGCATCCCGCACTCCGTGCTCAACGCGAAGTTCCACGCCAAGGAGGCAGAGATCGTCGCGCAGGCCGGCCGTCGCGGCGCGGTCACCGTCGCGACCAACATGGCCGGCCGCGGCACCGACATCGTCCTCGGCGGCAGCCCCGAACACCTCGTCGCCGCCGAGCTCCACCAGCGCGGGCTCGACCCGATCGAGCAGGAGGACGAGTACGCCAAGGCGCTCGAAGACGTGCTGCCGCAGGTCAAGCAGCAGTGCGACGTCGAGGCCGACGAGGTCGTCGCGGCCGGCGGTCTCTACGTGTTGGGCACCGAGCGCCACGAGGCGCGCCGCATCGACAACCAGCTGCGCGGCCGGTCCGGCCGGCAGGGCGACCCGGGCGAGTCCCGGTTCTACCTCTCGTTGCAGGACGAGCTCATGCGCCGCTTCCGCGCGGGCGCCGTCGAGGCCGTGATGGAGCGGTTCAACATCCCGGAGGACGTGCCCATCGAGTCCAAGATGGTCACCCGGCAGATCAAGAGCGCGCAGGCCCAGATCGAGGGCCAGAACGCGGAGATCCGCAAGAACGTCCTCAAGTACGACGAGGTGCTCAACAAGCAGCGGCAGGTCGTCTACGCCGAGCGCAGGCGCGTGCTCGACGGCGAAGACCTGCACGACCAGGTCCGCCACATGATCGACGACGTGGTCGGGGCCTACGCGCACGGCGCGACCGTCGAGGGCTACGCCGAAGATTGGGACCTCGAGCAGCTGTGGTCCTCGCTCAAGCAGCTCTACCCGGTGGGCGTGACCATCGAAGACGTCGAGGAGGAGGCGGGCGGCGAGCGCAACAGCATCGACGCCGACTTCCTCGAGGCGCGGCTCAAGGACGACGCCCACGACGCGTACGACCGGCGCGAGCAGGAGCTCGGCGCCGACGCGCTGCGCCAGCTCGAGCGGATGGTGCTGCTGCAGGTCATCGACCGCAAGTGGCGCGAGCACCTCTACGAGATGGACTACCTGCAGGAGGGCATCAGTCTGCGGGCCTACGCGCAGCGCGACCCGGTGGTCGAGTACCAGCGCGAGGGCTTCGACATGTTCGGCACGATGATGGACGGCATCAAGGAGGAGACGGTCGGCTTCCTCTACAACCTGGAGGTCCAGGTCGAGGAGGCGCCGGCTGCCGAGCCGGAGCCAGTTGCCGGCGGTCCCGCCCCGCTGTCGTTGCCCGACGACGCGGCGGTCGAGGTCCGGGCCAAGGGCCTGGGCCGCCAGTCGGGGCGGTCCGGCCTGCAGTACTCGGCACCGACGATCGACGGCGAGGCCGGCTCGGGTTCGGTGGCGGTGCAGCAGCAGCCGGTGCCGTCGGCGCCCGCGCTGGGCGTGGGCGGCTCCAGCGGCTCGCCTGGCTCGGCCGGCTCGCCTGGCTCGCCTGGCTCGGCCGGCAACGGCGGCCGGCCCTCGCCGGGCCGCCGCCCGCAGCCCGGCCGCTCCGCCACCCCGGCGGCTGCGCGGGGCGCCGCCACGGGCCCGTCGCGCAACGCTCCGTGCTACTGCGGTTCCGGCAAGAAGTACAAGCGTTGCCACGGCGCCCCTGGCGCCGCCTGACCGCACCGTCGTCGACGTCCGAGCCCCGCCCCAACGGCCGGCGGGGCGGGCCCCCATCCACGCCGATCTTGCACTTATCTTCCCGGCATACGGCGTGATTCGGGACGCGATGGGCACGACAAGTGCAAGATCGACGGCCGTGGGCGTGGGCGCGGGCGGACGGGGGCGGGGCTACCGACGCTCGCCGATCTTGCACTTATCTTCCCGGCATACGGCGTGATTCATGACGCGACGGGCACGACAAGTGCAAGATCGACGGGCGTGGGGCGTGGGGCAGAGCCCTCCCCGTGCGCCGATACCGTCCCTGCTCGGCTTCGCCTGGTGTCCGGTGGGCGCGAGGGCCCCATCGTCCCGAGGCTGGTATCCCGCCGGAGGCGCTCCCCGAGCCCTGCGCGCAGCGAACCCCGCACACGAAGCCGTCGCCCGACGGACACCTCGCGCGAGGGGCCAAGACCGAGCCGAGCTCGCCACCGCGACGACGCGATCCGAGGCGGCGCCGCGGAGGTGGAGGCCCGGGACGCTCATCGGCCTGGCGCCAAGGATGAACGCCCCGGGCGGGCGCGCCGCCGTCAGAGGACGTGCAACGTGGTGCCGTGCCAGGTGTCGCTCTCGGCAGGGCATTCCATCCGGAACGCCAGCGCCCAGCTCCGCGCGCTGGTGCCCAGCGTGGCGGCGGCTTCGATAACCCCGGGCGCGGGCGAGGACACCCGGATCACGCGGATCTTGAGCAGGTCGACAGGGCGACCGGAGCGGCGGGGCGGGGTGGGCAGCCGCCCGGAAGCGTCGACCAGCTGGGTAATGAGCAGCTCGGTGCGATGGGGGCGCGCGAGCGATCGGATGTGACCCGCCGGCCGGAAGCCGTTGAGGATCTCGACGCAGGTGGCGGCGAAGCGGTGGGCGGCGTGCCGTGCCTCGGGTGACGGCCGAGCCGGCCCGGCGACGGGAGCAGCTGGCACGGCGACGCCGGCGTCCGGTGCTCGCTGCGCGACAAGCGAAGAGGTGGGAGCCGGTGGCGCGCCGAAGTCGAGCGGCAGCTGCTCCACGCCCGCGCCGCGCAGCCAGACCTCGGAGGCCACCTCGTCGTCGAACGGCGGGTCGAAGGTGGGCACCGCCGTGCGGAGGCGGATCGCGGGCCGGTGGAGTCGGGTGATCGTCACCAAGACGGGCCTCCGATCTTGCGTTTACCTTCGTTTGCTTTCGACGACCCCAAGATGAGGTAGGACAGAGGCCGGCGTCAATGCCGGGACGCCCCGTTTTGGCGCATGACGGCAAACAGCGGGAAGGCTTACGGCGCGTCGCGCTCGACGAGCGGGTTGCTGCGCACCCACTCGGCGGTCTGCGCGTACTTGCCCGCGATGTACTCCTCGAGCCTCGCCCGCTCGACCCGCCATTGCCCTCGGCCGCCGATCTTGATCGCGGGCAGCTCACCGCTGCGGACCATGTGGTAGACCTGCGAGTCCGAGACGTTCAGCTCGGCGGCGACGTCGGACAGCAGCAGGAACCTCGGCTCCACGGCCTTAGTTTGCCATCGATGACCTGCGTTCGACGACAGTCGACTCGCCGATCTCGCGGTGCACGAGTGGGCTCGAGTAAACGACGCTCGTGGTCACCGATCCCAGACCGGCGATCCGACCGGTGACCGCCTCGAGGTGGCGCATCGACCGCGCGACCACCTTGAGGATGAAGCAGTCCTCGCCGGTCACGTGGTGCGCCTCGACCACCTCCGGGGTGGCGCCGAGCAGCGCATGGAACGGGCGGTAGTTGCCGGTCGGGTAGCGCAGCCGCACGAACGCCATGATCTCCAGGCCCACCGCGACGGGCGAGACCGACGCCCGGTAGCCGGTGACCACGCCGGCCTCTTCGAGCCGCCGGACCCGTTCGGCCACGGCCGACGGCGACATGGCCACCGCGCGGGCGAGTTCGGCGTACGACGCCCGGCCCGAGCGCTGCAGCTCCGAGAGCAATCGCCAGTCGGTCGGGTCGAGTGCCGGTGATTCAACGGCCATCGCGTCACCATACCGGGGAGGCACCGGCAGAGTCGCCCGAGAGCCGTGGAGATGGCATTCGTCTGAAGGGCGGACGCCCGTACGGTCGACGTCATGGACGCTTCGAGCTTCTTCGCCGCCAAGCTGGCCTTCGAAACGGACGTCTCCGACGTCGCGGCCGACCCCGACAGCGTCATTCTGGTCGACAGCCGCTCGCTCGCGGCGTGGCGGCAGGGCCACCTCCCCGGAGCCGTCCACCTGCCGTGCGCCATGATCCCGATCCGCGCGGCAACGCTGCTCGAGCCCGGCAAGCCGGTGGTGACCTACTGCTGGGGACCGGGCTGCAACGGCGCGACCCGGGCGGCGCTGGCGCTGGCCGAGCGGGGTTACGCGGTCAAGGAGATGATCGGCGGCATCGAGTACTGGATCCGCGAGGGCTTCCCGGTCGTCACCGCCGACGGCGAGGTGCGCCGCGACCCCGACCCCCTGACGGCGCCCATCGTCGCAGGTGGTGTATGACGGTGCGGTGCCCGCGGAGCTGATCCGCGTCTACCTTCCGGCGACGCTGTCGACGCTGAGCGCGCTGCGCGACAGCGGCAGCCTCGCCGTGCCCCAGGGTGTCGACGCGCACGCGGTCACGCCGTCGCTGCGGGAGTGGTACGCCGAGGGCGACGAGGAGGAGCTCGAGTACGTCGCATTCACCCGCGCCGCCCAGGCCGCCCTGCGGCTGCTGCGTCGCGACCCCGACGCGCCTCGCCGGCGGGTGGTGGTCTCGGCCGACCTGCCGGCGAGCGCGGTCACCGCCGACCGCGGCGCCGAGCTGGGCTCGAGCGCCGTCCAACCGGCGGCCCCGGTCGCCGTGCAGGCGGTCGCCGCGGTCCACGTCGACGGCGCCGACGCGGCCGACGACGTCGCCGCCGCGGCCGAGGTGGTCGAGGAGGCGCTCGCCGGGGACCCGGACGCGCAGTTCACCGTGGACGGTGCCGAGGACCACGAGCTGGCATGGTACGACGTCTCGGAGCTCGACACACTGCTTCCGTGAGCCTTAGCGGCGCGGCTTGAGCGTGCGCCCGAACGCGATCGTGCCCGCCAGTGCCCCGATGAACAGCACCAACAGCGCAAACCGGAGCCGTGACGAGTCGGCGCTGCTGCGGAACGCCCGGTCGGCGGCACTGAGCGAGCTGACCGTGTCGAGGATCTGCGCCCCGCCGATCCGGGTGATTACCTCGGTGACCAACAGCAGGAGGCCGACCCCGCCGCCGGCGAGCATGTAGGCCGGCCAGCGCAGGTTGAGGCCGCGGCGTGCCGCACGGCGCAGGCAGGCGAAGGCGACCAGGCCGGCCGCGAGGCCGCAGGCCAGCGCGGACAGGAACGCGACCCAGCCCCGCGCGGCCTGGATCGACCCGGACGAGTCGCCACCGAACAGCGAGGTCAGCGGGTCGTGGAGGAAGTTGACCAGAAACACCACCGCGAACACGGCAAGCACCGCCGTGACGATCGCGCCGACCACGGGTGCCGGGCGAATGCCGGCGATCGCGCCGCCGACGACGGCGGCCGCCGCGATGGTGCCGGCGAGGACGCCGCTGGCCGCGCCTCTGTAGCCGGCGACCACGGCCACCGCCGCGAGCACGCCGACGAGCAGGCTCGCCAGGATCGCGCCGGCCCAGCGTACGGTGGCCAGGCCGCGTCGCCTGTCGACGAGGTCGACCGCCGCCAGACCGGACGCCGTGCCCGCGACCAGGGCCGCCGAGACGACGGTGGGCAGCGAGATCGCGGCCGACGCGATCGCGACCGCATCTGTTACCGACGTGGAGATCTCCCGCTGCAGGACCCACAGCGTGGCGCCGAGCCAGGCGAGCGCGAGGACCGCGAGCACGCCGGCGCCGGGCGCCGGGACCGCGGCGGAACGGAGCACCCGCAGCGGACCGTTCGGAATGCCGACCGGGTGGACGTCTTCATGACCCTCGGCCTCGCCGTCCGTGGCCCGGTCCGACTGCGTGGCCGGCTCCTCGGCGGGCGGCTCCGCGCGCCCCTCGTTCTTCTCGTTCGCGGCCGGTGGCGCGGCCGAGCCGGGCTCGGTGGTCATGCTCGTCGTCCCCTTCGTCGACGCCTCAGCGTACGCCCGGCGCTGGGACGGGCGGCGGCCGCGGAACGTGGGAAGATGGGGCCAGGTCCCGCCGCGGACACCCCGCGCGACCAGGGGACCGATTTCGCCACCATCGCCGAGATCGGCTGGGAGCCCGCCATGGATGCCGTCTTCTCCACCCCCGAACCGCGTAACGAACCCGTGCGCGGCTACGCCCCTGGCAGCCCCGAGCGCGAAAGCCTCGGGCGGCGCCTCGGTGAGCTGGCCGCCGACCGGCTCGAGCTGACGATGACGATCGACGGCGTGCAGCGCATGGGCGAGGGAGCGGGCATCGAGGTCGTCCAGCCGCACCGGCACTCCCATGTGTTGGGGGTCACCCACAACGCATCCACCGCCGACGCGGAGGCCGCCGCCGCGGCCGCGAAACGGGCCGCCCCGATGTGGCACGCCCTCGGCTTCGAGGAACGGGCGGCGATCTTCCTGCGCGCCGCCGACCTGCTTGCCGGGCCGTGGCGCGACACGCTCAATGGCGCCACCATGCTCGGTCAGTCGAAGACCTGCTACCAGGCCGAGATCGACTCGGCCTGCGAGCTGATCGACTTCCTGCGGTTCAACGTCGCGTTCGCCCGCCAGATCCTCGCCGACCAGCCACGCTCGTCGGAGGGCGTGTGGAACCGGTTCGACCACCGGCCGCTCGAAGGCTTCGTGTACGCGATCACGCCGTTCAACTTCACCGCGATCGCCGGCAACCTGCCCAGCGCACCGGCGCTGATGGGCAACACGGTCGTATGGAAGCCGTCGCCGACCCAGCAGTTCGCGGCCCACTTCACGATGCGGCTCTTCGAGGCCGCCGGCCTTCCGCCCGGCGTGATCAACATGGTGACCGGCGACGGCATCGCGGTCTCCGACGTGGTGCTCGCCGACCGCGACCTCGCCGGCATTCACTTCACCGGCTCCACCGGCGTGTTCCGCTACCTCTGGCAGACGGTCGCCGGCAACCTCGAGCGTTACCGCGGCCTGCCGCGCCTCGTCGGCGAGACCGGCGGCAAGGACTTCATCGTCGCGCACGGCAGCGCCGACGCCGACGCCCTGCACACGGCGCTGGTCCGCGGCGCATACGAGTACCAGGGCCAGAAGTGCTCGGCCGCCTCGCGCGCGTACGTCCCCCGCTCGTTGTGGGAGGGCGGCCTGCGCGACCGGCTCGCGGCGACCGCCGACAGCCTCGCGTACGGCGACGTCGCCGACTTCGCCACCTTCGGCGGCGCGGTGATCGACGCCAAGGCCTTCGGCCGCCTCGCCGCCGCGCTCGACCGGATCAAGAACAGCGAGTCGTGCACGGTGCTCGCCGGCGGCACGGCGGACGACAGCGAGGGCTGGTTCGTCCGCCCGACGCTCGTCGAGTGCTCCGACCCGACCCACGAGGTCTTCACGACCGAGTACTTCGGGCCGATCCTGGGCGTCCACGTCTTCGACGACGACCGCCTCGACGAGGTCGTGCGGCAGGCGGAGAGCGTCGCCCCGTACGCCCTGACCGGCTCGGTCTTCGCCACCGACCGCCGGGTGATCGACCGGGTCAGCGAGACGCTGCGGTACGCGGCCGGCAACTTCTACATCAACGACAAGCCGACCGGCGCCGTGGTCGGCCAACAGCCGTTCGGCGGTGCGCGCGCGAGCGGCACCAACGACAAGGCCGGCTCCTGGCACAACTTGCTGCGCTGGACGTCGCCGCGGACGATCAAGGAGACGTTCGTCCCACCGACGGACCACCGCTACCCACACATGAGCTAGTGGCCTACGGCCGGCCGCACCGACTCGATCCGGTCGAGCGCGAACATCCGCTCGTCCTCGCGGAGGTGGCACCACGCGGTGAGCAGGAAGCGGTCCAGCCCGAGCGGCTCGATCATCCGGGTGGACCGCTCGCCGGCGGAGTCGCGGTACTCGATCCACACCCGTGTGCCGCCCACGATGGCGCCGGTCAGCAGCTCCTGCTGGAAGGGCGGGAGATGATCGGCGTGCCGACGGACCATGGCGGCGGCACCCTCCGGCGCCGGGTCGCTCTCCGGCGGGTCGGGCACCAGCCAGAGGACGGGCGGGGCCGCACGCTCCCCGCTGCCTTCCGGTCGTCGGACCGGCGTCGCGGAATGCCCGGGTTGGGCGGTTGTCGTCGGACGATCCGGAGGCGTACGGGCGAGCGTGGCGGCGCGCAGGCGGGTGGCCAGCGCGACCAGCTCGTCCCGGGTCGGCACCGGACCGTCGTCCGGGTGCGGGCCGCGCGCCCTGGGCGGCGCCGCCCGCGACCGCGGCGGCCGGCGCAGCAGCGGGGCTCCGGTCGCGTCCTCGGCGGTGGGCGAGTAGCCGGCCGCCCGTAGCGCGGCAACCGTAGCGTCGACGGCCCGGGTGCTGGC
>DATDJX010000073.1:0-11987 GCA_036520275.1 Asanoa sp.
AGCAGGGCCTTCAGGCGGTCGTACTCCTCGATCGCGGAGACGCGCCCCAGCTCGGGATCCGAGCCGGAGCCGAGGCCGCGGGTGGCCTCGTTGCCGATGTGAACCGTCGTCGTGGCCAGCGACTGCTCCAGCGACTGGAGGTCCGTGTTGATAGCGATGAACTCGACGCCCTTGAGTCCAACCTCGATCATGCGGTTGACGGCGTTGACGCCGCCACCGCCGATGCCGACGACCTTGATGACCGCCAGGTAGTTGTGCGGAGGTGTCACCGCTGCCTTCCCTTCGCCGTCGGTGCACAGAAGGCGCGAGCAAGACCCTCACCCTCTACTCGAGGCTTAGCCGCGTGTCAACCGTTGCCTCTGGGGAAACGTAAGGGGAGGTAGGGCGTGATCCAAGGACCGGCGCGGCGTGTCGCCATGCCGGTCCTCGCCAGGTTGGTGGGACAGTCCACAGCGGACGCTCAGCGGACCGTGACGACTTCGGGCGCGCTGACGTCGATCGTGTCGCCTTCGCGGGCCAGCAGGGCCGTCGCGATCCTCGACTTGTCGCCGCTGCGCGACGCGTCGCCCCACACGACGGTGCGGCCCTGCTCCAGCTTCAGGGTGATCTCGGCCGGCCCGGCCGCGGTGATCTCGACGAGCTGCCGGCGCAGCGTGGGCGACAGGGCGTCCAGCACCGACAGGGCGCCACGGGTGGCGAGGTCGTCCGGACCGGCGTCGGCGACCCGGAGCAGCGGCAGGTGGCCCGGCCGGCGCGGAAGGTCCTGGAACACCACCCCGGACCGGTCGAGGACGACGAACCGCTTGCCGTGCGGCGCGACCGCGACGGCGGTGCGCTCCACCACCGTGATCACCACCGTGCCGGGCAACCGCCGGTCGACCGTCACCGACTCGACCGGCGCGAGCGCGGCCACCCGGCGACGCACGCCGGTGAGATCGACGCGGGCCAGCGGCCGGCCGTCCGGCACGGCCGCCGCCGCCCGTACCTCGTCGGGTGTGACCAGGTCGGCGCCCTCCACTCGCACGTCACGGACGCCGAGCAGCCCGGTGCCGTACACGACATAGGCCACCGCGCCGCCGAGGAGCAGCACCGCGAGGCCGGCCGCCCACGGCGCGGCCGCGCGCAGCCGCCGCTGCCGGGCGCGGCGCATGAACCGCCGGACCGAGGGCGGCACCGCGTCGCGGCCCGCCCGCACCAGCGTCCATCGGGTGCGTCCCTCGGACGGGTCGGCCGCCGGTCGCGTACGGCCGGGCCCCCTGCCGGTGCGGACCGTCATCCCTCGCCCGCGGGCGCCGGCGGGTCGGGTGCCGCCCGATTCGGTGCCGAGGCCGCGAGCGCGTCGAGCAGCTCGTCACCGATCAGCGAGCTAGGCGGCGCGCCCATGGTGACGACGAGGTCGCCCGGGCGCGCCCGGCGGACCACCTCGGCGGGCACGTCGTCCCACGCCGGGACGAAGACCTTCCGCGCCGCAGGCAGCGAGATGGCCGCGGTCAGGGCGACGCCGCCCTCGCCGGGACCGCGCACCTCGCCCGGGCCGAAGACCTCGAGGATCACCGCCTCGTCGGCGAGCGACAGCGCGGCGGCGAGTTCGGCCTCCATGTCGCGGGTGCGGTAGACCCGGTAGGGCTGGAACACGACGATCAGCCGCCCGCTCCCGGCGACCTCGCGCAACGTCTGCAGCGCCGCGGTGACCGAGACCGGGTGGTAGGCGTACTCGTCGTAGACGGTGACGCCGCCCGCGACGCCCTTGCGCTCGAACCGCCGCCGTACGCCCGGAAACGCCGCCAGGGCCTCGACCGCGGCGATCTTCGGCACGCCGAGCCGCAGCGCCGTGAGCACCGCGCCCGCGCTGTTGAGGCCGAGGTGGCCGCCGGGCACCGGCAGCATGATCTCGCCGAGCGGTTCACCGCGCAGCGTCGCCCGGTAGCGCACGCCGTGCACGGACGACGTGATGTCGGACAGGCGCAGGTCGGCGTCGTCGGCGACTCCGTACGTGTGGACCGTGTGGCCCCGCGCGCGCAGCGTCTCGGTGAGCCGGCGGGTGCCCTCGTTGTCGGCGCAGGTGACGAGGAACCCGGCCGGGTCGGTCAGCAGCGCGAACTCGACGAACGCGGCCTCCAGCCCGGCGAGGTCGCCGTAGGTGTTGAGGTGGTCGGCGTCGATGTTGGTGATGATCGAGACGTAAGGCCGGTAGAGCAGGAACGACCGGTCGCTCTCGTCGGCCTCGGCGACGAAGTGCTCGCCGGTGCCGTGGTGGGCGTTGGAGCCGACCTCGGAGATCTCCCCGCCGATCACGAACGACGGGTCCTGGCCGGCGTGCTGCAGGATCAGCGTGACCATCGAGGTCGTGGTGGTCTTGCCGTGGGTGCCGGCGACAGCGATGGTGCGCCGCCCGGTCATCGCGGCGGCGAGTGCCTCGGAGCGGTGCAGCACCCGGAGGCCGCGCCGGCGCGCCTCCACCAGCTCGAGGTGGTCCTGGGGGATCGCGGTGGAGTAGACGACCGTATCGACGCCGTCGAGGTTGCCGGGCTCGTGGGTCATGTAGATGGTGCCGCCGAGCGCGCGCAGGCCGGCGAGGGTCGGCCACTCGCGCAGCTCGCTGCCGGTCACCGGGATGCCCCGGGTGAGCAGCAGGCGGGCCAGGCCGCTCATGCCGACCCCGCCGACACCGATCAGGTGTACGGTCCCCAGCTCTTCGGCGGCGAGCGTGCCGGCCGGGGTGAACTCCGCGGTGTTCAGGGTCGCCATCCTTCGCCTCGGGCCTTTCTCATCGGGAGACCGCTTCGTAAACGAAGTCAAGCAACGCCTCGTCACCGTCGCGGCGCCCGTACCCGGCCGCGGCCGAGCCCATCGCGGCGAGCCGGTGAGGGTCGTGCATCAGCGGGATGACGTTGCTCTCGATCCACGACGGCGACAGGTCGCCGTCGTCGAGGAGCACCCCGCCGCCGGCGTCGACGACCGGCTTGGCGTTGCGGCGCTGCTCGCCGTTGCCGTAGGGCAGCGGCACGTAGACCGCCGGCAGTCCCACCGCGGCGATCTCCGCACAGGTCATCGCGCCGCCTCGGCACAACACGAGGTCGGCGGTCGCGTACCCGAGCTCCATCTCGGTGAGGAACTTGCGGGTCACGTACGGGACCGGCAGGTCCGGCGGGATGTCGACGTCGTCGTTGCGGGCGCCGATCACGTGCAACACCTGCACGCCCGACGTGGACAGCGTCTTCGCCGCGCCCGCCATCGCGAGGTTGATCGAGCGGGCGCCCTGGGAGGCGCCGAAGACGAACAGCACCGGCAGGTCGTCGCGCAGGCCGAAGTGGCGCCGCGCGGCCGCGCGAGTGGCCGCCCGGTCGAGGCGCGAGATCGACGTGCGCAGCGGCACCCCGACGACGCGCGCCTTGCGCAGCGACTCGGACTGCTGCGGCTGGTGCGGGAAGCCGACCGCGACGTGCTTGGTGAGCTTCATGCCGAGCCTGTTCGCCACCCCGGGCGGCACGTTGACCTCGTGGATGACGATCGGCAGCTCGCGCCGCCACGCCGCCAGGTAGGCCGGCACCGACACGTAGCCGCCAAACCCGACGACCGAGTCGGCCTTCACCTCGTCGATGACCTTGCCTGCGGCGCGGGCCGCCGTCCACATCCGGTCGGGTGTGCGAATCAACGCCAGGTTGACCGAGCGGGGCAGCTGGTAGGCGGGGATCTGCCGCAGGTCGTAGCCCCGCGGCGGGATCAGCTCGTTTTCCAGGCCCTTGGGCGTGCCCAAGCAGGTGACGCGCACGGTCGGGTCGTGGCGGCGCAGGCAGTCGGCGAAGGCGAGCAGCGGGTAGATGTGCCCACCTGTACCACCCCCGGCCAGCACGACCGACCCCAGCGGACCCATCACCGTCTCCCCTCTCGTGCGCTGCCCACCGGCGCCTTCGGCGGCGCGTGCGCCTTCGGCGCTGGCAGCGGCGGCAGCGGAGCCCAGAGTAGCCGGACCCACCGCGCCGGCGGGCGGGCGTGCAGCGCACGGGCGGCGTCGGGTTCGGCCCGCGCGAACGACGCGAGCATGCCGACCGCGGCCAGGGTAACGACGAGGGCGCTGCCGCCCGCGGAGATGAACGGCAACGGCAGGCCGGTGATGGGCAGGATGCCCACGACGCCCCCGATGTTGATCAGGGCCTGGCTGGTGAGCCAGGTGGTCGCGGCCGCCGCCGCGAGGCGGCGGAACGGGTCCTCGACCCGCCGGGCGATCCGGAGGCCGGTGTAGGCCAGGACGCCGAACAGGGCGAGGACGACGACGCAGCCGACGACGCCCAGCTCCTCCGCGATCACCGCGAAGATGAAGTCATTGTCGGCGGCCGGCAACCAGTTCCACTTGAGCCGCCCCTGGCCGAGCCCGACGCCGAACCAGCCGCCGTTGGCGATCGCGTATCGCGCCTGGATCGCCTGGTAGCACTCGGTAAGGTCACAGTTGGTGGGCGGGTCGACGAACGTGATCAACCGCAGCAGGCGGTAGTTGGGGCCGCTCCGATCGCCCGAGCCGGCCCCGACGCTCGCGGCGGCGACGAGCATGCCGACGCCGAGCAGGCCGAGCATCGCCAGCCCGGCGAAGACCCGCTTGCGCACACCGGCCGACCAGAGTAGGCCGACGACGATGGCGAGCAGGCAGAGCATGGTGCCGAGGTCGTTGTAGCCGACGAGCACGAACAGCACGGCGACGGCCGGCAGCAGCGGCGTGGCGAGCTCCCGCCACCAGCCGAGGGCGGCGCCCTTGCGGGCCAGCACGTCGGCGCCCCAGAGGACGATGCCGAACTTGGCCAGTTCGGAGGGCTGCAGCTGCACGGGGCCGAGGTAGAGCCAGAGCAGCTGCGCCCGGAACGGCCCGATCTGGGCGACGGTTTGGTCGGTCATCGCGGCCCAGACCAGCAGCACGTTGAGGATGCCGAGCAGCAGAACCGAGACGCCAAGGACGGGCAGGGCAAGGGAGCGGAACGTGCTCGCCGGGAGGCGCTGGCAGATCCAGAAGGCGACGAGCCCGATCACCGCGAAGACCGTCTGCTTGGTCAGCGAGGCGAACGCGTTGCCCTCGGCGGCGTACTCCCGCACGCCCGTGGCCGAGAAGACCATCGTGAGGCCGATGACGAGCAGCAGGCCGGCGCTGGACAGCAGCAGGTAGTACGACGACAGCGGGCGGGCGAGCAGGCCGCGGAGCGCGGCGAGCGCCCCGGACCGGAGATCGGCCACCGACGGCGTGGGCCGCGGCCGTCGTGGCGGGGCGGCCCGCTCTTCCTTGGTCGTCGTGCTGGCGTCCTCCCGCACCGGCCCATCATCGACCGTCCGCACCCGGCGGCCGGGGACCACGGGTGGGCGTGTCGCCGACACTCCCGCCCATGATCACCGTCAGCCGACGGCGGCGAGGAAATCGCTGTAGAACAGGCCCAGCGCCATCGCGACCCCCAGGCCGGCGATGATCCAGAAGCGCACCACGATGTTGACCTCGCTCCAGCCGGCGAGCTCGAAATGGTGCTGCAGCGGGGACATTCGGAAGACCCGTCTACCGGTGGTCCGGAACGAGATGATCTGGATGACCACCGACATCGTGATGATCACGAAGAGGCCACCGATGATCGGCAATAGCAGGACGGTCCGGGTGGCCATCGCCAGGCCGGCCAGCAGGCCGCCCAGCCCGAGCGCGCCCGTGTCACCCATGAAGATCCGCGCCGGCGACGTGTTCCACCACAGGAACCCGACACATGCTCCCGCCGCCGCGCCGGCTATCAGCGCGATCTCGAGCGGATCTCGCACGGCGTAGCAGTAGGTGCCGGGCCCCCGGTTGTACGACGGGTCGGCGCACCAGTGCCGGTACTGCCAGAAGGCGATCAGCGCGTACGCGGCCAGCACCATGGTGGTCGCGCCGGTGGCCAGGCCGTCGAGGCCGTCGGTCAGGTTGACGCCGTTGGTCGCGGCCAGCACCACGAACACGAACAGCAGCACCGAACCGACCTTGCCGATGTCGAGCCAGCTGATCTCGCGGATGAACGACACCTCGGTGCTGCCGACCGTCTCCGTGTTCGACGCGCTGCCGGACGGGTCGAGCATCGTGCTCGGGAAGTACAGCGCGATGATGCCGAACGTCGCGCCGACCAGCAGTTGGCCGAACAGCTTGCCGCGCCTATTGAGCCCGCCGCTGTTCTTGCGCCGCACCTTCAGGAAGTCGTCGACGAAGCCGACGGCGCCGCAGAACACCATGAGCCCGAGCAGCACCAGCGCGGTGATCGTCGGGCCGACCTGGAAGATCTGCGCCGAGGGCAGCGTGGTCAACGCGATGTGCCCGGCGACGTAGGCGATGACCGTGGCGATGATGAAGACCACGCCGCCCATGGTCGGGGTGCCCGACTTCGTCAGGTGCATCCGCGGGCCGTCGGCGCGGATCGGCTGCCCGGCTTTCAGCCGGGTGAAGAGCTTGATCGCGAGCGGCGTCCCGAACAGCGAGACCAAGAACGCCACGGCGGCGGCGACGATGACCGCTCTCATGGTTTGCCCGGCTCGCTTGCTCGTACGCCGCCCCATGCGACGCCTTCCCTCACCCCGGCGGGGCTTCGCCTGCGCCGGGGCTCAGTCCAGACGCCGCGGCGGCAACTCGCCGCGCTCACTGAGCCATCGGGCTCGCTTGCTCGTGCGCCGCCCCATGCGACGCCTTCCCTCACCCCGGCGGGGCTTCGCCTGCGCCGGGGCTCAGTCCAGACGCCGCGGCGGCAACTCGCCGCGCTCACGCCGCACCGCCTCCGTCGAGCGCGAGCACCGTCGGCGACTCGCTGGAGGCTTCGCCGGCGCGTCGGCTCAGTCCAGACGCCGCGGCGGCAACTCGCCGCGCTCACGCTGCACCGCCTCCGTTCCGCGCGAGCGCCGTCGGCGCCTCGCGCAGGGCGTCGGCGATCTCCCAGGTGCGGTAGCGCGAGCCCTTGACCAGCACGACGTCGCCGGGGCGCAGCTCGTCGCGCAGCACCGCGAGGGCCGCGGCCTGGTCGGGCACCACCACCGACGAGCCGGACCAGCCGGGGACGCCGGTGGCGCCGTCGTGAATCGGCGCGGCATCGCCGACCACGATCACCCGGGTCACGTCGAGGGTCGCGGCGAGCGCGCCGACGGACTCGTGCCCGGACCGTTCGTGTTCGCCGAGCTCGGCCATGTAGCCCAGCACCGCCACCGTCCGGCGCCCGGTGCCGATCGCCGCGAGCGCGTTGAGCGCCGCCGCGGTCGAGGCCGGGTTGGCGTTGTATGAGTCGTCGATGACGGTCACGCCGTCGGGGCGGTCGAAGACGTCCATCCGCCGGGTCGAGACCAGCGTCAGCGCGCCGAGGGCCGGCGCCAGCTCGCCGAGCGGCATGCCGAGCTCGCGGGCGACCGCCGCCGCGGCGAGCGTGTTGGCCACCTGGTGTCGGCCGGGGACGGCGAGCGTCACCCGCGCGGAGCCGTTGCGCACGACCAGCGTGTACGAGGCCCGGCCCCGCTCGTCGAGTGTCACGTCCTCGGCGCGCAGGTTGGCGTCGGCCGCCTCGCCGACCAGCGCGACCCGGGCCTGGGTGCGCACCGCCATCGCCCGTACCCGCGGGTCGTCGGCGTTGAGCACGACCAGGCCGTCGGGCGACACCGCCTCGGGCAGCTCGCTCTTGGCCTGCGCGATGGCCTCGACCGAACCGAACTCGCCGATGTGCGCGACGCCGACGTTGAGCACGACGCCGATGCGCGGCGGCGCGATGCCGGCGAGGTAGCGCAGGTGGCCGGGGCGGCGGGCGCCCATCTCGAGGACCAGGAAGCGGGTCGCCCGGTCGGCCCGCAGCACCGTGTACGGGTGGCCGAGCTCGTTGTTGAACGACCCACCCGGCGCGACCGTGGGCCCGAGTCGGGAACACAGCTGCGCGACGAGGTCCTTGGTGGTGGTCTTGCCGGACGAGCCGGTCAGGCCGATCACGGTGAGGTCCGGGAGCCGCTCGACCACGGAGCGGGCGAGCGCTGCCAGCGCTGCGAGCGGATCGGCGACGACCACGGTGGGCACGCCGGCGACGGGGCGCGAGCCGAGTACCCCGACCGCTCCCGCGGCGACGGCGGCCGGCGCGAAGTCGTGCCCGTCGGCCTTCTCCCCCACGAACGCCACGAACAGGCCACCCGGGCCGATCTTGCGGGAGTCGAACTCCACCCCGCCGGTGACCAGGACGGACCGGTCCGCGTCGGCGACCTGCCCCGAGACCACCCTTGCGATCTCGCCCAGGCTGAGCGGGATCACCGCTGACCGACCAGGTTGCCGTACCGGGCACGCAGGGCCGCCGCCAGCTCCACCCGGTCGTCGAACGGGTGCACCACCCCGGCCACCTCCTGCCCGCGTTCGTGACCCTTGCCCAGCACGGCGATCACGTCGCCCGGGCCGGCCAGCCGGACGGCCTCGTCGATCGCCGCCCGCCGGCCGCCCACCTCCAGCACGGTCACGCCGGGCCTCCCGGCCGCCGCCGCGGCGGCGCCGCGCAGCACGTCATGGCGGATCCGGGCAGGATCCTCGGTGCGCGGGTTGTCGTCGGTGACGAGGACCACGTCGGCTCCGCCGGCAGCGGCCGCGCCCATCAGCGGGCGCTTGCCGACGTCGCGGTCGCCCCCGGCACCGATCACGCAGACCACCTTGCCGCCGCGGGCGGCGGCCTGGGAGTGCAGGGCGAGCAGAGCGGCGACGATCGCGTCCGGCTTGTGCGCGTAGTCCACGATGCCGAGCACGGGCCCGGGTGCGGGAACGAGCTCGAGTCGCCCGGGCACGCCGGTACAGGCGGCCACGCCGTTGGCGGCGACGGCCGGAGCGACGTCGACGCCGGGTGCGGTCAGGACGGCGATGGCGAGCAGCGCGTTGGCGATGTTGTGCCGGCCGGGCAGCGCCACCCCGCCGTCCACCACGATGCCGTCGGGTCCGTGCGCGACGAACGTCTGCGTGTAGCCGGCGCCGCCGACCGACGAGGCCCACCACGACGCGGCCGGGTCGCCGGCGGCGGAGTACGTGATCGTCGCCGGTTTGCGCAGCGGCGCCAGAGCCGCGTCATCGAGGTTGAGCACCTCGACGTCGCACCGACCGTCGAAGAGTTTGGCCTTCGCCGCGAAGTAGTCCGCCACGGACGGGTGGAAGTCGAGGTGGTCCTGTCCGAAGTTGGTGTAGCCGCAGACGGTGAACCGCACCCCGCCGACCCGTCCCATCGCGAGGGCGTGGCTGGACACCTCCATCACCACCGCGGTGACGTCCCGCTCGGACGCCGCGGCGAGCAGCGCGTGCAGGTCGGTCGCCTCGGGGGTGGTCCGGACGCTGTCGACGACCAGGCCGCCGAGCCGCGTCTCGACGGTGCCGATCAGGCCGGTCACGTGGCCGGCGGCCCGCAGCCCGGACTCCACCAGGTACGCCGTCGACGTCTTGCCGGCCGTGCCCGTGATCCCGATGACGACCAGACCGGCCGTCGGGTCGCCGTAGACGGCGGACGCGACCGGGCCCAGCGCCTCGCGCGGGTCCTCGACCACGATCGCCGGCAGCCCGGCCGCCGCGGCGGCGGCGGCGCCGGCCCCGTCGGTCAACACCGCGACGGCTCCCGCGGCGGCCGCGTCCGGGACGAACTCGGCACCGTGGCGGCGAGCGCCGGGCAGCGCGGCGTACAGGTCGCCCGGCCGCACCCCGCCGCTGGCGTGGGTGACGCCCGTGACGGCCCGATCGCCGGCAGATCCGGCACCACCGGCAGAGCCTGCGGAGCCGCCCGGGGAGGCGAGCGCGGCCGCCGGCACGAGCGCCACCAGATCGCCGAGCCGGACGGGGGCGACGGAGCGGGGGCGGGGATTGCCGGGCACGGCGGTAGACCCTACCCCGTTCACGCCGAGCCGCCGCACACCCACGCCCGCCCAAACCCCGGCGGCCTACGGGAACGCCACGAACCTGGGCGACTTCGCGGTGCTCGGCGGCGTCCGGTAGTGGCGCAGCGTGTACTGCATGATCTGGTGGAATGCCGGGGCGGCCACGTCGCCGCCCTCGCCGGCCGGCGTGTGTGCGAAGACGGCGACCACGTAGCGCGGGTTCTCCGCCGGCGACATGCCGACGAAGGACGCCACGTCACCGGGGACGTACTGGCCGTCGACGATGCGCTTCCCGGTGCCCGTCTTACCGGCCACCCGGTAGCCCTTGATCGCCGCCGCCGTGCCGGTCGCGCCGTCCATCGTCGTGACCGCCTCGAGCAGCGTGCGCAGCTGCGCCGCGTGCCTGGGACTGAGCACCACGCGGGTCTGCGGCGCGGCCGCGGGGATGCGCGTACCGTCGCCCGCGATCGTGGCCTTGACCAGGTGCGGCTGCAGCCAGGTGCCGTTGTTCGCGATGGCCGCATACACCGAGGCCATCTGCAGCGGGGTCACGTCGACGCTGTGGCCGATCGGGATCGCCCCGTACGACGAGCCACTCCACTGCGACGGTTCCAGCACCCGACCCGCCGCCTCGCCGGGCATCCCCTCCCCGGTCGCCCTGCCGAGGCCGAACTTGACCTGGTAGTCGTGCAGCCGCTGGGCCCCGAGCAGGTCTGCGATCTTGATCGTGGTGACGTTCGACGAGTACGCCAGCGCGGCCGGCATCGATATCCGCCGCCCGTTGGCCGGGTGGGTGTCCGCGAAGGTCACGTCGGCCTTGGTGACCGTGTTGGGCACCGTGAACGTCGTCTTCGGCGTGATTACGCCCTCCTGCAGCCCGGCGCCGAACACGATCGCCTTGTGCACCGAGCCCGGGTCGACGACGAAGCCGGTCGCGGCGTCCTGCCGGTCGCTGGGCGGGTAGCCCTGCCAGTCGCCGACGTCGAACGTCGGGTGGCTGGCCTGCGCCAGCACCTCGCCGGTCTTGACGTCGATCACGATCGCCGCCCCGACGGAGCCCTTGCGGTTCTGCATCATCCCGCTCAGGATCCGCTGCGCCTCGAACTGCAGGTCGCGGTCGACGGTCAGCTCCAGTGAGCTGCCCGGCTGGGCCGGCGTGAGCTGGTCGTAGCCGCCGGGGATGGCCGTGTCGAGCATGCCCTGGCCGGCCTCGAACGTGTGCTTGCCGTTGACGCCGCGCAGCAGTTGGTCGTACTTGGCCTCGAGGCCCTCGAGGCCGGAGCCGTCCTCGCCGGTGATCCCGATGAGGTTGGCAGCGAGGTCGGCGCCGGGTGCCTCGCGGTCCTCGTCGCGCTCGACGCCGATGCCGGCGAGGTTGAGCGCGGTCACCCGGCGCGCGGTGTCGACGGGCACCCTGCGGGCCAGCCATTCGAACCGGGACGGCCCGCCGCCGGGCAGCATCCGCGGCCTCATCTTCTCCTCGAGCGTCGACCTGGCCACGCCGAGCAGCGGCGACAGCGCCGCGGCGGTCCTCGTACGGTCGTCGACGAGCTCGGGGTCGGCGAACACGTAGCGGGCCTCGACGCTGTGCGCGAGCGTCGCGCCGGAGCGATCGAGGATGGCGCCGCGATCGGCGAAGAGCGTGACCGTGCGCAGGCGGTCGTCCACACCGCCGCCCGCGTACGCCGGCGTCGGCGCGATCTGCAGCGACACCAGCCGGATGGCGATGCCCGCGAACAGGGCCAGGGCGAGGAAACCGCCCAGCCGCAGCCGGCGCCGGGGGTCGGCGAGCGCGGGCGGCGCGGGCGGCCGGCGCGGAACGGGTAGCCCCTTCGTCGTCCGGCCGGGAGCCGTCCGTGGCGGCCGCCGGCCCGACCCCGAGGCGGATGTCCGAGCGGGCGTCGCGCCGGATGTCCGGGCGCCCCCGCGGCGCGGCGGGGCGTCCCGGTCGGGCCGGCCGCCGTCGACGACGGTCAGCGCGGGCCGCTTGCGGGTCGTGGCCGGCTCCGCGGGCCGCCTGCGGGTCGTGGCCGGCTCGGCCCGCGCCCGAGTACGGCTCGCCGGCGGCATGTCGCGGACCGTGCGCCCACGCGGTGTGTACGCCTGCGCATCCATGATCCCGCCACGGCCGCTCGGCAGCC
>DATDJX010000074.1:0-14979 GCA_036520275.1 Asanoa sp.
TTGTACGGGTGGCCCGCGCATCACCGACAAAGGCCCCCAAAAAGGGGCCACCCGTACAAGATCGCGGGGGTCAAACGCCAGCGAGCGTCACCGCCGCGGCGAGGCAGTTGACGCCGCCGGGCGGGGCGGCGGGCAGGACGAGCGTCGCGCAGCCCGCCGCCACCGCGCCCGCGTCCGCCGGCGTGTCGCCGACCATCAGCGCCCGGGCCGGTGCCACGCCCAGCGCGTCGCACGCCAAAGCGAAGATCGCCGGGTCGGGCTTGCAACGGCCCACCTCGTACGAGAGCACGAACGCGTCGACCAGGCCGGTGAGGTCCCACGCGGCGAACAGGGGCCGCAGGTCGAAGCCGATGTTGGAGACCACCGCCACCGGCACGCCGGCGGCCCGTAGGGCGCGCAGCGCGCACGCCGTGTCCGCGTAGAGGGCCCAGCCCTCCGGACGCGTCACGCGCGCGTACAGCGCCTCCGCCAGGCCCTGGTCGACGGTCGCCGCGAGCCCGGTGTACGCCGCCCGGTGCGCGTCGGCCCGCAGGTCGCGGTCGGCCCACGCCTGGGCAAGATGGACCGGCACCCGGCCGGGCAGCGGCCCGCCGGCCCGGCCGGCGGTCACCAGCCGGTCGGCGAGGCCGGTGGCCCGGATCCGGGACAGCGGTGATCCGCGGGACCGGGCCGCGGCGAGCACCCAGGCGACCGGGTCCTCCACCTGCGCGAGGGTGCCGTGGAAGTCGAACAGCACGGCCTGGGCGGGCCGGTGGGAACCGTGCGCGGGCATCACCGCGACCATACCGAGCGGGGTCGCCGCGCCCGGACAACCGCTGCGCGGCTCGGCGCGGCGGGCGCGGACTAATCTTGCGGTATGTCGAGCCCCGCCGAGCGGTACGTCGCCGCGCGCCGCCGGGCCGAGCGGGCCGCCGCGTTCCCCGCGCTCGAGGAGTTCGCGGCGGGCGTCGGGTTCGACCTCGACGACTTCCAGCGTGAGGCGTGCGAATCCCTGGAGCAGGGCAGCGGCGTGCTGGTCTGCGCGCCTACCGGCGCCGGCAAGACCGTGGTCGGCGAGTTCGCCGTCCACCTCGCGCTGCGCCGGGCGCGCAGCGGCGGTCCCCAGGCCAAGTGCTTCTACACGACCCCGATCAAGGCGCTGTCCAACCAGAAGTACCACGACCTTGTGGACCGGCACGGCGCCGACAACGTCGGCCTCCTCACCGGCGACAACTCGATCAACGGCGACGCCCCCGTGGTGGTGATGACCACCGAGGTGCTGCGCAACATGCTCTACGCCGGGTCGTCGGCGCTGCACGGCCTCGCGTACGTCGTGATGGACGAGGTGCATTACCTCGCCGACCGGTTCCGCGGTGCGGTGTGGGAAGAGGTGATCATCCACCTGCCGGCGTCGGTGACGCTCGTCTCGCTGTCGGCGACGGTGTCCAACGCCGAGGAGTTCGCCGACTGGCTGGTCACCGTGCGCGGCCACACCGAGGTCGTGGTGAGCGAGCACCGGCCGGTGCCGCTGTGGCAGCACATGCTCGTCGGGCGGCGGATGTTCGACCTGTTCCACGACGCCGACGCCGCCCGCAAGCACGATGTCCACCCCGAGCTGCTGCGCTACAGCCGGGAGATGCTGCGCCGCTTGGAGCTGGGCGGCGGCGCCCACGGCTGGGGCCGCGCGGGCCGCGGCCCGCGCTGGAAGGGCCCGCTGCGCGCCGAGGTGGTCGAGCGCCTCGACCGGGAGGGGCTGCTGCCGGCGATCCTGTTCATCTTCAGCCGGGCCGGCTGCGACGCCGCGGTCCAGCAGTGCCTCGCCGCCGGCCTGCGGCTGACCACGCCCGACGAGCGTACGGAGATCCGCCAGGTGGTCGAGTCGCGGATCACCGCGATCCCCGGCGAGGACCTGTCCGTGCTGGGCTACTACGAGTGGCTCGACGGCCTCGAGCGCGGCCTCGCCGCCCACCACGCCGGGATGCTCCCGGCGTTCAAGGAGGTCGTCGAGGAGCTGTTCGTCCGCGGGCTGGTCAAGGCGGTGTTCGCCACCGAGACGCTCGCGCTGGGCATCAACATGCCGGCGCGCTGCGTCGTGCTGGAGCGGCTGGTCAAGTTCAACGGCGAGGCGCACGTCGACCTGACGCCAGGGGAGTACACCCAGCTGACCGGACGGGCCGGCCGGCGGGGCATCGACGTCGAGGGCCACGCGGTCGTGGTGTGGTCGCCGGAGGTCGACTCCCGCCACGTGGCGGGGCTGGCATCCACCCGCACCTACCCGCTCAAGTCGAGCTTCCGGCCGTCGTACAACATGGCCGTCAACCTGGTGGGCACGGTGGGTGCGGAGCGCGCCCGCGCGCTGCTGGAGGCGTCCTTCGCCCAGTTCCAAGCGGACCGGTCGGTGGTCGGCCTCGCGAAGCAGGTGCAGCGCAACGAGGAGACCACCGCCGCGTACGGCGAGGAGGCCACCTGCCACCACGGCGACTTCGACGAGTACTTCGCGATCCGGATGGCGATCGCCGACCGGGAGCGCGTGATCGCCCGCCAGGGGCAGACCCAGCGCCGAGCGGCCGCGGTCAGGTCGCTGGAGAGGCTGCGGGTCGGCGACGTCATCCGGGTCCCGGCGGGCCGCCGGGCCGGCCTCGCGGTGGTACTCGACCCGGGCGCCGACGGGTTCGGCGAGCCGCGGCCGCTGGTGCTGACCCAGGACCGCTGGGCCGGCCGGATCACCTCCGCCGACTTCACCTCCCCGGCCGAGGTGCTGACCCGCATCCGGGTGCCCAAGCACTTCAACCACCGCTCGCCGGCGGCCCGCCGCGACCTCGCCGCCGCGGTCAGCGGCACCGGCATCGACCGGCATAGCCGGCGCGGCCGCCGCGGCGGCGCCGGCGCCGACGACAAGCGCCTGACCGAGCTGCGCGAGCAGCTGCGCCGCCACCCGTGCCACTCCTGCCCGGAGCGGGAGGAGCACGCCCGGTGGGCCGAGCGGCGCTGGCGGCTGCGCCGCGACACCGACGAGCTGCGGCAGCGGGTGGCCAGCCGCACCGGTTCGCTGGCCCGCACGTTCGACCGGGTCTGCGGGCTGCTCGCCAGCCGGGGCTACCTGAGCGGTGTGGGCGAGGTCACCGACGCCGGCCGGACGCTCGGCCGGATCTGGACGGAGGCCGACCTGCTGGTCGCCGAATGCCTGCGCCGAGGGGTCTGGGACGCGCTGGCGCCCGAGGAGCTCGCCGCCGCCGTCTCGGTCGTGGTCTACGAGGCCCGCCGGGAGGGCGAGGAGCGGGCGTCGGTCCCGCGCGGCCCGGTCGCCGACGCGATCGACGCGACGCTCAAGCTGTGGGCCGACCTCGAGGCCGAGGAGGCGTCGCGCGGCGTGGAGCGCACCCGCGAGCCCGACCTCGGTTTCGTCTGGCCGATCCTGCGCTGGGCCCGCGGCGAGGCGCTGGCCAAGGTGCTGGCGAGCGGCCACAACCTCGACGGCGAGATGCCGGCCGGCGACTTCGTCCGGTGGGCCCGCCAGGTGGTCGACCTGCTCGGCCAGCTCGCCGACTCGGGCGGCGCGGCGCCGAAGCTGCGCACCACCGCGAGGCAGGCCGTCGCGGCCATCAACCGGGGCGTCCTCGCCTACAACGCGGTCGCCTGACCCTGGCGAGCCACGGGACGGTCCGCGAGCGTGATTTGCAATTCGCCGGCGCGGTGCGGAAGATCCTTCATGCGGATTCGTCCGGACCCGGGGGAGCGGCGGCATGGCGGAGATCCATCACTTCGAGTACGGGTGGATCACCCCTACCCTGAGCTACGCGCTGTCGGTGCTCGGCTCGCTGCTGGGGCTGACCTGCGCCGTGCGCACCCGCCAGGCGCACACCCCCGGCCGGCGCGCGTGGTGGCTCATCCTCGCCGCCTGGGCGATCGGCGGCACGGGCATCTGGACCATGCACTTCATGGCCATGCTCGGCTTCGGCGTGGTGGGCTCGCAGATCCGCTACGACGTGCCGACCACCGCCGCCAGCGCGCTGATCGCGATCGTCGTCGTCGGCATCGGGCTGTTCCTGGCCAACCTCGGCCGGCCGGCCCTGTGGAAGGTGGCCATCGGCGGCATGCTGACCGGCCTCGGCGTCGCGGCCATGCACTACACGGGCATGGCGGCGATGCGGCTCAACGGCCACGTCACCTACGACCGTCGCCTGTTCGTCGCGTCGATCGTGATCGCGGTCGTCGCCGCGAGCGTCGCGCTGTGGCTCACCGTCAACGTGCGGGGCTCGTTGGCCATCATCGGCTCCGCGCTGGTCATGGGCGTCGCCGTCAACGGCATGCACTTCACCGGCATGGCCGCGATGGCCGTGCACCTCGACGCCACGCCCCGCCCGGTCAGCGGCGCGCGGGCCGCAACCCTGCTGCTGCCGATCGTCCTGGCCGTGATCTGTGTCGTCGTCGCCCTCATCTACGCCGTGCTGGCCGCGCCGACCGAGGAGGACCGGCTGGGCGCGGCGTACGTGAACGCGCGGATCGCCGGCCGGACGGCAGCTCCCACCTCGCCTGCCCAGCCGGGCCGGCCCGGCGTCCCCCGCAGACCCACCTCGTTCGTCGGCCGGGACCAGCTCCGTCGCTAGGCCGTCACACCGCCGTCGCGCGCGGCCGCGTCAGGAGACGGCGGTGATGGCGTCGACGAGGCGGCGGCAGGGCCCCGCGACGTTCCACTTCTCGGCCAGTGCCAGGAGCCGCTCCCCGTCGGCCGGCGCCGGCGGCAGCGCGGTGTGCACACCGGACAGCGGCACGTCCAGCGCCACCCGCACGACGGTCGGCGCCACCGCGAGGTAAGCGCGGGCGGCGACGAGCTTGGCGCGCAGCCCGGGTGCGAATCCCGACTTCGGGTCGTCGAGGGCGGAGAGCAGGCCGTCGAGGCCGCCGTACCGGTCGATCAGCCGCGCGGCGGTCTTCTCGCCGACGCCGGCCACGCCGGGCAGGCCGTCGCTCGGGTCGCCGCGCAGCGCCGCGAAGTCGGCGTACCCGGCGGCCGGGACGCCGTACTTGGCCCGGACGGCCGCGTCGTCGCAGTCCTCGAGCTTGCCGACGCCGCGGCCGCAGTACAGCAACCGCACCGGTTTGGCGTCGTCGATCAGCTGGAACAGGTCGCGGTCCCCGGAGGCGACCTCGACCGGCCCGGGTTCGGTGTGCGCGAGCGTGCCGAGCACGTCGTCGGCCTCGTAGCCCTTCGCGCCGACCGCGGTGATGCCGACCGCGCCGAGCACGTCCAGGATCAGCGGCACCTGCGCCTCGAGGTTCTCCGGGACCACCTCGGTGCTCGGGCCGCCGCCCGGCGCCAGCCGGTGTGCCTTGTACGAGGGGATCAGCCGGACCCGCCAGGCCGGGCGCCAGTCGTAGTCGAGGGCGCAGACCAGCCGGTCGGGCCGCCGGGTGCGGATCAGCTGGGCGACCATGTCGAGGAAGCCGCGCACGGCGTTGACCGGGCTGCCGTCGGGCGCGCGAGCCGCCGATTCCGGGATGCCGAAGTAGGCCCGGAAGTACAGGCTGGGCGCGTCAACGAGCAGCAGTGGTCGTTTCGTCACCGTCCCAGCCTCCCACGGCGGCGGCGTGCGGTGCGGGGCGCCTCGCAGGTGGGGGGTTTCCGGTCGGCGAGCAGCACGGCCAGCGCCGCTGCGGTAAGCAGGCCGCCGGCCACCGCCCGGTCCGCGCGGCCCGTACGCCGGCAGCAGGGCGCCGCCCAGCGCCGACCCGGCGGCGATGCCCGCGGTGAAGGCCGCGCTGGTGCCCGCCGACGCGAGGTCGGTGCTACCGGGCGCGAGCCGCAGGGTCCGGGCCCGCTCGGCAGCCCGAGGACGCGCAGCGCGCCCACCGGACGGGCGTCGAGGAACCGGCCGACGGGCGGCGGTACCACCACCCCGGCGGCGCCGGAGACGAACAGCAGCGGCGCCGGCGCGGCCGGTGCGAAGCCGCTGACGTCGAGCAGGAACGCCGTCACGTACGTCTGGCAGGGTGCGCAAGCCGCCCACCCCGACCGCGGTGGCCAGCAGCAGCGTGCTGGAGCGGCGCCGGTCGGGGGCCGTGCCGCGGGCGGCGCCGCCGACGGCCGGCGGGTAGGAGGGCGGGAGCGCGACCACCGCCACGGCGGTCAGCAGGGCGGCGCCGGCGGTCGCCGCGAACGCCGTCCGCCAGCCGGCCCGCTGGCCGAGCCAAGTCGCGGCGGGCACGCCGACCGCCGGGGCGAGCGCCGGACCGATGGAGAAGCGCGCGACGATCCGGCCGCGCACGCCGGCCGGGAAACGGCCCGGTCGTGGTGGCCGCGACGACCGACCAGAACTCGGCGGCTGACGTCGGCGGCCATCGCGTGATCGTCCCATCGGCGCATCGGCCGGCGGGGTGACGAGCGCAACGGTCTACGCGCGCGCTCGCCCTCCGGACCGGGCACGGCGTCCCACCGACCGTGCGCCGGGCGGATCCACGCTCGCCGACGTGCCGTACCCGCCCGGCCCGCGGGACGGGACCGGCCCGGCCCGAACGACCGTTAAGCTAGGGGCGTGCTCGACGCGGAGCTGTACCCGCCGACCCGACTGCGCGCCGCCCAGGCGGCCACCGCCGTCGCGGGGCTCGACGCCCTGCTCCTGACGCCCGGCTCCGACCTGCGCTACCTCACCGGCTATCAGGCGATGCCGCTGGAGCGGCTCACCTGCCTCGTGCTGCCCGCCGACGGCGGGCCCACCCTGATCGTGCCCACCCTCGAGCGGCCCGCCGCGGAGGCCGCCACGAGGGGAATCACCATCGTCGAGCACCCGGACGGCTCGGACCCGTACCCACTGGTCGTCGCCGCCCTCGGCGGGCGGCCGGGCGCGGTCGGCGTCGCCGACCGGATGTGGGCGCAGCATGTGCTCGCGCTGCGCGCGGCGCTGCCCGGCACCCGGCAGGAGCTGGCCGGACCGGTGCTGCGCGAGCTGCGGATGCGCAAGTCGCCGGCGGAGGTGGCGGCGCTGCGCGAGGCCGGGCGCGCCATCGACGCGGTTCACGAGGCGATGGGTGACTGGCTGCGCCCCGGGCGGACCGAGGCCGACGTCGGCGCGGACATCGGCTACGCGATCCGCGCCGCCGGGCACGCCACCGTCGACTTCGTCATCGTCGCGGCCGGCCCCGACGGGGCGAGCCCGCACCACGAGACCTCGGCGCGGGTGATCGGCGCCGGCGAGCCGGTGGTGGTCGACATCGGCGGCACGATGCCGTCGGGTTACCGCTCCGACTCGACCCGCACGTACGTGGTCGGCGAGCCGCCGGCCGACTTCGGGGCCTACTACGCCGTGCTGCACGCCGCGCAACGGGCGGCCGTCGGCGCGGTGTCGCCGGGCGTCAGCTGCGCGGCCGTCGACGCGGCGGCCCGGGAGCCCATCACCGAGGCCGGGTACGGGCCGGCGTTCCTGCACCGCACCGGGCACGGCATCGGCTTGGACGGCCACGAGGACCCGTACCTCGTCGCCGGCAACCCGCTGCCGCTCGAGCCCGGGATGACCTTCTCGGTCGAGCCGGGCATCTATCTCGCCGGGCGACATGGCGCCCGCATCGAAGACATCGTCGTCTGCACGACGGACGGCGTCGAACGGCTCAACACGATCCCGACGGAGCTGCGTCGACTATGACCACTGTGGACCGTCTGCTGCCGAGCGAGGAGGCGCACGACCTCGTCGACCTCGCCACCGAGCTCGCCGACCGCGAGCTGGCGCCGCGGGTCGCCGACTTCGAGGCGCGGGGCCAGTTCCCGCGCGAGGTCATCCGCACGCTCGGCCGGGCCGGTCTGCTCGGCCTGCCCTACCCGGAGGACGACGGCGGCGCCGGCCAGCCGTACGAGGTCTACCTGCAGGTGCTCGAGGTGCTGGCCAGCCGGTGGCTGGCGGTGGCCGAGGCGGTCAGCGTGCACACGCTCGCCTGCTTCCCGGTCGCCGCGTACGGCTCCGAGCAGCTACGCAAGCAGCTGCCCGACATGCTCGGCGGCGAGCTGCTCGGCGCCTACTGCCTGTCCGAGCCGCAGGGCGGCTCCGACGCGGGCGCGCTGACCACCAAGGCGGTCCGCGACGGGGAGTCCTATGTGGTCACCGGCACCAAGGCGTGGATCACCCACGCCGGCCGGGCCGACTTCTACGAGATCTTCTGCCGCACGGGCGGCCCGGGCGCGGCCGGCATCTCCTGCCTGCTCGCCGACGCCGCCACGCCCGGCATCGTGCCGCAGGCGCCGGAGCGCACGATGGGGCTGCGTTCCTCCCCGGTGGCGCAGATCGCGTTCGACGGTGCCCGGGTGCCGGCCGAGCGGCTCGTCGGCGAGGAAGGCGTCGGCTTCCGGATCGCCATGCAGGCGCTCGACTCCGGCCGGCTGGGGATCGCCGCGTGCGCGGTCGGCCTGGCCCAGGCCGCGACCGCCTACGCGGCCGCCTATGCCCGCGAGCGCGAGCAGTTCGGTCGCCCGATCGCCGCGTTCCAGGGCATCGGCTTCATGCTCGCCGACATGGCCACCCAGGTCTCCGCCGCCCGCGCGCTCACGCTGGCCGCCGCCCGGCTGCGCGACGCCGGCCGGCCATACTCGACCGAGGCGGCCAAGGCCAAGCTGTTCGCCACCGACATGGCGATGCGGGTGACCACCGACGCGGTCCAGGTGCTGGGCGGGTACGGCTACGTGGCCGACCATCCCGTCGAGCGCTACATGCGGGAGGCGAAGGTGCTGCAGATCGTCGAAGGCACCAACCAGATCCAGCGGCTGGTCATCTCCCGCGCGTTGACCCGGTAGCCCGCCGGGGGATCGTCGGGTCCGGGGATCGACATCGCTCGGGTGCGATTCTGCCGGTACGTTTTCCGCGTGGAGGAGATCGACCGCGCGATCCTCGAGGCATTGTCCGCCGACGGCCGGCAGTCCTACACGGACCTGGCCGAAAGGGTCGGACTGTCCGTTTCCGCGGCGCACCAGCGGGTGCGCCGCCTCGAACAGCGCGGGGTGATCAGGGGGTACGTGGCCCGCCTGGACTTCGACGCCATCGACCTGCCGCTGACCGCGTTCGTGGCGATCCGTCCGTTCGACCCGTCGCAGCCGGATGACGCGCCCGAGCGGCTGGCCGACATCCCTGAGATCGAGTCCTGCTACTCGGTAGCGGGGGAGGACTTCTACCTGCTCGTGGTGCGGGTGGCCGGCCCGGCCGGCCTGGAGCGGGTGCTGCAAGAGATCCGGACGAAGGCCAACGTCACACACCGGACGACCGTGGTGCTGTCCACGCCGTACGAGGGCCGGCCGCCGAAGATCAGCGGCCCGCGTTCCATTCCAGAATGACCTCGCGCCCGTGCTCGTGGCCGAGCGCGGACAGCGTCGCGGTGTCCAGCCTGAGCAGGCCGCCCGCGTCAGCGGCCAGGCCGATCCAGCGGGCGCCGACGACGCGCAGGCAGTGCCCGTGGCCGACCAGCGCCACGTCGCCCCGGCGCAGGTAGCGGCGCGCCGTGGCGAGCACCCGGTCGACCCGCGCGCCGACCTGCTCGGGCGACTCGCCGCCCGGCGCGCCGTCCGTCCACAGGCTCCAGTCCGGGTCGGTCTTGCGGATCTCGGCGGTGGTGATCCCCTCGTACCGCCCGTAGTTCCACTCCACCAGATCCTCGTCGGTCTCGGTGACGCGGAGGCCGGCGAGCTCGGCGGTGCGCACCGCCCGCTTGCGGGGGCTCGCGACGACCGCGGCGAAGGCGCGGTCCCGGAGCCGCTCGCCGAGGGCCTCGGCCTGCTCCTCGCCGGTGGGGGTGAGGTCGACATCGGTGTAGGAGGTGTGTTTGCCGGCCGCGCTCCACTCGGTCTGCCCGTGCCGGATGAGGACGATCTCCGCCATGCCGTTCAGTACATCGTGTCCGCGGGTGATGCCGCATCGCCCGGGTCCCCAGACCTTCCTCCTCCCGCCCTGGGACCCCTCCGGTCGAGGCCGCCGGCTGGCCGCCTAGCGCCCTAGGACGATGTACGGGATGTGACGTGACTGGCACAATCGGGCGCGTGCCCGGTGAGCTCGACGTGTCGATGCCGGACGGGGCGGGGTGGCTGCGCATCACGACCCGCCTCGCCGCGGCGAAGCCCGCCGACGTGGTGGCGGCCTTCGTCGCGCCGGGGCTGGTCCGCCGCTGGTGGGGCGCCGAGCTCGCGGGCGTGCCCTACGCCGGCGGCCCGTACGTCGCCCGGTTCGAGGGGCTCGACCAGACGATGCGCGGCACCGTGCTCGCCTTGGACGCCCGGCACGGGTTGTTCGCCTTCACCTGGGCCTGGGACCATCGGCCCGACCTGCCGCGGCGCCGGGTGTCGGTGCGGGCCGAGCCGGCCGACGGCGGCTGCCTGGTGCGGCTCGACCACGGCCCGTACGACACCGGCGAGCTCGACCGCGAAGACGCGGAGAGTCACCGCCAGGGGTGGGAGTTCTTCCTTCCCCGGCTGGCGGACGTGCTGACGCAGGACAGGTTTCGGGCCGTCCGCGGCGGGGCAAGCAAATAGTTGTCCGACGCGAACGATCTGGACGAGGAGTGACGATGAGCTTCACCGACAAGGTCTCGAACGAAGCCGAAGAGCTCAAGGGCAAGGCCAAGGAGAAGTTCGGCGACGCGACAGACAACGAGCGCCTCGAGGGCGAGGGCATGGCCGACCAGGCCTCCGCCAACACCAAGCAGGCCGGCGAGCATGTCAAGGACGCCGGGCGCGACATCAGGGACGCGTTCGACAACTGAACCGATAACGACGGTGCCCCCGGGGACTATCCCGGGGGCACCGTCGCGTCGGTCAGGCCTGCGCCGTCCACCAGGCCCTGCCGGCGTCGGGCAGGGTGTCGATGGGGTCGTAATAGGGGTGGCGCTTCGACAGCGCCTCCCCGTCGGCCGCCTCGATGGAGGTGCGGTAGTTCTTGGTCCAGTACGAGATGCCGCGCTCGCGGTCGTAGTCGGTGACCATGTGCACCCACCGCTTGCCGACGAACGGGACGTCGCACACGATCCGCGGGGTCGCGTAGCCGGGCAGGTAGCCCATCAGGTCGTGCTGCAGCTGCTGCGCGGTGGCGACGGAGACCCGCCAGTGCTCGGCGCCGGGGATCATGTCGCACATGTAGAAGTAGTAGGGCAGGATGCCGGCCTCGCCCTGCAGCGCGAAGCACAGATCGAGCAGGTCGGTCGAGGTGGCGTTGACGCCGCGCATCAGCACGCCCTGGTTGCGTACGTCCCGGACGCCGACCTCGAGCGCGGTCTGCGCCGCTCGGGCGACGAGCGGGGTGAGCGACTGGGCGTGGTTGACGTGGGTGTGAATGGCCAGGTTGACGCCGCGGCGGGCGGCGGTGCGGGCGACCCGCTCGAGGCCTTCGACGACGTCGGGCTGCAGCCAGTGCTGCGGGAGACCCATGAGCGCCTTGGTGGCGAGCCGGATGTCGCGGATCGTCTCGATCCCGAGCAGCCCCATGAGGTAGTTCTCGAGGTTCTTCCAGGGGACGTTGGCCACGTCGCCGCCGGAGACCACGACGTCGCGGACGCCCGGGTGGCTGCGAAGGTACGAGATGTGCGCCTCGTAGCGGTCGACCGGCTTGAGCGTGAGCTTGAGCTTGTCGACGGCCGGGGTGGAGTTGCCGACGAGGTCCATGCGGGTGCAGTGCCCGCAGTACTGGGGGCAGGTGGCCAGCAGCTCGGCGAGGACCTTGGTCGGGTAACGGTGGGTGAGACCCTCGGCCACCCACATGTCGTGCTCGTGCAGGGAGTCGCGGGCGGCGTAGGGGTGGGACGGCCAGTCGGTGCGGCGGTCGGACGCTACCGGGATCATGTAGCGCCGGACCGGGTCGGTGTAGAAGGCCTCGGTGCTGACCGGGGCGTCCGGCACCATGGTGTTGATCATCTGCGGGGGGACCAGCATGGACATCGTCGCGGTGGTGGCCTGGTCGTCGGCGAGGTCGGCGTAGAAGGTCTCGTCGACGAGGTCGCCGAGGACGGCGCGCAGCTGCTTGGCGTTCTTGACGCAGTGCACGCGTTGCCACTGTGCCGACTCCCACTGGTCACGGGTGACGTGCGCCCAGCCGGGGAAGCGGGTCCAGTCGGGCTCGACCAGCCGCCGGCGTCGGTATTCGTACGGCTGGCCGGCCAGCGTGGTTGCCTCGGCGGTAGGTCGGGGCTGAGGAATGGCCTGGACCGGTTCGGCCTGCGTCACGTGCACCTCCTCGTGCTCGGGGGTAAGGCCTGCGCAGATCAGCAGACGTTACTGGAAAATCTCCTGCCAACCAACTATTCTGCCGGAAGTTTTCCCGGAGCGCACGCAAGGAGCGTCCGATATGTCCTCGCCGGTTGGCCTGCACCGCGTGATTTCGCCCGAGGGTGTTCTGCCCCAGGCCGCGACGACGCTGGACAACCGCGCCGCGGTCGGGCCGGACGAGGTACGCATCCGGGTGGAGCGGCTGAATCTGGACGCGGCGAGTTTCCGGCAGCTCGCCGAGAAGCACGGCGGCGACGGCGCGGCGGTCCGCGCCGAGGTGCTGGACATCGTCGGGAGCCGCGGCAAGATGCAGAACCCGGTGACCGGCTCCGGCGGCATGCTGATCGGCGTCGTCGACGAGGTGGGGCCGGCTTCGCCGCTCGGGCTGGAGCCGGGCGACCGGGTGGCCACGCTGGTGTCGCTCACGCTGACCCCGCTGGAGATCACCGACGGGCTCGCCGGGTGGGACGGGCGCAGCGAGCAGGTGCCGGCCGCCGGCCACGCGATCCTGTTCGCCCGTTCGATCGCGGCGGTGCTGCCCGACGACCTGGACCCGCAGCTGGCCCTCGCGGTGTTCGACGTGTGCGGCGCGCCCGCGCTGACCCGGCGGGTCGTCGAGCGGCACAGCCGTGATCATGGCGTCCCGGAAGACGCCGGGAACGATCCCGGACGCCATGATCATGCCGGGCCGACCGTCGTGGTGATCGGCGGGGCGGGCAAGAGCGGGTCGCTGTCGCTGGCCGCGGCGCGGCGGGCGGGCGCCAGCCGTACGGTGGGGGTCGTCCCGACCGAGGCGGAGCTGGCCCGGCTCGCCGGGGCCGGCCTGGCGGATGAGGTCGCGCTCGCCGACGCCCGCGATCCGGTCGCCGTGGCGTCGGCCGTCACGGCCGCGCTGGGCCGGCCGGCCGACGTCACCGTGGTCTGCGTCGACGTGCCCGGCTGCGAGCACGGCGCGATCCTGTCCACGGCGGATGGCGGCACGGTGATCTTCTTCTCGATGGCGACCAGCTTCGCCGCGGCCGCGCTGGGCGCCGAGGGCCTGGCCGCCGACGTGACCATGCTCATCGGCAACGGTTACGTGCCCGGGCACGCCGCGTACGCGCTGGACCTGCTGCGCGCCGAACCCGGCGTGCGGGCCCTGTTCGAGGGCAGACTGGCGACATGACGAGCACGCTCTACCGCAACGGCCGCGTCTACAGCCAGGCGAACCCCGCCGCGTCGGCGCTCCTCGTCCGCGACGGTGTCGTCGACTGGCTCGGGCCGTCCGACGAGGCGCCGTCCGCGGACACGACCGTCGACCTCGACGGTGCGCTGGTGACGCCGGCGTTCGTGGACGCGCACCTGCACGCCACCGACACCGGGTTGGCGTTGGACGGTCTGGACCTGTCGGGCGTGCGTTCGGCGGCGGAACTGCTCGACGCGGTGGCCGCGCACGCGGCGGCGCGGCCGGGCGCCGCGGTCGTGCTCGGGCACGGTTGGGACGAGTCGGCCTGGACCGACCGGCGCAAGCCGACCGCGGCGGAGCTGGACCGGGCGGTGGCCGGCCGCCCTGCCTACCTGACGCAGGCGTCCGTCCACTCGGCGTTGTGCTCGACCGCCCTGCTGGACGCGGCGCCGGGGGCGCGCACCGAGCCGGGCTTCGACGAGGGTGGTTGGCTGCGCGAAGAGGCCCATCACGCCGTGCGGGAGGTGGCGCTGGGCTCGCTGTCGGCGGCGCAACGCGCCGAGGCGCAGCGGGTGGCGCTGCGCCGGGCGGCGGCGCTGGGCATCGCCGCGGTGTGCGAGTGCGGCGGGCCGGGCACGTCCAGCGAGGACGACTTCACCGGCCTGCTGAAGCTGTCCGGACAGGGCCTGCCGGAGGTGTACGGCTACTGGGGCGAGCTGATGGCCGCCGCGAAGGCGCGCGAGCTGGGCGCGGTCGGCGCCGGCGGCGACCTGTACGCGGACGGGGCGCTGGGGTCGCAGACCGCCCGGCTCTCCGAGCCCTACCGCGACGCGGAGGGCCGCGGGTTCGCGTACGTGACGACCGCGCAGGCCCGCGACCACCTGCTGGACTGTGCGGCGCATGCCATGCAGGGCGGGTTCCACGCGATCGGCGACGAGGCGGTCGCGACGGTCGTCGACGGCTTCGCGTCGGCCGCGAAGACGATCGGCGTGGACCGGGTACGTGCCGGCCGACACCGCGTCGAGCACGCGGAGATCGTCGACAAGCGGCTGATCGCCGCGTTCGTGGAGTACGGGGTGGTGGCGAGCGTGCAGCCGGCGTTCGACCGGCTGTGGGGCGGCGAGCACCAGATGTATGCGCAGCGGCTGGGCGTGGACCGGGCGCTGGAGTCCAACCCGTTCGGGGCGATGCACGGGATCGGCGTGACGCTCGCGTTCGGGTCGGACTCGCCGGTGACGCCGCTGGATCCGTGGGGCACGGTCCGCGCGGCGGCCCACCACTTCAACCCGGCACACCGGATGACCGTGCGGGCGGCGTTCGCCGCACACACGCGGGGCGGCTGGCGTGCCGTGCACCGCGACCACGAGGGCACGATCGGGCCGGGCGCGCCGGCAACGTTCGCCGTGTGGTCGGTGCCGGGCGATCTCGCCGGCGGACTGCCCACCTTGAGCGGCGAGCAGGAGCTCCCCACCTGCCGCCGCACCGTCCTACGTGGAGAGACGATCTATGAAGGGTAAATTGGACCTCGATCCGGTGCTGGTGAAGCGGGCGCGGGCGTTGGCCCGCCGGGCCGGCAAACCCGTGGTCGATCTCGCCCGCAGCCACACGACGG
>DATDJX010000075.1:0-30206 GCA_036520275.1 Asanoa sp.
GCGGCCCTCCTTGACCTCGTTGTTGATCGCTCGGGCGACCTCGTCGCGTGGCAGCAGCTCGGGCGGCCGCCGGTTGTGGTCGGGATCCTCGTACCAGCGGTCAGCCTCCTCCTCGGTCTCCGCGTACTGCTTGCGGAAGACGTCGGGGATGTAGTCGAACATGAACCGCTTGCCGGCGGAGTTCTTGAGCACGCCGCCGTCGCCGCGGACCGACTCGGTGACGAGGATGCCCTTCACGGATGGCGGCCAGACCATGCCGGTCGGGTGAAACTGCAGGAACTCCATGTTGATCAGCGTCGCGCCGGCCCGCAGGGCGAGCGCGTGTCCGTCGCCGGTGTACTCCCAGGAGTTGGAGGTGACCTTGTACGAGCGGCCGACGCCGCCGGTCGCCAGCACCACGGCCGGCGCGCTGAACAGCACGAAGTCGCCGGTCTCCCGGTAGTAGCCGAACGCGCCGGAGATCCGTTCGCCGTCGAGCAGCAGTTCGGTGATCGTGGTCTCGCCGAAGACCCGGATGCGGGCCTCGTACTCGCCGAGCTCCTTCTTGTCCTCCTGCTGCAGCGAGACGATCTTCTGCTGGAGAGTGCGGATCAGCTCGAGGCCGGTGCGGTCGCCGACGTGTGCCAGCCGCGGGTACTCGTGGCCGCCGAAGTTGCGCTGCGAGATCTTGCCGGCCTTCGTGCGGTCGAACAGCGCGCCGTACGTCTCGAGCTCCCAGATCCGGTCCGGCGCCTCCTTGGCGTGCAGCTCGGCCATCCGGAAGTTGTTGAGGAACTTCCCGCCGCGCATGGTGTCGCGGAAGTGGACCATCCAGTTGTCGCGGGGGTTGACGTTGCCCATCGCGGCGGCCGCGCCACCCTCGGCCATCACCGTGTGTGCCTTGCCGAACAGCGACTTGGAGATGATCGCGACGCGCTTGCCGGCGAGCCGCGCCTCGATGGCGGCGCGCAGGCCGGCGCCGCCGGCGCCGATGACGACGACGTCGTAATGGTGTCGTTCGATTCGTTCGGTCATGTCTGTCGCCTTAGTCGCCTCAGTTGATGAACCGCAGGTCGGACCACCAGCCCGCCGCGACGGCCATGATGTAGAAGTCGGTCAACGCCAGCGTGCCGAGCGTGATCCAGGCCAGCTGCATGTGCCGGACGTTGAGGGCGGACACGAACGTCCACGCCTGGTAGCGCAACGGGTGCCGGGAGAAGTGCTTGAGCCGGCCGCCGACGATGTGCCGGCACGAGTGGCAGGACAGCGTGTAGGCCCAGAGCATGACCACGTTGAACACGAGGACCAGGTTGCCGAGGCCGAAGCCGAAGCCCTCGGGGGAGTGGAAGGCCAGGATCGCGTCGTACGTGTTGATCACCGAGATGATCGCCGCGGCGTAGAAGGCGTACCGGTGGGCGTTCTGGAAGACCAGCGGGAAGCGGGTCTCACCGGAGTATGACGTGTGGTTGTCCGGGACCGCGCACGCCGGCGGCGAAAGCCAGAACGAGCGGTAGTAGGCCTTGCGGTAGTAGTAACAGGTCAACCGGAACAGCAGCAGGAACGGCAGCGTGAGCGCCGCTTCCGGGATGATCCACCAGGCCGGCAGGAAGCTGCCGAAATGTGCTGATCCGTCCGTGCACCGTTCGGTGATGCAGGGCGAGTAGAACGGGGTCAGGTAGTGGTGGTCCTCGACCCAGAACCACCTGTGCATATAGACCCGGACCACGGCGTAGATCAGCCAGGCCAACAAGCCCACCACGGTGATGAGGGGCGCGAACCACCACCGGTCGGTGCGCAACGTCCGGGCCGCTATCGAGGCGCGCGCCCGCGCGGCCCCCGGCCGCGCAGGGGCGCCACCCGGCCGCGTTGCCGTCGTCGTCATTCAATCTCCTGCTCGTGTCCATGGCCGCTGGCCGGCGCGTGACGGTGCACACGTTACGCCCGGCCTCGGTCGACCCCCGCGCAGGTTCCCGCTGTGTGATGTCGCTGTTTTCTACAGGTCCGGAGCGGCCAGCCGGCGTACCGACGCGGCGCACTCGTCGGGACCCCGCTCGAGCCGCTCGGCCACCGAGCGGCCCTCGTTCGTCTGCGGCGGAAGGTAGAAAGCCGGCTCGCCGCCGGCGGCGGCGCGGTCGAGGGCGTCGGCGTATGCGCCGCGCGCGTCGACGAGCTGGCGCCACTGTCCGGCCCACCGGTCCCGCCAGCCTCGGTCGCTGTCGGCGTCGAGCTCGTCCTGGTAAGGCCGCACGGCGGCGTTCTCGGCACGGATGGCGGCGGCCCGGGACTTCTGGTCGCGCGTCGAGCCGGGCGGTGCCAGCCGGTTGAGCCGGCGCTCCAGCTCCACGCACGCGGCCCGTACGCGCTGGTTGTCGCGGTCGTGGTCCTCGGCGGACCGGACGGCGTGGCGGACGCCCGCGCCGACCAACGCGATCCCGCTGCACACCAGCAGCACGAGCAACACCGCGCCGGCCACGATGGCGGCGACCCACCACTGCCGGCGCCGGCGCTCATTGCCGCCGGCGTCGCCGGACGCCGAGGTCCCGGTCGTCGTCTCGGTCGTAGTCTCGGCCGGCGTCTCGTCCGGCGGATCGACTGGCGCGGTGGTCACGATCTCAGTCAACCATCGACCGACGGTCTCAGCACAGGCCACCGGCGGCGCGCAGATGCTGGCCGGTCATCCAGTGGCCGTCGGGGCCGCAGAGGAAGGCGACCACGTCGGCCACGTCGGCGGGCTCGCCCAGCCGCCCCAAGCGGTCCCCACGAACCTCGCCCCTAGGGCGGCGGATCGAAGAGGGCGAGTCCGCCGGATTGCGGCGGGTCACCCGGAGGCGCCCCCGGTGAAGTTCCACGACGCCAGCCGTACGGCGGGCGCCGTGTAGCCGGACCCGCCCCAGCTGTCGGCCGACGTGACGGCGCGGTGGCCGATGTCGAGGACCTGGCCGGGCCCGAGCGCCTGCGGATAGGACTGGGTGAACCGGAAGTTGCGCACCGCCTGCTTGATCTCGCCGCCCTCGACCAGCCAGACACCGTTGCGGGTCAGGCCGGTCACGACCAGCGTCTTCGGGTCGAGCACCCGGGTGTACCACAGGTCGCTCACCAGCAGGCCGCGCTCCATCCTGGACACCAGCGCGGCGGCGTCGGCGTCGGCCGCCGGCCCCACGGCCACACCGTTGGCCGAGCCGGGCGACGGCTCCAGCCCTACGTTGGTCGGGATCGGCCCCCACGACGTGCTGCCCAGCGAGTGGCCGGTGGACGACGTGCCCGCCTCGGCGGCCGTACGCCGGTCGTGCGCGACGCCCGTCGTGACGCCGCCCGTCACGAAGAGGACCCGCCGGGTCGGCGTGCCCTCCATGTCGAACGGCAGCCCGGCGCCGCCGGTGGCCGTCACGTCGTCCACGAGCGTGACCGATGGGTCGAACTGCACCACGCCCAGCTCGGCGAACGACTGCCGCTCGTTGAAGATCTTCCCGTTGAAGCCGTAGAACGCCAGGTTCTGCAGCAGGTCGACCACCGCGGCCGGCTCGAGGACGACCTCGTAGCGGCCCGGCGGCAGCTCGACGGGCGCGACCCCGGCGCGCGCCTTGGTGGCCGCCCGGTCGCCCAACACCGCGCCGTCGATGTCGTCGAGCCGCCGCGACGCGAGCCGGGACACGCCATCGACACCGCCGCCGGCGCGGGCGATGCCGTCCATCGCCGCCGCGGCCGCGCGGCCGGTCACCGACTGGCCGGCCGTGTTGGCGAAGGCGCCGACCCAGTGCACGGTGCGGCAGTAGCCCGCGGTCTCCAGGCCGCCCGCCGCGTCGACGAAGGCGCGGACCCGGTCCGCGCGGTCGGCGGGCGAGGCGTTCGCGGTGCGCTCGTCCAGGCGGGCGCCCTCGCCGACCGGCTCCGGTGGCGCCACGCCCGGCCACGCCGGGTCGGGCGGGCAGAGCCGGGCGGCGGCCAATGTACGGTCGACCAGCCCGCCGAGGCCGTCGGCGTCGACGACGGTCGTGGACCCCGCGGCGGTACGGCCGTCCAGGTGTACCCGCAGCCGGACGGTGGTGGTGGCGTCGGCGACATTCTGGTGGATGTAGGAGTTGGCGAACCGGGTCAGGGCGAGCGTCGCACGGTCGTGGAAGACCTCCGCGTCGGCGGCCGGCGCGACCCGCCTTACCAGCTCCACCACCTGCGCAGCGACGTCGAGAGAACTCATCCGCGCACCCCTACCCGTACCCCCGTGAACCGTGCGGCCGCCGCGGGGTGGCCGGTGTGGCCGGTCTGGCCCGGCTGGCCCTTGCCGCAGTTCGGCGTGCCCCACGCGGTCACCTCCGCGGACAGCATGTCCATCGACTGCCAGAACCGCGGCCCGATGCCGGTATAGGTGGGGTTGCGCAGCATCCGGCCGAGCTTGCCGTTCTTGATCTCCCAGCCGATCTCCGTGCCGAACTGGAAGTTGAGCCGCCGGTCGTCGATGGACCAGGAGCGGTTGATGTCCATGAGGATCCCGTCGTCGGTCGCGGCGATCATCTCGTCCAGCGTGTGCGGGCCGGGCTCCAGGCCGACGTTGGTCATCCGCACCATGGGCAGCCGCGCCCAGCCGTCGGCCCGCATGCTGCCGCCGTAGTCGAGCCCGGCGACCACCGCCGAGTCGCGGCCGGAGAGCACGCCCACCCAGATGCCGTCCCGGACGGCGTCGCGGGCGGCCGCCGGCGTGCCCTCGTCGTCGTACCCGAAGCTGCCCAGCGCTCCGGGGATCGTCGGGTCGATGGTGATGTTCATCAGCTCGGAGCCGTAGCGCAGCGAGCCCAGCTGTGCGAGGTCGAGCCAGGACGTGCCGGCGTAGGCGGCCTCCCAGCCGAGGATCCGGTCGAGCTCGATCGCGTGGCCGACGGACTCGTGGATCTGCAGGGCCATCTGCTCGCTGCCGAGGATCAACGTGGTCTCACCGGACGGGCAGACCGGGGCGGTCAGCAGGGCGCGCGACTCGTCGGCGACCCGCGCGGCGTGTGCGGCCAGGCCGAGCCCGGTGACCAGCTCCCAGCCGCGGGTGCCGTACTGCCCTCGGTAGCTCGGGTAGGACCGCCGCTGCGTCTCGCCGTCGCCGATCGCCGTGCTGGAGATGCCGCCGCCGCACTCCCGGATGTGTTGGTCGACGCGGTGGCCGTCGCTGGACACCAGCCACTTGCGAGTGTCCCAGACGGAGTAGCTCGCCTCGGCCACGTCGGCGCCGTGCTCGCCCATCGTCTTCGTGAGGTGGACGAGCAGGTCGCCCTTGTCGGACAGCGGAACCGCGAGCGGGTCGACCTCGCACGGCGACGCCCACGAGCCGGTGGCCGGGGGCACCGGTACCAGGTCCGCGGCCGGGCCGGGCACGCGCGCGCTGGCGGCGGCGATCTCGGCGGCGCGGGCGCCGGCTACGCGGGCGGCGGCGTCGGACACATCGGGTACGGCGAAGAAGCCCCACCCCGCCCCGACGAGCGCCCGTACGCCGATTCCGGCGTCCTCGCTCTGGCTGAGCTCCTCGACCTCACCGTCGCGGGCGGACATCTCCTCCTGCCGCCGGCGCATCACTCGGGCGTCGGCGTAGCGGGCGCCCGCGTCGAGCGCCGCCTGCACCGCGACGGCCGCCGCGTCGTACTCGGTCATGCCGGCTCCTCGCGTGGGTTGCGCCCGTTTCCGGATCGGGCGCCTGGGTCGTGGTCGGGCGGCGAGGAGCCGCCACGACCGGGCGGGCTGAGCCTGATGATGCCCTCGCTCCGCTCGGTCATGCCGGCTCCTCGCGTCGGTCGCGCCCGGTTCCGATGGTTAGGTCGCCTCGCTCCCTCATCAACCGAACCCTAGCCGCGACCGGCGTGACGCACGGGCGCGGTCGGGAGGCGCACGATGGCCGGCGATATGCACTCGTTACCCCGCAGCCGCTGACAGCGCGCCCGCGTGCAGATTATTTTCAGCCTCAACGACACGGCGGGAGATTGTTTCAGCATGTCAGACCCCTCGCTGCAGACGACACTCGCGGTGCAGCCGGCCGTCGACAGCAGGCCCGAGACCACCGGCGAGGCGTTCGTCGGCCGCTCGCCCGGCCGGCTCGCGTGGATGCGCCTGCGCCGCGACCGTACGGCCGTGGTCAGCGCCGGCATGCTCGGGCTGCTCGTCGTGCTGGCGCTCGGGTCGCCCCTCATCGCCCGCATCTACGGAGCCGGGCCGGGCCAGCAGTTCGGCAGCCTGCTCGACTCGACCGGCATGCCGCTCGGTTACCTGGGCGGGGTGAGCGCGCGGCACTGGTTCGGGCTCGAGCCGGGGCTGGGCCGCGACATCTTCATCCGGATGATCTTCGGCGTGCGCACGTCGTTGTTCATCGCGATCGGCGCCGCGGTGGTGACCGCGGTGATCGGCGTGACGGCCGGCATCGTCGCCGGCTACCTCGGCGGCGTCGCCGACGCGGTGATCGGCTGGGTCACCGACGTCGCGCTCGCCATGCCGTTCCTCATCGTCGCGCTGGCTGTGATCCCGACGTTCTCGCTGCGGTTCTACGGCCCGCGTGACGCGATACCGAGCTGGTTCGCGGTCTGCGTGCTGATCGGCACGTTCGCGATGTTCGGCTGGACCGGCACCGCCCGCCTGGTCCGCGGCCAGGTGGTGTCGTTGCGCGAGCGGGAGTTCGTCGACGCGGCGCGGGCCAGCGGCGCGGGGATCGGCCACGTGCTGTTCCGCCAGCTGTTGCCCAACATCTGGGCGCCGATCCTGATCTCGTTCTCGCTGGCGGTGCCGGCGTACGTCACGGGCGAGGCCGCGCTGTCGTTCCTCGGCGTCGGGTTGCCGGAGACGGTGCCCAGCTTCGGCCGGATGATCTACCGGAGCATCGACTACATCCAGACCGACCCGGCGTACGTGTTCTTCCCCGGCATCACGATCTTCGCGCTCGTCCTCGCGTTCAACCTGCTGGGCGACGCGCTGCGCGACGCGCTCGACCCGAAGTCCTCGCGTTAGGGGCGGGGTCGTGTTCCGGTATCTGCTCAGGCGCATCCTGCTCGGCGTGACCGTGCTCTCCGCGGTCAGCGTGCTGAGCTTCCTCATGTTCTTCGCGCTTCCGCGCGACCCGGTCACCGGGATGTGCCCGAAGAACTGCAACGCCGAGCGGCTGGAGCGGGTACGCACCGAGCTCGGCCTCACCGACCCGAAGCCCGAGCAGTACGCCAACTACATGAAGGGCATCTTCGTCGGCCGCAACCTCGGCAGCGCCCAGGGCGGCCGGTGCGACGCGCCGTGCCTCGGCTATTCGTACGTCAACAGCGAGGCGGTGAGCGACACGTTCGCCCGCGTCGTGCCGGTGACGCTCAGCATCGTCCTACCGGCGGCGGTGCTGTGGCTCGCGCTCGGCGTCGGGCTCGGGCTGGTCTCGGCGTTGCGCCGGGGATCGGTCGTCGACCGGATGTCGATCGGCTTCACGCTGACCTTCGCCTCGTTGCAGCTGTACTTCGTCGGCGCGGTGCTGCTGTTGCTGTTCGTCTACAAGCTGCGCATCCTGCCGAACCCGCACTACGTCTCCATCGTGCGCAACCCGCTGGAATGGGGGCGGGGGCTGGTGCTGGCCTGGGTGACGCTCGCGCTGCTGTTCTCCGCGATCTACGCGCGGCTGTCCCGCGCGCAGATGCTGGAGACGCTGTCGGAGGACTTCGTTCGCACCGCGCGGGCGAAGGGGCTGTCCCGACCGCGGGTGGTCGGTCGACACGCGCTGCGGGCGGCGGTCAGCCCGATCGTGACGATCGCCGGCCTGGACGTAGGCGCGGCGTTGGGTGGCACCGTCATCACGGAGACCACCTTCGGCATCCAGGGTCTCGGCCGTACGGCGGTCGAGGCGGTGCGGCAGGGCGACCTGCCCACCATCATGGCGACCGTGCTGATCGCGGCGCTGTTCGTGGTCGTCGCGAACGTCGTGGTCGACGTCCTTTACGCGGTCATCGACCCCCGGGTCCGGCTCGGCTAGCCGGATACGGGCCGATCGGCTCTGGCGAAAGTTATCGGCAACTGTTAGACACTCCGTAGGTTTTCTTCACGAAGGGCTTCCAGGAGGAACCGATATGCGACTCAGAGCGGCACTGGCCGCGGGCGGCGCGGTGGGGCTCGTCGTGGCGCTCGGCGCCTGCAGCAAGAACACGGGCGAGGGCGACCAGGCGGTGGACACCGGCACGGCACGGACGGGCGCGATCGCGACCGACCCCAAGGACTCGCGCGGCCCGGCGCCGGAGGTGCGCGGCGCGACCAAGGGCGGCACGGTCTACATCCTCCGCGAGAACAAGATCTCCCACCTCGACCCGCAGCGCACGTACTCGTTCGCCGGCCTCATGGGCAGCCAGCTGTTCGCTCGTACGCTGACCGCCTTCAAGGACGACGGCAAAGGCAACGTGACGCTGGTCGGCGACCTCGCCGAGACACCCGGCACGAACGTGAACAGCGATTGCAAGACCTGGGAGTTCAAGATCAAGGACGGCGTCAAGTTCGAGGACGGCCGGCCGATCACCTCCAAGGAGGTCGCGTACGGCATCGCCCGCTCGTTCGACCCGGACCTCACCGGCGGCCCGACCTACCTCCAGGAGTGGCTGGCCGACAGCCCGCAGTACGACGCCAAGTGGGACTTCAAGGCCAACAAAACCTCGTTGCCGCCGGGCCTGAGCACGCCGGACGCGAAGACGCTGCGGCTCGCGTTCGCCAAGCCGCGCTGCGACCTGCCGTTCGCTGTCTCGCTGCCGGCCAGCGCGCCGCTGCCGGCCGACAAGGACACCGGCGTCAACCTCGACAACCTGCCGTTCTCCTCCGGACCGTACAAGATCACCAAGAACACGCCGAGCGTGGAGATGGTGCTCGAGCGCAACACCAATTGGGACCCGGCCACCGACCCGATCCGGCACCAGTACCCGGACAGGTTCGTCTGGTCGTTCGGCGCCGACAACTCGACGCAGACCAACCGGGTGCTGGCCGACAACGGCAACGACGCGCACGCCGTCGCCACCGGCGGCGTCCCCTCGGAGCTGATCGCGAAGGTGGCCAACGACGCGGCGCTCAAGGACCGCACGGTGCTGGCGGCCACGCCGAACGCCTACCGGCTGTCGATCAACACCCAGCGGGTGACCGACCTGCCGGTCCGGCAGGCGATCAACTACGCCATCGACCGGGAGAGCATCACCAAGAACCTGGGCGGCCAGTACGGCGCGGTGCCGATCACCACGCTGATGCCGCCGACGACCCTCGGCTTCAAGAAGTACGACGCCTACCCGGCGGGCGCGACCGGCGACGCCAACAAGGCCAAGGAGGTGCTGGCCGGCAAGAAACCGGCGCTGGTCCTCGGCACAAGCGACGACACGTCGTCGCAGGAGAGCGCGACACAAATCAAGAACGCGCTGGAGAAGGCCGGCTTCACGGTCACCATCAAGCCGATTCCCGGTGACTCCTATCTGGACGAGGTCAAGAAGAAGTCCAACCCGTGGGACATCTGGGTCGACTCGTGGGCCGCCGACTGGCCGAGCGGGGCGTCGATCCTGCCGGTGCTCTTCGACGGCCGCAACATCAAGGCGGAGGGCAACAGCAACACGTCGTACATCAACGACGACGACGTCAACAAGGAGTTCGACCGGGTGCTCGCCATGGACCCGTCGAAGCAGGCCGACGAGTGGGGCAAGCTCGACGAACGGATCATGAAGGAACTCGCCCCGGCGGTGCCGCTGTACGTCGAGGTCTACTACCTCGCGCACGGCTCCAAGGTGGGCGGCGTGTTCATCGGCAGCATCTTCGGCTGGCCCTCGTTCGTGAACGCGTACGCCACGTCCTAGCCAAACCGGCACCACCCCCGAGAAGCCCCGCGGACACCGCCGTCCGCGGGGCTTCTCCCCGGTTAACCGAGCCGCAGATCCTAGGGCCGGATGACCGCCTTCGACGGGGGCTCGGTGCCCGGCAGGGGGTGGCCGGACAGCCCGGCAGTGATCGTCACCTCCCGAAGGCTCGCGCCAAGCCTGGCATATCTGTGCGTCTGTCAGAGGTGGTGGCGGAGGAAGTCGAGCTCGAGGGGGAGGCGGCGGTCGGGGCCGGCGCCCGCCAGGGGAAGCACGGAGTGCGGGCGGCCCGCCGCGACGAGAGCGGCCGACAGGCGCAGCGTGTGCGCGGCCGTCACCGGGTCGCCGGTCAGATCGGAGACCAGCAGCAGGGGTCGGGCCGACGCCCGGGTCGGCGGCGGCTCGGAGGCCAGCTCGACCAGCGAGTGGTGCGCGTACACCTCGGACGCGTCGGCCGGTAGGCCGAGGTAGCGCTCGGCGTACGCGGTGTCGCACAGCGCCCAGTCGGCGATCGGCGTGCCCGCGATCGCGCAGACGAACGACTCGGGCCGGCGCAGGACGGCCAGCGCCGCGAGCCAGCCGCCGAAAAACGAGCCGCGCACGGCGACCCGCCGCAGGTCGAGGTCGGGGTGTTTGCCGGCGAGCGCGGACAGCGCCTCGACCTGGTCGGTGAGGATCACGTCGGCGAGCCGGCGGTGGACCACCTTTTCGAACGAGGGCGCCACGCCGCCCGTGCCCCGGCTGTCTACCGTGACCACGGCGTACCCGTTGTCGGCCCACCACTGGCGTTCCAGCCAGGCCGACCGGGCGGCCCGCACCTGCTGGCGGCCGGGGGTGCCGTCGATGTCCAGCACGACCGGCAGCCGGCGCCCGGACACGTGCGTGGACGGGTAGAGCACGGCGGCCGGCAGCCGACGGTCGGTGACCCGATCCAGCGCCGGCCGCGGCGCGAACGGTGGCGCCTCCGCGACCGAACCGAGCCGCCCCACGTGCCGATCGCCCTGCCACACCGTCCAGACCACGCCCCGGTGGTCGAGCGACGCCGAGCCGATCACCAGCACGTCGCCGCCGACCGCGCCCGTGTGCCACCCGGCCGAGGTGGTCAGCCGGCGGGTCTCGACGCCGCCGCCACCGATCGCCGTGCGGACCCGGAACAGGTGCTGCTCGCTCGGCTCGCCCTCGCTGGCCTCGACGAGCAGGTCGGCCGACCCGCCCGGGCCGGGCATCCGGCCGACGACCCGGCGCAGGTAGAGGGTCGGCGGGGTGAGCAGCGTGCCGTCGGCGAACAGGCAGCGGGCGTCATAACCGTCGTGCGCGAGCTCGCCGCCCACCAGCACCCGGCCGTCGGGTAAGTGGCAGGGCGTGCCGGGGATGGGCTCGACCCAGCGCGGGTCGGCCAGCTCGGCATGCACCTGCGTCTCGCCCGTACGGGGGTCGACCGCCAGCACGAGCCCGTGCTGTTGCAGGCGGCGCAGCACCGTGATCAGCGGGCCACCCTCGACCCAGTCGACGGCGACCAGGTAGGGATAGGTCTCCCGGTCCCAGTGCACGTCGACCCAGCCGCCGTCGAGGTCGAGCAGGTGCAAGGTCACCTCCGCATTGGGGCCGCCGGCCCGCGGGTAGGCGAGCGTCGCCGGCGGCTCGTCGGGGCGCGTCGGGTCGCCCAGGTGCCAGCGCGGCACCCGCCGGTCGTCGACCCGCGCGGCGAGCAACGACCGGCCGTCCGGCGCCCACCAGTAGCCCCGGCGCCGACCGAAATCGTGCTCGGCGACCCGCTCGGGCCGCCCCCAGGCGACCCCGGCGTCCTCTCCGGCGAGCAGCACGTCGGTGCCGTCCGGGCCGATCACGCGCAGCTCGGCGGACGGGCTGACGTACGCGATGCGCTGGCCGGTCGGGTCGGGCCGCGGGTCGATCGCCGACCCGGCGGCGGCAACCTCCACGACGTCGCCGTGGACGAGATCGGCACGGTAGAGACGGCCGGCGCAGACGAAGACCGCCACCCGGGCCGTCGGGTCGGCCGTGTACGAGTCGATGCCACCGGACACCGGGCCGTACAGCAGCGCGGGGTCGGCGACGATGCGCTCGGCACCGGATGTCACGTCGAGCATCCACAGCGCGTCGGCCGGCTGGTGCGAGCCCGCGGAACGCAGGAAGAGCACCCGGGACCCATCGGCGGCCACCGTCACCGCGTGCGGCGCACCGCCGGTGAACGCGCGGGTCAGCGAGGCCAGGTCCGGATACTCCACATCCGGATGGTAGGTGCTGGCCGGTCCGCGCGATCGGGGTTACGGACAGCTCGCGGGCGTGTCGGCACCGCCGCGCCGCCCGGGGTCGCCGCCCGAAACCTCCCGAAAACCGCGATCACCGCCGCGCGTACAGTTGCCGGGTGGCTCGACGATTGCTGCTTGTGCACGCGCACCCCGACGACGAGACGATCGGTAGCGGCGCCACCATGGCCACGTATGCGGCCGCGGGAGTGCAGGTCACGCTCGTTACCTGCACGCTGGGCGAGGAGGGCGAGATCCACGTGCCCGAGCTGGCCGGCCTGGCCGCGGCGGAGGCCGACCAGCTCGGCGGCTACCGGATCAGCGAGTTGCGCGCCGCCTGCGCCGCGCTCGGTGTCCACGACGTACGCTTCCTCGGCGGCGCCGGCCGCTACCGCGACTCCGGGATGATGGGCCTCGCGACCAACGGGCACCCGCGGGCGTTCTGGCAGGCCGATCTCGACGAGGTCGCCGGCCTGCTCCTCGAGGTCATGCGCGAGGTCCGGCCCGACGTCATGATCACCTACGACGACAACGGCTTCTACGGGCATCCCGACCACATCCAGGCCCACCGGGTCGCGATGCGGGCGAGCGAACTCGCGGACGCCGAGGGATGTGCCCCCGCCAAGATCTACTGGACCGCGATGCCGCGCAGCGTGCTCGAGGCCGGCATCGAGGCGTTCGCGGCGTCCAGCGACAACCCGTTCGAGGGCGTGGACGACGTCGACGACTTCCCGTTCGGCACGCCGGACGAACACATCGCCGCGCGTATCGACGGCACCGACTTCAGCGAGGCCAAGGTGACCGCGATGAGGGCGCACGCGACGCAGATCCCGGAAAGCTCCTGGCTCTACGCGCTGGCCGGCGACTTCGGCCACGAGTTCATGGGCATCGAGTACTACACGCTCGCCGTCGGACAGAAGGGTCCGGGCACCGGACGGTACGGGTGGGAGGCCGACCTGTTCGCCGGCCTGCCGGAGCGGAGCGAACCGTTGGCCGGGGAGCGGGCCACGGCACGGGCCGGGTCGCGGTGACGGTGTCCACGCCCGCGGGCCGGCTGCCCACGCCCGACCTGTCCGACCACTCCGGCGAACCCTCGTCCCAAGCCGGCTCCGCGTTCGACACCGCGCTGCGCGTGGTCGGCGGCGTCCTCGCGGTCGCGATGGCGGTGCTCACGGCGACGCTGGAGCTGCAGCTCTCGGCGCTGCGCGTCGACGGCGTGCTGATCGGCGTCTCCGCGCTCGTCGCCGCTGTCGCCAACGTCGGCATCGCCGGGTTCGCGCACCGGGTCACCGGCTCCAAGTGGGCGATCCTGCCGCCCGCGCTGGTCTGGGTCGCGATCATGTTGGCCGCGTCGGGCCGCACGACGGAGGGGGACTACCTGCTCACGGGATGGGTCGGCCTCGCCATCGTCGGTGCCGGTTCCGCCGCGTTGACCATCGCCGGGATTCGCGTGGTGCTCCCGCCCCGGAAGTGAGCCGCGACACGCGCATCGGTCGGGTCGCGCGCGGCGTCCGTCCAACTCACACCCGGAGCAGATTGCGTCGCGACGGCCGGTGGTGAAGGCTTCTACGCAGGACCGCTGGCGCCTCGTCCGCAAGGACGGTAAAGAAGTCAGACGGGAGAAGTTCACCTGGCGTTACGGCGCCGAGCCCCACACTTGCGGCAAGGCCGAGAAGAAGTAACGCCGCGACCCGCGGCTTTGCCGTGGGGACCTGGCTGCGGAGGGGCGCACGATGAGGGACCGCTGGTTGCGGATCGGGGCTTTGGCGGCTGGCCTGTTCGCCATCAACATCATCGCGCGGGCGGTGTCGCGCTTCGCCTACCCGGACAACGGCGAGGCGCAGGACCGTGTCTCGTTGGCGATGTTCGCGGCCATCGGGCTGGTGTTCGTGGTGCTCGCGTTCCTCTGGGGCCGGCAGCGCCATGTCGGTGACGTGATCGGCGACCTCGGCGGCGGTGCGGTCATCGCCTGCGCGCTGACGATCCTGATCGGGCCGCTGCTGTTCGGCGGCAATCCGTTCGGCGGCGGCGCAGGCGAGTTCTTCGCCCAGATCTGGCTCTACGCGGCGTTCGCGGTCGGCGGCTTCGTGGTCGGCTACCTGCTGCTGGTGGCGCTCGGCAAGGACTACCGGTCGCGCCAGCTGGCCCGCATCGCCGCCATCCGGGCCGCCAAGCCACGCAAGGTCGTCCGCCGCTAGCCCCGATCTTGCACGTCGCGCGCGGGATCACCTGATCCGAGCCACTGCAAGCGACGGGGTCGTTCGCGGATCAGGTAGCTGTGGTGGGTGGCGAGGCCCAGCGAGCCGTAGAGCGCGACGGCGGCCGTGTTGCGCTCCTCGACCTGCAGGAACGCTCTGGTCGCGCCGAGGCCGGCGGCCCACTCGGCGAGGGCCGCGGTCATCCGGCCGGCCAGGCCGCGGCGCCGCCAGGCCGGCACGACCTCGACGAGCCCCACGTGCAGCCAGCGGCCGGCTCCGACCACGGCTCCGCGCCCGATCGCGACGAGCTCGCTCCCGTCGTACGCCTCGGCGAAGCGCACCTGCGGCACGGCGGTCAGTACGTGCCACGCGGCGTCGGGGAGGCTCTGCTTGCGCGCCGCCGCGACGGCGAGCCAGGCGTCGGACGGCCGTCGGGCCAGCGTCACACCGACGGACCCGCCGCGCAGGCCGGCGAGCGGGCCGCTCTGCAGGAGGGTCAGCGGGCGCGCGGTCCAGCCGCGGGCGTCGAGCGCGGCTCCGACCGGCGCCGCGAGCGGCAACGGCGTGTTGACGAGCGGGGGTCGCCCGCGCCGCCCGTACCACCGCTCGACGGCGTCGATCGCCTCCTCGAGCGGCCGGTCGGGGTCGCCCACCGGCAGCGCCGAGTTGGCTCGCCCGGTCCAGCCCTGCGCCGAGCGCAGCAGCCAATCGCCGAGCCGGCCGGTGTCCGGCGCCGGCCAGGCCTCGTTCGCGGCCAGCTCGAGAGCGATGACCTCGGACGCGCCGGGACGTCGCCGCGGCGGCACCCGCTTGGCCCGGTGGACCTCCTGCATGGGCACGACCAGGGTGCCACCGTCGGTCGCGAGCGTGAGATGGCTCTCCGTCACGTCGACCAGCTCGCCCAGCGCGTCGGAGTAGAGCCGTCGATCCCCGCTGAACCCGACAAATCGCCGAACCACGACCCGATGTCCCACATCCTGTCGCCCGAGCACGATCGACCCCCTCCCGAGCGAGATACTAGGCTCTGGGACGTCGCGGATGATCGCGACGTGGCTTGCGGAGGAGAAGACCCGTGACCTACATCATCGCCGAGCCGTGCGTCGATGTGCTCGACAAGGCATGCATCGAAGAGTGCCCGGTCGACTGCATCTACGAGGGCAACCGGATGCTCTACATCCATCCCGATGAGTGTGTCGACTGCGGGGCCTGCGAGCCGGTCTGCCCCGTCGAGGCGATCTTCTACGAAGACGACGTGCCGGAGCAGTGGAAGGACTACACGACCGCGAACTACGAGTTCTTCGACGATCTCGGCTCGCCCGGCGGCGCATCCAAGATCGGCAAGATCGATAGCGACCACTCGGTCGTGCTGGCCCATCCGCCCGCAGGGGACGCGCACTGACCAAGGCCACCGCCGGCCGCGTGTCGGCCGGCCTGCCCGACTTCCCGTGGGACCTGCTCGCGCCGGCCAAGGACCGGGCCGCCGCGCACCCCGACGGGATCGTCGACCTGTCGATGGGCACGCCGGTCGATCCCGTCCCGGCCGTGGTCCAGGAGGCGCTGCGGTCGGCGTCCGACACGCCCGGCTATCCGCTGACGGCCGGCACCGTCGCGCTGCGCGAGGCCATCGTGCGATGGGTCGTCTCCGCGTCCGGCTTCCCGGGCAACCTGGGGGTGCTGCCGACGATCGGCTCCAAAGAGCTCGTCGCCTGGCTGCCGACGCTGCTCGGCATCGGCCCGGGCGACGTCGTCGTCATCCCGTCGATCTGCTACCCGACGTATGAGGTCGGCGCCCGGCTGGCCGGCGCGACCGTCGTACGGGCCGACTCGCTGCTCGCCGTCGGCCCGTCGCTGCACGTCAAGCTGATCTGGATCAACTCGCCGAGCAACCCGACCGGCGCCGTGCTGCCCACGCCACACCTCGCAAAGGTGGTCGAGTGGGCCCGTTCGCGGGGCGCGGTGGTAGCCAGCGACGAGTGCTACCTGACCCTGGGCTGGTCGGCCGAAGCCGCTCCGGTCTCGGTCCTCGACCCCGCGGTGTGCGGGGCGTCGGCCGATGGTGTGCTGGCCGTGCACTCGCTGTCGAAGCGGTCCAACCTCGCCGGCTACCGGGCCGGTTTCGTCGCCGGTGACCCGGCGCTCGTCGGCGAGCTGCTGGCCGTACGCAAACACGCCGGCATGCTGATGCCCCAGCCGGTGCAGGCGGCGGTGGTGGCCGCGCTCGAGGACGAGGCGTCCGCGACCGCGCAGCGCGCCCGGTATGCGGCACGACGGTCGGTGCTCTGGGAAACGCTGCGGGGCGCGGGCTTCCGGATCGACCACTCGGAGGCCGGCCTCTACCTGTGGGCGACCCGCGACGAAGACTGCTGGTCCACCGTGGACTGGCTGGCCCGGCGCGGGATCCTCGTGGCGCCGGGCGAGTTCTACGGCCCGACCGGCACCCGGCACGTGCGCGCGGCGCTGACCGCGACCGACGAGCGCGTCGCCGCGGCCGCTGCCCGCCTCGCCGCGGCATGACCGCCGGGGTGACGCCACGGTGGATGGTCCGGTCGGTACGGGGATGGAGCGTCGGCGCCCGTCGGCTGAGCGGCCACCCTGCCACCGGTCGGCCGGCGCGACGGCTTCCGTGACGGCCGCCGGGTCGACTGTTGACCTACCGGAGCTCGGCCGAGGTGCCGCCGGGCGCGAGCGCGGCCGCCTGCCAGCAGTAGAGGGCGAGGACCGAGCGGTACGGGCGGAAGCGGTCGCCGAGCGGCTGCAGCTCGCGGGCGGTCGGGGCGGCGTCGAGGCCGAAGATCCGGGCGTACCCCTGCCGGACGCCGAGGTCGTCGACCGGCCAGACGTCGAGCCGGCGCAACTGGAATATCAGGTACATCTCGGCGGTCCATCGCCCGATGCCCCGTACGGTCGACAACCGGCTGATGATCTCCTCGTCGGACATCGTGGTCCGCGGGCTGAGCACGACCGTGCCGTCGAGCACCTTGGCCGCCAGGTCGCGGAGCGCCGCGATCTTGGCGCGGGACAGGCCGGCGCCGCGCATCTGCTCGTCGGTGAGGGCGAGCACCGCCGCGGGCCCGAACTCGCCGTCGACCAGCGCCCGCAGCCGGCCGTGGATGGCGACCGCGGCGCGGCCCGCGAGCTGCTGGAACGTGATCGCCCGCACGAGCGCGGCGAAGCCGCCGTCCGGGTCGCGCGGCCGGCTGCGGATCGGGCCGACCAGCTCGACGATCTTCTTGACGGCGGGATCGGCGTCGGCGACGACCCGGCTGGCCCTGGCGAGGCTGACCGGGGTCAACGGGGCTTGACCTCGACGGCCACGTCGACGCCGGGGTAGTAGTTGTCGACCGGGTCGGCGCCGTACCGCCGGCGGAAGTCGTCGACCACGTGGTCGACGGCCGCGGCGTCGGTGATGGGCCGCGCCGTCGCGGCTAGGCTCTGCCCGCCCGCACCCAGTCGGACGGTCGGGTTCCTGGTCAGGTTCCTGTACCAGTTGCTGCCGGACCCGCCGACGGGCAGCAGGTAGACCGACTCGCCGTCGCGGACGAACCACACCGGGTTGGTGTGCTCCCGCCCGGTCCGGCGGCCGACGGTGGTGATGTCGACCTCGCGCCTGTCGGCGAGCGCCGCGGTGAGGGTGGTCATCGCTCCAGACAACCACTCGAGCGCCGGGCCCGCAGACCGTTGGTGAGATAGTCGCGCGGTGACCCTCCGAGCCCTGGTCGAGCGCGCGTCGGCGCTGGCCGCCGCCGGCCCGCGTCAGATCCTCGGCATCGTCGGCGCGCCCGGCGCGGGAAAGTCCACATTGGCGACGCGACTGGTCGCCGCGCTCCCGCCCGGCCAGGCGGTGCTCGTGCCGATGGACGGCTTCCACCTGGCCGGCTCGGAGCTGCAGCGGCTGGGCCGGCAGGAGCGCAAGGGCGCGGTCGACACCTTCGACGGCGGCGGGTTCGTCGCCCTCCTCCGGCGGCTGTCCGTGGCCGGTCCGGAGGTGGTCTACGCGCCCGAGTTCCGCCGCGAGATCGAGGAGCCGATCGCCGGCGCCATCCCGGTCCCGCCCTCGGTGCCGCTGGTGGTGACCGAGGGCAACTATCTTCTCGTGCCGGACGCCCCCTGGTCCGCGGCGCGCGAGCTGCTCACCGAGGCGTGGTACCTCGAGATCGACGAACGGGAACGCCTGCGTCGGCTCGTGGAGCGTCACATGTTCTTCGGCCGGGCCCGCCGCGAGGCCGAAGACCGCTCGTACGGCAGCGACCAGGTCAACGCCGACCTGATCGCGACCACCAAACGCCACGCCGACCTCGTCGTGGACCCGTCGCGCGAGCCGTGACCCGGCGTGCCCGGGTGGTCCGGAGACGCCCGTACCGGGGGCCGACCTCAGCCGTTGGCGTGGAGGGCGGCGTTGAGCTCGATGCCCTTGCCCGTGCGCGGACGCGCCTCCAGCGCGCCCGTGACGGAGTTGCGCCAGTACAGCAGGCCGTTGACGCCGGAGAGCTCGCGTGCCTTGACCACCCGGCCGTCGGGGAGGGTGATCTTCGAACCGGCGGTCACGTAGCACCCCGCCTCGACCACGCAGTCGTCGCCGAGCGAGATGCCGATGCCCGCGTTGGCGCCGAGCAGGCTGCGCTCGCCGATGCGGATCTTCTCCGTGCCGCCGCCGGATAGCGTGCCCATGATCGACGCCCCGGCTCCGACGTCGGAGCCGTCGCCCACGACGACCCCGGCCACGATCCGGCCCTCGACCATCGACGCGCCCAGGGTGCCGGCGTTGAAGTTGCAGAAGCCTTCGTGCATGACGGTCGTGCCGGACGCGAGGTGCGCGCCCAGCCGTACCCGGTCTGCGTCGGCGATCCGCACGCCCGCCGGCACGACGTAGTCGGTCATCCGCGGGAATTTGTCGACCCCGTACACCGCAAGGTGCCGCCCGGCCGCGCGCTCGATCAGCCGCAGCTCGTCGACCCGATCGGGCGGGCACGGACCGGCCGAGGTCCAGGCCACGTTGGCCAGCATGCCGAAGATGCCGTCGAGGTTCTGCTCATTGGGCCGCACGAGACGATGGGAGAGCAGGTGCAGGCGCAGGTAGGCGTCGGCCGAGTCCTTGATCGGATCGGCGAGCGAGCCCACCGTGACGTCGACCACCTCGGTACGCAGGCCGGGCAGCGCCCGTGGCCCGCCGGCCGGCGGCGGGGTCGTGGACGACGGCCGGACCCCGAGGCCCAGGCAACCGGCCGGGTACCAGGTGTCGAGGATCTGCCCGTCGGCGGTCACGGTCGCGAGGCCGGCGCCCCAGGCGGGTCGGTCGTTCGTCACGCACCTGAAGGTACCGTGCTGGACATGACCAACCCGCTCACCCCCGACGTGTTGGCCGACCCGGTCGAGCTCACCCGCGCGCTCGTGGACATCGAGTCGGTCTCGCTGCATGAGAAGGTCATCGCCGACTGCGTGGAGGAGGTGCTGCGCGGCGCCCCGCACCTCGCCGTGGACCGGCTGGGCAACACCGTCATGGCGCGCACGGACCTGGCCCGCCCGCAGCGGGTCGTGCTCGCCGGCCACCTCGACACCGTGCCGATCGCCGGGAACCTGCCGGCGCGCGTCGACGGCGACGTGATGTGGGGCTGCGGCACCTCCGACATGAAGTCGGGGGTTGCCCTCGCTTTGCGGCTCGCGCTGGCGTTGCCGCGGCCCCGGTACGACGTGACGTACCTCTTCTACGAGGCCGAGGAGATCGAGTCGATCCACAACGGGCTGTTCCTGGTCGCCAAGGGACATCCGGAGTGGCTGGAGGCCGACTTCGCGGTGCTGCTCGAGCCGACGTACGGCGTTGTGGAGGCCGGCTGCCAGGGCACGATGCGCGCAATCGTCTCGACGACCGGCCGGCGGGCGCACTCGGCGCGGTCGTGGCGGGGCGTCAACGCGATCCACGCCGCCGGCGAGGTGCTCCGCCGGCTGGAGGCGTACGAGGGCCGGCGGGTGGAGATCGACGGCTGCGCGTTCCGGGAGGGCCTCAACGCCGTCCGGATCAACGGCGGTCACGCGGGCAACGTGATCCCCGACCGCTGCGACGTCGAGGTCAACTACCGGTTCGCGCCGGACCGCGACGCAGCGCAGGCCGAGGCGCACGTGCGCGAGGTGTTCGCGGGGTACGACGTGGCGGTCACCGACGTGGCAGCCGGCGCCCCGCCGGGCCTGGGCGCGGCGCCCGCGCAGGAGTTCCTCGCGGCGACCGGCACCGAACCCATCGGCAAGCTGGGCTGGACCGACGTGTCGCGCTTCGCCGCGCTGGGCATCCCGGCGCTCAACTTCGGCCCGGGCGACCCCAACGTGGCACACGCCGTCGACGAGCACGTCGAGACCGACAAGATCCGCAGCGGCGCGGAGACGCTGCACCGCTGGTTGACGGCCTGATCAGTGGTGACCCGGCTAGCGGACCGCCTCGCGTTCGCTGTGGGGGTCGACCGTCGGCTCCTCTTCGTCGTCGACCTCGCCGGACGGCTGGGCCCGGTCCGACGACCGGCGCTCGGCCACGACTGCCCTGATCCGCCGGTGCATCTCCCGTTGCTGGCGGATGCGATCCATCCGGGACATGACGGCATCCCTCCCCCCAAGGTGCCCGGCAGCGGCGCCGAGCGAGCCTGCACACCCGATGTACAGGATATGACGCCTGGAAAGTGGTTTCGGTTGCGGGTCACCATTGGAATTCGCACCGCCGCCACCACGGTGGCGGCACGCCACAACTACCGTGGTGACCATGAACGGCTATGGCCGCAACCACAACCGGCTGCCTGGACCGGAACGGCACCGCGGGCCCGTCACCCTGCGCCGCGACGCGATCCCGTTGAGCACGGCCGACCAGCGGCTGCTCGACTCGCGTCAGCGCGCCGACTGGAAGACCAAGGACGCCTGGCGGGCGTTGCGCATCCTCTCCGAGTTCGTCGAGGGCTTCGACACGCTCGCCGACCTGCCGCCGGCGGTCAGCGTCTTCGGCTCGGCCCGCAGCAAGTCCGGCAGCCCCGAGTGCACGCTCGCCGAGTCGCTCGGCGCCGCACTGGCCTCGGCCGGCTACGCAGTGATCACCGGAGGCGGACCCGGGGTGATGGAGGCGGCGAACAGAGGCGCAACGGAGGCCGGCGGGCTGTCCATCGGCCTCGGCATCGAGCTGCCGTTCGAGCAGGGCATCAACGACTGGGTCGATGTGGGCATCGACTTCCGCTACTTCTTCGCCCGCAAAACCATGTTCGTGAAGTACGCCCAGGCGTTCGTCGTGCTGCCGGGCGGCTTCGGCACGATGGACGAGCTGTTCGAGGCGTTGACGCTGGTGCAGACGGGCAAGGTAACCCGGTTCCCGGTCGTGTTGATGGGCGAGACGTACTGGCGGGGCCTGCTGGACTGGATGCGCGGCACGATGTACGCCGAGGGCAAGGTCGGCGCGGCTGACCTCGATCTGGTGCTGGTCACCGACGAGGTCGGCGAGGCTGTACGGCACATCGTCCATTCCGACGCCGCCCTCGCGGCCGAGCGGGAGGCGCTCCACGAGGCGGCGGCGGCGTCCGGGCAGCCGGCGCCGGAAGACTGACCGCGGCATGGCCGCGATCTGCGTGTTCTGCGCCTCGTCCCGGACCCTCGACCGGCTCTGGTTGGACATCGCCGCGCAGGCCGGCGAGGAGATCGCGCGGCGCGGGCACGTGCTCGTCTCGGGCGGCGGCCGGGTCGGGATGATGGGCGCGGTCGCCGACGGCGCCCGCGCCGCGGGCGGCCGCACCGTCGGCGTGATGCCGCAGCTGCTGGTCGACCGCGAGATCGCCGACACGCGCGCCGACGAGATGGTGGTCACCGACGGCATGGCCGCCCGGAAGAACATCATGATCGCCAAGTCGGACGCCTTCCTGGTGCTGCCCGGCGGCCTCGGCACGCTCGACGAGCTGTTCGAGGTGTGGACGACGGCCACGCTCGGGCTGCACGACAAGCCGGTGGCCATCCTCGACGCGAGCGGGTTCTACGCGGGCCTGCTCGACTGGCTGGCCGGGCTCGCGCGGACCGCGTTCGTCCGGGAGGATGCGCTCGACATGCTGGTCGTCGTCGATTCGGCGACGGCCGCCCTCGACGCGCTCGACCGGAGGCTCGCGTGATCCCGGACCGGGTGCGCGCCCACGAGGAGGCCTTCAAGCCGGCCTTCCGCAGCGGCGACCGGGGGCCGTTCCTTGCCACGTTCGCCGACGACGCGGTGATGCGCTTCGAGGGCGTGCCCGTCGGACCGTGCGTGGGACGGCCGGCGATTGCCGCGGCGTACGTGACACGGCCGCCGACCGACACGATGGCGGTCCGTCACGCCGAGTCGGTGGGCGACACCGACGGCGTGCGGTTCTCCTGGGACGCCGGCGGCGCCGGCGTGCTGACCGTACGCTGGCGCGACGACCGGGTGGCCGAGCTGATGATTCCGTTCGATTGAGCGTCACCAGCGGCCGACGAAGCATCCCGCACGCGGCGGTTGACGCTGAGTGCCGTGCCGAGCATGCGGCCGGCGCACCGCCCCTGCCCCGGACGCGTTCGTCAACCCGTTCTGACCCGCCCGTGCGGTCGGGGGTGGGGATCGTCGTACCCGCGTGATGAGATGGTCCGCATGCAGGCCTACCGGTTGGTGCGCCGGCCGGTCGACGTCGCGCCGGCCCGCCGGCCCGACGCCCTGCAACAGCACGTCATCGGGCACACCGACGGGCCGCTGCTGGTGCTCGGCGGCCCCGGCACCGGCAAGACCGACACGCTGGTGGAGGCCGTCGCGGCGCGGGTCGCCCAGGGCGCCGACCCCGAGCGCATCCTGGTCCTGACCTTCAGCCGCCGGGCCGCGACCGCCCTGCGCAACCGGGTCGAGGTGGGCATCGCCGCGCGCACCGACCGGGTGGTCCACGAGCCGCTCGTGCGCACGTTCCCGGCCTACGCGTTCGGCCTGCTCCGGCGCGCCGCCGCTCAGCGCGCCGAGCCGTCTCCGCGGCTGCTCACCGGCCCCGAGCAAGACCTGGTCATCCGCGAGCTGCTCGACGTCGTCGGCGACGATCCCGACGCCGACCCGGTCGGCTGGCCCGAGCACCTGCGACCGGCGCTGCGCACCCGGGCCTTCGCCGAGCAGCTGCGTGACCTGCTGATGCGTGCCGCCGAGCGGGGCGTCGGGCCCGTCGAGCTGGCCCGGCTCGGCGAGCGGCTCGGCCGCCAGGACTGGCCCGCCGCCGCCCGGTTCCTGCGCGAATACGTCGCCGTCCTCGCCCTGCGTGACGCGACGACCCGCGGCTCCGTCGCGTACGACGCCGCCGAGCTGGTCCGCGCCGCGTCCGGCCTGCTCGCCGACGACCCGGAGCTGCTCGCGGCGGAGCGCGCCCGGTTCGACATCGCCTACGTCGACGAGCTGGCCGACACCGACCCGGCCCAGCTCGACCTGCTCCATCAGGTCGCGGGCGGGGGCCTGCCGCTGGTCGCGTTCGCCGACCCCGACTCGTCGACATTCGCGTTCCGCGGCGCCGACCCAGGCGGCGTGACGACCTTTCCGCACCGGTTCCGCACGGCGTCCGGGGCGGTCGCCCGCACGGTCACCTTCACCACGACCTACCGCGCGGCTGGCGAGCTGCTCGAGGCCACCCTGCGGGTCGCCCGGCGGCTGCGCGGTCCGGTCGGTCATCGCGCGCTGCGGCCGGCGCCCGACACGCCCGAGGGCGGCGTACGGGTGACGACCTTCCGGTCGCGGACGAGCGAGTCCGCGTTCCTGGCCCACGCGTTGCGCGAGGCCCATCTGGTGGGCGGTGTGCCGTGGTCCCGGATGGCGGTCGTGATGCGCTCGACCACCCTCCAGCTGCCCTCGCTGCAGCGGGCCCTGCACTCGGCCGCCGTGCCCACCGTGGTGCACGCCGAAGATCTGCCGCTGCACCTGCAGCCGGCCGTGGCGCCGCTTCTCCTGCTGCTGCGTTGCGCGCTCGAGCCGGCGGCGCTCGACGAGGAGGCGGCGGTCGCGCTGCTGCACTCGCCGCTGGGCGGCGCCGACCCGCTGGCCGAGCGGCGGCTGCGCCAGGGGCTGCGGGCGCTCGCGCTGGCGGCGGGCGACCGCCGGCCGTCCGGTGAGCTGATCGTCGAGGCGTTGCACGACCCCAACGAGCTGGCGGCGGTCGAGCGCCGCTGGGCGGCGCCGGCCAAGGCGGTGGCCCGGCTGCTGGCCGTCGCGCGCGAGGCCGCGGCGGCATCGGGTGCGAACGCCGAAGACGTCCTGTGGGCGGTCTGGCGGGAGAGCGCGCTGGGCGAGCGGTGGTACGGGGCGATCGTGCGCGCCGGCCGTGCCCCGGGCGAGCCCGACAACGGGCCGCGCTGGCGGTCGCTCGCGGCCGACCGCGACCTCGACGCGGTGGTGGTGTTGTTCGACGCGGCGGCCCGCTTCGTCGACCGGCTGCCGGGCGCGCGCACCGAGGTCTTCCTCGACCACGTGCTCGGCCAGCAACTGCCGGCCGACACGATCGCGCCCAGCGCCGACCGGGGAGACGCCGTCCGGCTGCTCACCGCCCACGCGGCCAAGGGGCTGGAGTGGGACTTCGTGGCGGTGGCCGGCGTGCAGGAGGGCGTGTGGCCCGACCTCCGGCTGCGGGGCTCCCTGCTCGGCTCCGAACGGCTGGTCGACGTGCTGACCGGCCGGTCGGCGGGCGCCGGGCTGGCGGCGTCGCTGGTGGGGCAGGCGTCCGCGCTGCTCGACGAGGAGCGGCGGCTGTTCTACGTGGCGGCGACCCGCGCCCGCCGCCGGTTGCTGGTGACCGCGGTCAACTCGGCGGCGGTCGGCGGCGCCGATCACGAGGAACAGCCGAGCCGGTTCCTGCATGAGCTGCTCGGTCCGCCCGACGACGACGTCGGCCCGGGCACCAACGGCGGCCCGGGCACCACCGGCGGCCCCGGCACCAATGGCCACGGCCCGCGCGGCTCGGGTCCCGACGGCGGCGGCGTGGCGCCAGGCCCCGTCGGCGGCGATGGTCCAGGTCCTGCCCGCGGCGCGGCGAGTGGTGGCGGGATCGATTCGCGGCCGGCGCCGCCGGCCGCGGGCGATGGTCCGGGTCCTGCCCGCGGCGCGGCGAGTGGTGGCGGGATCGATTCGCGGCCGGCCCCGCCGGCCGCCGGCGACGGCGAGGCCGCGCCCACCGACCTGTTCGAGGCGGCCGAGGCCGCGGCCCGGGTGCGCGAGACCGCCAGGACGCCCGCAGCGGAGGTCGTCGACGCCCTGCCGGTCGACCGGCCGCCGCGGGCGCTCACGCTGCCCGCGCTGGTGGCCGAGCTTCGCACCGCCGTCACCGACCCCGGCGTCCCATCCGGTCGGCGCCGCGCAGCGGCGAGCGAGCTGGCCCGGTTGGCCGCGGCGGGCGTGCCGGGTGCGCACCCCGACGAGTGGTGGGGTCTGCGGGCGTTGTCCGACGACCGGCCGCTGGTCGACGAGGGTGACCCGGTCCGCGTGACTCCGTCCACCATGGAGAGCGCGTTGCGCTGTAGCCTGCGCTGGCTGCTGGAGCGCCACGGCGGCTCGGCGCCGGCCAGCGCCGCGCAGGGCGTCGGCAACCTCGTGCACGCCGCGGCCATGCTGGCCGAAGACGCCCACGCCGACCGGGAGCGCCTGATCGAATACGTGGCCGGCCGCTTCGACGCGATCGACCTCGCCGCCCGCTGGCTCGCCGGCCCGGAGCGCGAGCGCGCCGAGGCCATGGTCGACAAGCTGCTCCGCTGGCTCGCCGCCAACCCGAGGCGGCTGCTGGCGATCGAGCACGAGTTCGCCGTGCGCCTCGAGGGCCCGAGCCACCCGGTCGAGCTGGCGGGCCGGGTCGACCGACTGGAGGTGGACGCCGAGGGCAGGCTCGTCGTAGTCGACCTCAAGACCGGCAAGACGACCGCGGTCACGGCCGCCGACATCGAGGAGCACCCCCAGCTGGCCGCCTACCAGGCCGCGGTGGAGGCCGGCGCGTTCGCCGACTTCGGCGACGAGTCCGGCGGTGCCGCGCTCGTGCAGCTCGGCACGAGTGCCAAGGTGGCCAAGGAACAGGCCCAGGGCGCCCTCGGCGCGGCCGACGAACCCGGCTGGGCGCGGGCGATGGTCAGCCGTACGGCCGAAGTGATGTCGGCGTCGACCTTCGCCGCGGTGGCCAACTCGCGCTGCCGGGTGTGCCCGGTCAGGACCAGCTGCCCGATCTCCGGCAAGGGTCGCCAGGTGGTCGAGCCGCCGGCGCAACGTGGGCGGAGCGAGCGGTGAGCCAGCCGTCCCTGTTCGCGGAGGCACCCCCGCGGCGACCCGCGGCCGCGGGTCCCCGTTTCACCCCCGTCGAGCTGGCCAAGCTGCTGCGGCTGCACGCGCCGACGCGCGAGCAGGCAGACATCATCGCCGCGCCGGTCCGGCCGCTGCTCGTCGTCGCGGGGGCCGGTTCGGGCAAGACGGAGACGATGGCCGCCCGGGTGGCGTGGCTGGTCGCCAACGGCTACGCGACCCCCGACCAGATCCTCGGCCTCACCTTCACCCGCAAGGCCGCCGGTGAGCTCGCCCACCGCATCCGCACCCGCCTCGGGCAGCTCGTCCGGCGGCTAGGCCGGGAGGGCCGCGATCCCGCCGACCTGCTCTCCGGCGAGGCGACGGTCGCGACCTACCATTCGTACGCCGCCCGCGTCGTCACCGAACACGGCCTGCGCTCGGGCTACGAGCCCGCGACCCGGCTGCTGACCGAGGCGTCGCGCTGGCAGAGTGTCGACCTGATCGTGCGCAATTACGACGGCGACATGACCGGCGTCGACCGGGCCGCCAGCACGGTGACCGACGCGGTGCTGGCGCTCTCCGGCGAGCTCGCCGAACACCTCGTCACGCCCGACCAGCTCGCCGGTTGGACCGGCCGGATCTTCGGCGAGGTGGGCGGCCGGCCCGGCAAGGTGTACGCCGACGTGCGCAAGGCGCTGGCGATCCAGCAGGCGCGGCTGCGGCTGTTGCCGATGGTCCGGGCGTACGACCGGCGCAAGCACGACGTCGAGGCGATGGACTTCGGCGACCAGATGTCGCGGGCGGCTCGGGTGGCCCGCGACCATCCGGAGGTCGGCGAGATCGAGCGGGCCCGTTACCGGGTCGTGCTGCTCGACGAATACCAGGACACCAGCCACGCCCAGGTCGTGCTGCTGGGCTCGCTGTTCGGCGACGGCCACCCGGTCACGGCGGTCGGCGACCCGTGCCAGTCGATCTACGGCTGGCGTGGCGCGAGCGCCGGCACGCTCGACCGGTTCCCGCACGAGTTCGCGGCGGCCGACGGCTCGCCGGCGTCGATGCTGACGCTGACCACGAGCTGGCGCAACCGGCCGGAGATTCTGGGCGTGGCCAACCGGGTCTCCGAGTCGCTGCGCTCGGCCGGCGCGCGGGTGGCCGAGCTGGCGCCGGCGTTCAGCGTCGACGAGGCCATCCCCGGACGCACGGCACGGGGTGCCATCGGCGCGACCGTCCACTGTGCACTGTTGGGGACGTACGAGGACGAGGCGGCCTGGATCGCCGACAGCATGCTCGCCGCGTGGCGTGGCGCGGCCCGCATGCCGGCGGCGGTCCCCGAGCACATCCCGCTCGAACGGCGGCCGACCTCTGCGGTACTGGTGCGGTTGCGTAACCAGATCCCGGCGATCGAAGACGCGCTGCGCGCGCGGGGACTTCCGGTCGAGGTGGTCGGCCTCGGCGGCCTGCTCGACACGCCCGAGGTGCGCGACGTCGTGTGCACGCTGCGGGTGCTCGCCGACCCCACCGACGGCGCCTCGCTGCTGCGGCTGCTGACCGGCGCCCGCTGGCGGATCGGGCCGCGCGACCTGGTCGCGTTGCACCGGCGGGCCCGGTCGATGGCGGCCGCGCGGCGCGAGCTCGCGGGTTCCGGGCCGGCTGCCGACGAGCCGGAGATCGTGCCCGACCGGCTCGACGAGGCCACGCTGGTGGAGGCGCTGGCCGACCTCGGCCCGGGCCAGGCCTACTCCGCCGAGGGCTACGCGCGCCTGCACGCGTACGCGCGCGAACTGGCCCTGTTGCGCCACCGGCTCGACCAGCCGCTGCCCGACCTGATCGCCGACGTGGAGCGCACGATCGGCCTCGACGTCGAGGTGGCGGTTCGCGCCGGGGCGGGCGCTCGCGCGGGCGATGCCGGGCTGGCCCGCGGACACCTCGACGCGCTCGGCGACGTCGCGGCCCGGTTCGCGCGCGACACCGAGGGCGGGGCGCTGGCGGGCTTCCTGGCCTTCCTCACGGCGGCGGAAGACGAGGAGCGCGGCCTCGAGCCGGGCGAGGTGGAGGTCGTCGAGGGCGCCGTGCAGGTCCTGACCGCCCACGCGGCGAAGGGCCTCGAGTGGGACGTGGTCGCGGTTGCCGGCCTGTCGCGGGGTGTCTGGCCCGGCCCGGTCCGCGCCTCCGACCACTACCTGGGCGGGCTCGGCGTGCTGCCGTTTCCGCTGCGGGGCGACGCCGGCGGCCTGCCCCGGTTCCCGTACGACGACGCGGGCGACCAGCGTGAGGTGGCGATCGCGTTGACCGAGTTCGCCGACCGGTGGCGCGAGCACGACGAGCGCGAGGAGCGCCGGCTGGCGTACGTCGCCGTGACCCGGCCGCGCCGGCTGCTGCTGTGCTCGGGGCACTGGTGGGGCGAGGGCGTGAAGCGCCCGCGCGGGCCGTCGGTGTTCCTGAGCGAGGTGCACGAGCGGTGCGAAGCCGGCGGCGGGGTCGTCGACGTGTGGACGCCCGAGCCGGCGGGCGAGGCCAACCCGACGGCCGAGGTCGTCGCGCGCGCCGAGTGGCCGGGCGACCCGCTCGGCCCGCGCCGGCCGGCCATGACCGAGGCGGCGGCCCTGGTCCGCCGCCTGATGGCCGATTCGCACGACGACGCGGTCGACCGCGAGCGCGAAGCGGCCGGCGACCTCCCGGTGCCGGACGCGGCGGGCGAGCAGGCCGGCGGCGACGGTGGCGAGACGCCGCGGCCGGACGTCGCCGAGCTGCTCGACCCGGCGGCCGCCGCCGACGCGGCGCGCTGGCACACCGAGGCGACCATGCTGCTCACCGAGCGCGAGCGGCAGGCCCGCGGCAGCGGACCGGTCCAGGTGACATTGCCCGACCATCTGTCGGTTTCCCAGCTGGTCACGCTCCAGCGCGACCCGCAGGCGCTCGCCCGCACGCTGCGCCGGCCGATGCCGTCGCGCCCCGACCCGTACGCCCGCCGTGGTACGGCATTCCACGCCTGGCTCGAGCAGCGCTTCGGCGCGGTGCGGTTGCTCGACATCGATGAGCTGCCCGGCGCGGCCGACGAGGACGCGGCACCCGACGAGGCGCTGGCCGAGCTGCAGGAGAAGTTCCTGGAGAGCCCGTGGGCCGACCGCAACCCGGTCGACGTGGAGATCCCGTTCGCGACGATGATCGGCGGGGTGGTCGTGCGCGGTCGGATGGACGCCGTGTTCGCCGACACCGGCGGTCGCTTCGACGTGGTCGACTGGAAGACTGGCCGGCCGCCGGCCGGTGCCGACGAGCGCGCGGCCGCGGTCCAGCTCGCCGCCTACCGGCTCGCCTGGGCCGAGCTCGCCGCCGTCCCGGTCGAACGCGTCCGCGCGGCCTTCCACTACGTCCGTGACGGCCTCACCGTCCGGCCGGCCGACCTGCTCGACGCCGCCGGCCTGGCGGCCCTCATCGCCGCCGTCCCGCAACGCAGCGCCGACTGACCCTATGCGTTCGCGCCATCAGGTCTGGGCCTGATGGCGTGGGTGGGGTCTGTCAGGAACTTCGTGGGTGAGCTCGGCGTGACCTCCGCGGTCTCGGGCCGTGGGCTGGAGAAGGTCATGCATGAGCTATCGGAGTGAGCCGATGTCGGATGAGGCCGGCCCGGTGAAGGGCAAGGGCTTGTCCTTAGTGCCGGACGGGCTGGCCGAGCAGTTGGTGGCCCAGGCCCGGCAGCAAGGCATCGCCTTGACCG
>DATDJX010000076.1:0-3310 GCA_036520275.1 Asanoa sp.
CGCCGTGCGCTCGCTCTGGCTCAACACGCCGGCCAACAGCGACGTGTGGATGGCGTTCGTCTGGTGCTTCGCGCTGATCGCCGTGTTCGCGCCGCTGGCGGTGGCGCGCTACCGCAAGGTCGCCGCGCGCTGACGCAAGCGCGCCTTCGCGCTGAGCCTGCCGGCGGGCCGTGAGAAGCACAGCTTGCACAGCCCGCCGGTGGCCGCGCGGACGGTCTTGCGCGCGACCCGCTTGCCGTTGCGCCGCAGCGTGACGGTGAGGCGCCCGGGCTGCGGCGCGCAGGCGGTCACGATCGCCGAGCGCCCGTGCACGCCGACCCGTGGGCGCGCGCTGCACGCACCGCGGTGATCCACGTGGGCTGCTGGCCGCCCTTCAGGACCCGGTGCTCGCGCGGCGCGCCGGTGGCCCGGGCCACGTAGATGTCGCCGCCGTGCTCGAATGCGATCAGCTTCCCGTCGGGCGAGCACGTCGGCTGGGTGTTCTCACCGCCGACGAGCTGGCGCACCGGCGCGGCGGTCGCCACGTCGTAGATGACGATCGGCCCCGCGCCGGGCATGCCGGCGCCGGGGCCCTGGACGACCGCGATGAGCGTGCCGTCGGGCGAGAACGCCGGGTTGGTCAGGTCGTGGGTCGGGTCGCGCGCGACGTCGCGCTCGCACTCGAAGTCGACGTTGGTCACCAGCAGGCAGATGCCGTCCGCGAACGGCGCGGACCCAGATGTGTCGGTCCGCACGAGCCGCGGGCCGAGCCAGCCGGTGTCGATCGGGCCGCGCGACGTCGTCTCGCGCTCGCTGCCGTCGGGCTTCATGACGAACAGGTACGGCTGGAAATGGAGGATGGGTGGACTCCCGAGGTACTCGGGAACGAGGTCGACCGTGGCGATCTCTGCGCCGCTGGGGGAGATCTCGGCGATCAGCTGGACGCCGCTGCGCGGCAGCTTGCCGGTGATACGCCGCCCCTTGCCGTCGAGCACGTAGGCGTACGTGGCGTTGACCACGACCAGGCGTGACCCGTCGGCGGTCGCCGACACCCACGCGTACAGCGGGCCGCTGGGTTTGCCGTCGGTGGTCAGCCGGTGCTTGCCGGTGCCGTTCGGCGCGGCGCGGCAGATGTTCGGCCCGCAGCGGTAGACCAACGCGTCCGCCCACCCGTCGGCGCACAGAACCGCGGTCATCACGGCCGTCGTGGCAAGGATGAGGCGAAGCCTCACATCTCGGGTGTACGCAGGCGGCTACAGTCCGGCTCATGGAGGCCAGCGCCCGGATCGTCGAGGCGATGCGGCGGTCCGTGGCCACGCGCGGCGCGGAGGGGTCGACCTTCGACCAGGTGGCGCGCGAGGCCGGCGTGTCGCGCGGGCTGCTGCACTACCACTTCGGCACCAAGGAGCGGCTGCTCGCCGAGGTCGTCCGGCGCGACGCCGAGATCCGCCTCGAGCACCTCGGCTCCGAGCTGAAGGGAGCGGCGACGGTCGCCGACGTCATCGCCGTCCTGCTGCACTCGCTCGAGGACCTCGTCGAGCGCGACCCCGGCTTCGTGGCGCTGATGTTCGAGCTGTTCACGTCCGGCCGCCGCAACCCCGAGATCGCCGCCGAGTTCGCCGCGCTGCAGCGGGCGACGCGCACACAAGTGGCCGAGCTGCTGGCCGCCAAGCAGCGCGAGGGCGTCGTGCGGCTCGGCGACGAGCCGGAGGCCGTGGCGGCGTTCCTGCTGGCGCTCGCCGACGGGCTCGCGCTGCGGCTCCTGGGCGAGCCCGAGCACGACCACCGCGGCACGCTCGCGGCCGCGACCACGGCCGCCCGTGCGCTGATCGCAGAACCGTAGGGCAAACGATTAGGGATATCCCTGATGCCGGGAACCGGAGCATCAGGAAGGGTGCGGCGCATGGAGAATCTCCGACGTGCAATACCCGTCGCGGTGGCCGCGCTGCTGATCCCAGCCGCCGCCGCACAGGGCGCGACGAAGGACACGTTCGCGGGAACGCCCCCCAAGGGCGCGATCAAGGGCGTCCCTGAGTTCGTGACCGACAACGCCTTCTATCCGAAGCGCACCGTCATCCACAAGGGCGACAAGGTCGCCTTCAAGCTGCTTGGGTTCCACACGATCACGATCCCGGCCAAGGGCGATAAGCCGCCCGAGCTGTTCGCGCTGAATCCCGGGGCGCCGGTGTCAGGCGTCAAGGACGCCGCGAACGTGGACTTCTGGTTCAACGGCCGGCCGAGCATCGGCATCAACCCGCTTGCCGCCGGCCCCGCCGGCGGGAAGGTCTACAACGGCTCGAAGCTCGTGGGCTCCGGGCTGCCGGGCGACGGACCGCCGAAGCCGTACAAGATCAGGTTCACCAAGAAGGGCACCTTCGCGTACTACTGCGCGCTGCACCCCGGCATGAAGGGGACGATCGTGGTCAAGGCCAAGAAGGCCAAGATCGCGACCAAGAAGCAGGACGCCAAGCGCATCAAGGCGCAGGCCAAGGCCGCGTCGAAGCTGGCCAAGAAGCTCGTGGCCGGCCAGGGCGTGCCGAGCGGCCCGACCGTCAAGGCGGGCAACGACAAGCGGGGCATCGCCGCGATCGCCTTCTTCCCGGGCACGAAGTCCGTGAAGGTCGGCGAGAAGGTCACGTTCACGATCTCGGACAAGTCGACCGAGACGCACAACGTGGCGTTCGCGCCGCAGGCCTACGCCCAGGAGCTCGCCCAGAGCTTCCTCGGCCCGGCCGGCATCGACCCGCGCACCGTGTACCCGAGCCAGCCGCCCGGCACCCCGCTGGTCGTCGACGGCACGGTGCACGGCAACGGGTTCGTCAACACCGGCATGCTCGACAGCGTGAAGGCGACGCCGCTCCCCAAGAGCGCCGTCGTGTCCTTCTCCAAGCCCGGGACGTACGACTACTACTGCATCGTCCACGGCGCCGAGATGAAGGGTCAGATCACCGTCACGCAGTGAACAGCCCGCGGGCGCGCCACAGCGCCCGCGGCGTTCCACGCGGCCGGAGCCGGCCGGTGGCGACCGCCTTGCGCGGATCCAGCCGGCCGGCGACGACGTCCACCCAGTCGTCGAACCGGCAGCGCAGCTCGAGGTCGACGTGCGGAGCGCGCCCCGGCGCCGCCGCCGTCGTCCCGTTGTCGAGCCGCACGTGCCACGGCTCGGCGTCCGGGAACTCCCACTGGAGCACGAACGGGCCGTCGGGGGCGCGGCGCAGGTCGACGTTGCGGCGGACGCTGTCGAACAGCACGCCCATCGCCTCCGGGTCGCGCGCCGGCGGGCCGTTGCGCTCGCCGAGGTAGCCGGCCCGCAGCATCGCCAAGCCGCGCT
>DATDJX010000077.1:0-2875 GCA_036520275.1 Asanoa sp.
GGCTGGGCCGATGACAGGGCCAAGCCGGGCAGCACCGGCCGTGCGCCGGTGAGCAGCACCGCACGCTAGTGAGCGGTCAAGCGGCAGCCCGATCTGCCGACCAGTCCAGGGGATGGGCAATCCCCCCACCGACCATCCCCGGACGCTCGGCTGGTTCGGCACGAGCGCCCTGGCGATGGGCGGCAGCAACCAGAGCCTGTTCCTCATCGGCGCGCTCGTCGCCAGCCAGGGCACCGGCGCCGTCCCGCTGCTCATCATCGGGCTCCTGCTCAGCTGGGCCGCGACGCCCGGCTGGATCGAGCTGGTGCTCATGTGGCCCAACCGCGTCGGCGGCATCGCGGCCACCTGCGCGGAGGCCTTCCGGCCCTACAGCCCGGTGCTCGCCAACCTCACGGGCGTCTGCTACTGGTGGGGCTGGATCCCGACCTGCGGCCTGACCGCGCTGCTGTCGGCCGCCGCGCTGCACCACTGGTACGTGCCGTTCATCCCGGTGTCGCTCCTTGCCTCGGCGATCGTCGTGATCTTCACCGCGGTCAACCTGTGCGGCGTCAAGTGGGTCACGCGCCTGGCGGTGCCGATCGCCTGCGCGTCGGCCGCCCTCGCCTTCCTGTCTGCGGTGGTACCCGCGCTCGCCGGCACGGTCGACTGGCACCGGGCCGCCTCCTTCGATCTCCAGACGCCGTTCGCGGGCGTCTTCGGCGGCCTCACCAGCGCCATGGCGGGGCTCTACCTGATCGGCTTCGCCGCCCCGGCGTTCGAGGCCGCGGCGTGTCACGTGGGCGAGATGAAGGACCCCGAGAAGTCGCTGCCGCGGGCGATGTTCGCGTCGGCGGGAATCGCGTCGCTGTACTTCATCGTGCTGCCCGTCGTGTGGCTCGGCGCGCTCGGCGCCCACCCGATCGAGGGCGAGCTGATGCGCACGCTCGGCCCGACTTTCGCCCCGCTGCTCGGCGGCACCGCCAAGGCCGCGGCGATCTGGTTCATGGTCCTCAACATGTTCCACGGGACGCTGCAGCCGCTGGCCGGCGCGTCGCGGACGCTGTCGCAGCTCTCCGAGGACGGGCTGCTGCCGCGCCTGCTCGCCAAGCGCTCGCGCTACGACGTGCCGTGGGTGGCGACGATCCTCACCGCGGGCGTCGCGATCGCCTTCCTGCTGCGCGGCAACCCGGTGTGGGTCATCGCGGCCGCGAACTTCTGCTACCTCATCGCGATCGGCCTGCCGAGCGTGGCCGTATGGCTGCTGCGCCGTCACGCGCCCGAGATGCGCCGCCCGTACCGCGCGCCGAAGGGCTGGATCATGCTCGGCGTGCTGGCCGCAGGCGTGTGGGGCCTGTCGACCTTCCTCGGCTTCCAGCAGTTCGGCCTGCCGACCGTGCTCGCCGGCCTCGCGCTGGCCTACGCCGGCTCGCTGCTCTACGCCTGGCGCACCTGGAGCGACCGCCGCCGCGCCGGCACGCCGGGCGTCAAGCGCTCGCTGCACCTCAAGCTCACGGGCGCGATGGTGGCCGTGATGGTGCTCGACGGGGCCGGCTACCTGCTCGCGGTCAGCCACGTGAGCTCCGACGACGGCGCGCTGCTGGCCATCCTGTCGGACATCTTCGTCGCGGTCGCGCTGCTGACGATCACCGTCGGCCTCGTGCTGCCGGGGATCATCGCCCACGCCACCGAGCAGGTCACGACCGCCGCCGATCGCCTGGCCAAGGGCACGGTCGCCGACCTCACCAAGGCCATGGAGGCGCTCGCCCAGGGACGCCTCGACGCGGCGCACGCGCGCACGGCCGTCGAGCCGGTCACCGTGCGCACCCGCGACGAGGTCCACGCGATGGCCGAGAGCTTCAACACGATGCAGGTCGAGGTCGGCCACGCCGCGTTCGCGCTCGACCGCGCCCGCGAGGGGCTGCGGGCCGTGAACGCCACCCTCGAGCGCAACGTCGCCCAGCAGGCGGCGGTCGCGCGCCTGGGCCAGCGCGCGCTCGAGGGTCGCGACCTCGACGAGCTGATGGACGTGGTCGTCGAGACCGTGCGCAACGTGCTGGCGGTCGACACCGCCGCGGTCCTCGAGCTCGACGCCGCCGGCGAGACGCTCCGGGTCCGCGCCGCGCTCACCGCCGCCGGCCACACCGGGCGCCACGTGCTGGTTGCGCTGCCCGCCGACGCTCACTCGCGCGCGGCGCTGCTCGGCGCCGAGCCGTTGATCGTCGAGGACTGGGCGCGCGAGACCGAGCTCGGCCTGCCCGAGTTCCTGCGCGACCCCGGGACGACGAGCAGCGCGAGCCTGCGCATCCACGGCGCCGACGCGCCGTTCGGCGTCCTGTCGATCCAGTCGGTGGCCCACCGGACCTTCACGCAGGACGAGCTCGACTTCCTGCGCGCGATCGCCCACCTGCTCGCCCAGGCCACCGAGCGCAGCCGCTCGGAGGCCGACATCCGCCACCAGGCGCTGCACGATCCGCTCACCGGGCTGCCGAACCGCACCCTGTTCGTCGATCGCCTCGACGTCGCGCTGGCCCAAGCGCGCCGGCGCGACTCGTGGGTGGCAGTCCTCTTCCTCGACGTCGACAACTTCAAGCTGGTCAACGACAGCCTTGGGCACGGCGCCGGCGACGCGCTCCTGCTCGAGCTCTCGGCGCGCCTGGACGGCTCGCTGCGGGCCGGCGACACGATGGCCCGCTTCGGCGGCGACGAGTTCGTGATCATCTGCGGCGACATCGCCGGCGCCGATGAGGCGATCGCGATCACGCAGCGCACGACCGCGGTGCTCCAGGAGCCGTTTGTGCTCGGCGAGGTCGAGCACCGGGTCACCGCCAGCATCGGCATCGCGCTGGGCAGCGGCACGGATCGCCTGGCCGAGGACCTCATCCGCGAGGCCGACGCC
>DATDJX010000078.1:0-46892 GCA_036520275.1 Asanoa sp.
CTACCAGGTCGTGGGGTCGTCGATCCGGCGTGCGGTGGCGAGTGCCCAGATGACGAACACGTCGAGCCCGATGATCACGATCGACCAGATCGGGTAGTAGGGCAGGAAGAAGAAGTTCGCGATCGCGGACAGCACCGCGAATCCGATGCCGACCGCGCGCGCCCACGTCGCGCCCGAGAAGAGGGAGAAACCGGTGAGGGCCATGAGGACGCCCAGCGCCAGGTGGACCCATCCCCACGCGGTGACGTCCACGTTGTAGAGGTAGTTCGGCGCCTTGACGAAGAAGCTGCCCCTGACGATCGCCGCGATCCCGAGCAGGATCTCCCAGATCCCGCTCATGAGCAGCAGGGCGGCCGCGAAGATCATGCCGCCCATCGACCACGCCGACCCCCCGGCGCGGCGTGCTCGCGTGGTGCCTTCCGGCCGGGTGGTGCCTTCCGGCCGGGCGGTGCCGCCCGGCATCGCAGTGCCTCCTGCGCTCGTATCGCTCATATCTGGATTTGTACGCCGACGGCCGGGCCCTCGCTCCGAAACGCCGAAATCCGGTCAGGCCGGGCCGCCCGGCCCTCACCACCGGCGCCACGCCGATGACCAGCAACAACGCGCTCCTCGTGGGTCGGTTGTGCGCCTCGAACCGGCGTTGAGCCCATCGAGTGGTCCATGCATCCGTTGTGCGGTGAGCGCCTGGGTCAGGACCACAACCGCCACCGCCGAGGCCGCCGGAACCGTGAAGTCCGCGACGGCGACCGCGACGTCACACCGCTAGCCTTCAGCGGGTGACGCGCGACCCCCCGGCCCGGCCCGCAGCCCGCCGCCTGCGGGCTCAGCCCGAAGCCCGCAGCCCGCAAGCTCGGCCCGAAGCCCGCAGCCCGCGGGCACTGCCCAAGGCGAACCTCCACGTGCACCTGATGACCGGCGCCATGCGCCCGGCCACGCTCGCCGAGCTGGCGGCGCGCGCCGGGCTGGCGCTGCCGCCGCCGTTCGCGCGCGGCACCGTGCACGGGTGGGCCGCCTTCCAGCAGCGGTACGACGCCGCGCGCGCCGCTATCCGCACCCCGTCCGACATCGCCCGGGTCGTGATCGAGGCGGCCACCGACGACGCCGCGTGCGGCGCCGGCTGGTTGGAGATCCAGGTCGACCCGACGTCATACGCCGCCCTGGCCGGCGGCCTCGACGGCGCGCTGGCTGCTGTGCTCGCCGGCGCGGCGCGGGCGCCGATCCCGGTCGGCGTGGTGGTCGCGGCCAGCTGGGCCGCGCCCCCAGGGCACGCGCTCGCCCTCGCCCGGCTGGCCGCCGCGTACGCGAACCGCGGCGTCGTCGGGTTCGGCCTGTCCAACGACGAGCGGCTCGGCACGGTCGCCGCGATGGCGCCGGCCTGCGCCGAAGCCGCCGCGGCCGGGCTGCGGATCGTGCCGCACGCCGGCTTCTACACGCCGGCCGGCCACGTCGCGGACTGCGTACGGCTGCTCGGCGCGTCCCGGATCGGGCACGGCCTGAGCGCCGCCGGCTCGCCGGCGACGGTGGCCCTGCTCGCCGCGCGCGGGGTGGCGCTCGAGGTCTGCCCGACCTCGTATCCGCCGCTGGGGGTCGCGGAGATCGCGGCGCTGCCGGTGCGCGCGCTGCTCGCGGCCGGCGTGCCCGTCGCTCTCGCCACCGACGACCCGCTGCTGTTCGGCGCGGACCTGGCGACGCAGTACGCGCTGGTCCGCGACGTCCTGGGCGGCACCGACCAGGAGCTGGCCGCCCTCGCCCGGCACTCGATCGAGGCGAGCGCCGCGCCGCCGGCCGTCCGGCAGCCGCTGCTGGACGGCGTCGCCCGGTGGCTCGGGTCGTGCGCGACAGAGACGGGACGGTGAATCGGCGGCGAACACCGCCTGCCACGGGTCACCGTCACGGTCCGCACGGCAGCCTCGTCCACACCACATGAGAATCCTCGTCATCGGCGGCTCGGGTGTGGTCGGTCGACCCACCGCGGGCGCGCTCGTCCGGCGCGGTCACACGGTGGCCGTGCTCACCCGTCGCGGCAGCGCCGCCCTGCCCGGAGCGCGCGCGTACGCCGGCGACCTGACCACCGGCGCGGGCCTGGCGGAGGCGCTGCAGGACGTCGACGCGGTGGTCGACGCGGCAAATGTGAAAGCGATGAGCCGTACGAAGGCGGTGGCCTACTTCGCGGAGACCACCCGCCGACTCGGCGAGCAGGAGGTGGCCGCCGGCGTACGGCACCACGTCGTGCTCGGCATCGTGAAGTCCGACGTCGTGCCGTTCCCGTACTACGCCGGCAAGATCGCCCAGGAACGGACGGCCCTGGCCGGCCCGGTGCCGGCGACCGTCCTGCGGGCCACCCAGCTCCACGAGTTCGCGGCGCAGACGCTGGGCGCGATGAAGCTCGGCCCGGTCTCGCTCGTCCCGGACATGACCATCCAACCCATCGCCGCCGCCGAGGTGGCGGAGGCGCTGGCCGACGTCGTCGAGGCCGGCCCGGGCCGCGAGCGCGCGCCCGACGTGGCCGGCCCGCGCCGCGAACGCCTACCGGACATGGCTCGCCGCCTCGTCGAACACCGCGGCGAGCGCCGCCGCGTGGTCGGCCTGCCGCTGCCCGGCACGATGGGCCGCGCACTGCGAAACGGCGACGGCCTCCCCGGTCCGGACGCCGTCCTGCGCGGTCCGACCTTCGCCGACTGGCTCCGCGACCAACCGTCGACCAACAGGTAACCTGCGGCGTATGCGCGCCGCACTGTATCGACGTCCCGGTCCGGCCTCCGAGGTGCTCTTCGTTGAGGAGGTGCTGACCCCCGCGCCGGGACCGGGGGAGGTGCGGGTCAGGGTGGCGGTGTCCGGCGTCAACCCGACCGACTGGAAGGCCCGCTCCGGCGCCGTGCCGCCGCCCCGGGCGGGCGGGTCCGACGTACAGATCCCTCACCAGGACGGCGCCGGCGTGATCGACGCCGTCGGTCCGGGCGTGGACGCCGGTCGGGTCGGGGAGCGGGTCTGGGTATACCTCGCCGCGGCCGGGCGGCCGGGGGGGACGGCCGCCGAATACACGGTCGTGCCGGCCGAGCGGGCGGCACGGCTGCCCGACGGCGCCTCGTACGAGCTCGGCGCCAGCCTGGGCGTGCCGGCCATGACGGCTCACCGGTGCGTGTTCGCCGACGGGCCGGTCGCCGGCCGGACCGTGCTCGTCGCCGGCGGCGCCGGTGCGGTCGGGCACTTCGCGATCGAGCTCGCCCGGGCGGCGGGCGCGACGGTGGTCGCCACCGTCAGCGGGCCCGACAAGGGCGACCTCGCGAAGGCGGCCGGCGCCCACCACGTGGTCAACTACCGGTCGCCGGACGCCGCCGACCAGATCAAGGCCGTCACGACGGGCGGCGTCGACCGAATCGTCGAGGTGGCGCTCGCCGCCAACCTCGAGCTGGACCTGGCGGTGGCGGCACCGAACGCGACCATCGTCACCTACGCCGCGACCGCCGAGCAGCCGTCGTTGCCGGTGCGCGATCTGATGACCGGCAACCTGCTGCTGCGCTTCGTGCTGCTCTACACGGCGCCACCGGAGGCGCTGACCCAGGCGGCGCGGGACATCACGGCCGCGGTGGAGGCCGGCGCGCTCACCCGGCTGCCGACCACGGCGTTCCCGCTCGACGAGGTCGCCGCCGCGCAGGACGCCGTCGAGCGCGGGGCGGTGGGCAAGGTCGTCGTCACCGTCGGGGAAACGGATCTATCGTGAGGACGTGGCCAAACCGAAGCCGACGGTGCTGGAGGTCCACGGGCACGAGGTGACCGTCACCAACCCGGACAAGGTGTTGTTCCCGGACGTCGGGCTCACCAAGCTCGACCTGGTCAACTACTACCTGGCCGTGGCCGAAGGCGCGCTGCGCGGCGTCGGCGGCCGGCCGATGATCCTCAAGCGCTTCGTCAAGGGCATCGACGAGGAGGCGTTCTTCCAGAAGCGGGCGCCGGCCAACCGTCCGGACTGGATCGACACGGTCACCTTGAAGTACGCGTCCGGCACCACCGCAGAAGAGGTCGTCGTCCGGGACGCGGCGTCGCTGGCCTGGGTGGTCAACCTCGGCTGCATCGACCTCAACCCGCACCCCGTCCGCGCCGAGGACCTCGAGCATCCCGACGAGCTGCGCATCGACCTCGACCCCAACCCCGGCATCGACTGGCGGCAGATCATCGACGTGGCGCTGGTCGCGCGCGAGGTGCTCGAGGACCACGGCCTCGTCGCGTGGCCGAAGACGTCGGGATCCCGCGGATTCCATATCTACACCCGCATCCATCCACAGTGGAACTACCGGCAGGTGCGGCTGGCCGCCGAGTCGATCGCCCGCGAGGTGGAGAACCGCGCGCCCGGCCTGGCCACCGCGCGCTGGTGGAAGGAGGAGCGGGAAGGAGTCTTTGTCGACTTCAACCAGAACGCCAAGGATCGTACGGTCGCGTCCGCCTTCTCCGTACGGGCACGACCGGACGCCCGAGTCTCCACGACGCTGCGATGGGACGAGGTGCCGTCCTGCCGTCCGGAGCTGTTCACGGTGCCGACCGTGCTCGATCGGTGGGCGACGCTCGGCGACCCCTGGGAAGGGATGGAGGCCTCGGCGGGATCCCTGGACCAGCTGCTCGCGCTCGCCGAGCGGCTCGGGCCGGCCGAGAAGGCGCCCAAGGGCGTGGGGCGGCGCCGCTCGACGATGCCGCTGATCGAGATCGCCCGGGCGAAGACCCGGGACGAGGCGATGGCCGGGCTGGACCGATGGAAGGCCCGGCACGGCGACGTGGTCGGTCACCTGCAGCCGGCCGACACGCTGGTCGACGGGATGCGCGGGCGCAGCTCGATCTGGTACCGGATCCGCATCAACCTGCAGCACGTGCCGGAGGCGCAGCGCCCGGACCAGGAGCCGCTCGAGGTCGACTACGACCCGTGGGTCGGCATCGAGTGGAACCAGGACGCCCAGCGCTGGCAGCAGTCCACCCGCCCGCAAGCCGAGTCCTGACGGCCGGTCCGACCGGTTCTTGCGCGGTTGGGCCCGCACCCGGCCTCTCACTGGCATCGGGAGCCCATGTCGGGCACGATCGGTTGGCACGACCGTTCCCGACTTGGCGGAACCGATGCGGGGTCCGCCGTGACGGCGGCGGGCGATGGAGGTGCGGCGTGGCAGGATTCCACAGCGAAGCGGAGAAGGCGGCGCTCAGCCTCGCGGAGGCCATGGACGAGAAGGCGTTCACGGCCATGCGCGAGGCCGAGGAGGCGGCGGCCCGGTTCCGGATCGGCAAGCAGCGCACGAGGCTGCAGTTCCAGCAGCGCGGCCTGACCCGGGCGGATGCCGACATCCGCTGGTCGGGCACCTCCGACGCGAAGAAGGCACTCGCGGACAACGGCTGGTACATGCAGCAGGCGATCATGTACCACTCGGCCGCGGCGGCGCTGTACGCGCGGGCGCTCTACCTGCGCAACAGCGAGACCTGAGGATCGACGCGCGCCGCGTACGATCGCCGGCATGGTGACGGTCGAGGCGCACGGCGACGTGCAGGTCGTACGGCTGGACAACGGGCCGGTCAACGTGCTCGACCTCGACCTGGTGCGCGACCTCACGGCGACCTTCGACGAGCTCACCGACGCGGGCGCGGTCGTGCTGACCGGCGCCGGACGGGCTTTCTCGGCCGGCGTCGACCTGCGCAAGCTGCTCGACGGCGGCGAGGACTACGTGGCCGAGTTCCTGCCGGCGCTGACCGCCGCCTTCCGGGCGGTGTTCGACCACCCCCGGCCGGTGGTCGCGGCCATCAACGGCCACGCCATCGCGGGCGGCTGCGTGATCGCGGCGGCCTGCGACCGGCGGCTGATGTCCGCCGGCACCATCGGCGTGACCGAGCTGCTCGTCGGCGTCCCGTTCCCGATCTCGGCGCTGGAGGCGATGCGCTACCTCGTCGGCCCGGCGACCGCGTCGCTGGTGTTGACCGGTCGCACGTTCACGCCGCCGGAGGCGCTCGGGATCGGGCTGGTCGACGAGGTCGTAGCGCCCGACGGGTTGCTCCGCTCGGCGGTGTCGGCGGCACGGTCGCTGGCCGACATCCCGCCGGCGACGTTCGCCCTGACCAAGGCCCAGCTACGCGGGGACACGAGCCGGCGCATCGCCGACGGCGACGCCGCCTTCACCACGATGTTGGTCGACATGTGGACCGCCGGCCCGGCCCGGTCGTCGATCGCCGCGTACCTGTCCAGACTGGACGCCCGACGTTAGCCGCTACGTGGATCGCCGCGGCAGGACGCTGACCGACCCGGGTGGCCGCCGGAGAGCGAGCGCGTGCCTGCTCGCGCCTACCAGGACCAATGCCGGCGCTGCCCGTCGAGGTAGCCGAGGAACCGCGGCACCGCCAGACGCGACACCAGCCGCGGCGCCAGCTCACGCAGCTGGGATCCGGGCGGCGTGAGCACCAGCAGGTCGGCGGCCGGCGCGTACAGCGGGAGCAGCGCCGTCGGGTTGCCCTTGACGGCGAGCCGCAGGTGCTTGCGCAGCGAGTAGACGACCAGGTCGGTGTCGCCGCGCAGGGCCTCTTCGCGGTCACCGTGCCCGGTGTGTGTCGTCCTCACCGTCACCGCACGATGCTCGCCCGCCACCCGCGCCGACGCCAGCCATTTCACCGGGTCGCGGCGGCTACTCCACGCAGAACTCGTTGCCCTCCGGGTCGCGCATGACCGTCAGGTCGTCGCCGCGGGTCACGACGCTCGCGCCCAGGGCGACCAGCCGGGCGACCTCGGCCTCGACGCCCTCCGGGGCGCGCAGGTCGAAGTGCAGCCGGTTCTTCGCGGCCTTCGGTTCGGGCACCCGCTGGAACCACATGTTCGGACCGCCCCAGCCGGCCGCCTCGACGAAGGCCTTGTCCGATGTGGACTCGTCATCGACGTCGGTGCCGAGGGCGGCGGCCCAGAACCGGGCGAGGGCCAGCGCGTCGCCGGCGTCGAAGGTGACGCTCTTGATGAAGGTCGCCATGACCCGCGACCGTACGCCGCGCTCAGTCCGGCAGCATCGGCATTTCCAGGCCGGGGTCGCGGCCGACCAGGATGCCACGCGTCACGGCGGCGTTGCCGAACCGGTCCCGTACGGCGTCGACGGCCGCGTCGATCTCGGAGCCGTCGGCGGTCTCGAACGGGAGCGGCGGCTGGACGAACGTGTCGTCGAGGTTGCTGACCGCGACCCCGATGAGGGTCACGCCCCGCTCCCGGATCATCGGCATCGACGCCTCGAGCAGCCGCCGCGCCGCGCCGAGGATCGTGCGGGTGTGCGAGGTCGCACGGGTGAGCGTGTGGGAGCGCGTCGCCCTGCTGAAGTCGTCGAAGCGCAGCCGCAGCACCACGGTGCGCCCGGCCCGGCCGGCCCGGCGCATCCGCCGGGTGACCCGGTCGACGAGACCGGCGAGCGCCGCGTCGAGCTCCGCGTGCGGCCGGGCGGAGCGGGCGAAGCCGAGCGCCCGCTGGGCGCCCATCGAGCCGCGCCGCCTGCCGACCTGCACCGGTCGCGGGTCGCGGTTGTGGGCCAGCGCGTGCAGGTGGCGGCCGGCGGCTACGCCGAGCAGCGACACCAGGGTGGCCTCGCCGAGGCGTGCGACGTGACCCACCGTGTCGATGCGCCGCTCGCGCAGCTTGGCCGAGGTGACCTTGCCGACGCCCCAGAGCCGCTCGACCGGCAACGGGTGGAGGAACTCGAGCTCGGCGTCGGTCGGCACGACGAGCAGCCCGTCGGGCTTGGCCACGCCGCTCGCCACCTTGGCCAGGAACTTCGTCCGGGCGACACCGACGGTGATCGGCAGGTCGACCCGAGCCCGCACGGCCCGCCGGAGCTGCGCGGCGATCGACGACGGTGGCCCGGCGATCCGCCGCAACCCCGACACGTCGAGGAACGCCTCGTCGATCGACAGGCCCTCGACGACCGGCGTCGTGTCGCGAAACACCTCGAAGACCGCCCGGCTCGCCTCGGTGTAGGCCGACATCCGCGGTGACACGACGATCGCCTCCGGGCACAGCCGGCGCGCCTCACGGCCGCCCATGGCGGTGCGCACGCCCCGCCGCTTGGCCTCGTAGCTGCACGCCAGCACGACGCCGCCGCCTACGATCACGGGCCGCCCGCGCAGCCCCGGGTCGTCGCGCTGCTCCACGGAGGCGTAGAACGCGTCGAGGTCGGCGTGCAGGATCGTGCCCTCGGACGACACGAACATATGTTCGCATGGATTTCGGCATAGGCTGCACGACATGCGGGTGATCCGGTTCACCGAACAGGGTGGACCCGATGTCCTCCGGCCGGCCGACGTGCCGGAGCCGGAGCCGGGTCCGGGACAGGTGCGCGTCGACCTCGCCGCGACGGGCGTCAACTTCGTCGAGGTCTACCAGCGCGAGGGCCGCTACCGGGTGCCCCTTCCGTACGTCCCGGGCAGCGAGGGCGCGGGCACGGTCAGCGCGGTCGGCGAGGGCGTCGACGGGCTGCGGGCCGGCGACCGCGTCGTCTCGCTCGACCTCGAGGGCGCCTATGCCGAGCAGGCGCTGGTCGACGCCGACCGCGCGGTGCCGGTGCCCACGGGCGTCGACCTGGACGTCGCGGCGGCGGCGTTCCTGCAGGGCGCGACGACCCACTACCTGCTCACCGATGCCTACCCGGTGCGGCCCGGCGACGTGGTGCTCGTGCATGCGGCCGCTGGCGGCATGGGTCTGCTGCTCACCCAGGTAGCCACCCGGCTCGGGGCGAAGGTCGTGGGCACCGCCTCGACGCCGGAGAAAGCGGAGCTGGCCAAGGAGGCCGGCGCGGTCGCCGTCGTGCCCTACGCCGAGGTCGCCACCGCGGTCGACGAGGCGACCGGCGGCGCGGGCGTGCCGGTCGTCTTCGACGGCGTCGGCCGGGACACGTTCGACGCGAGCCTCAAGGCGCTGCGGCGGCGCGGCACGCTCGTGCTCTTCGGGGCGTCCAGCGGCGCCGTGCCGCCGTTCGACCCGATGCGACTGCAACACGAGGGGTCGCTCTTCCTGACCCGGCCGGCGCTCGGCCACTACACGGCCGACCCGGCGGAGCTGCGCCGGCGGGCGCAGGACCTGTTCGGCTGGCTCGCCGATGGGCTGTCGGTGCACGTCCACGACCGCTACCCGCTGGCCGAGGCGGGCCGCGCCCACGCCGATCTGGAGGCACGTCGTACGACCGGGAAGGTCCTGCTCGTCCCATAGTGTCCACCATGGACGGGTCACCGGCGGCGCTGGCCGCAGCTGACCTGGTAGCACTCGCCGGTGACGACCCGGGCGTCGTCGGCGGCCAGGTGGTGCACAACTGCGGCCACGTCGGTGGGCCGCGCCGGGGGAACCTCCTGCGGCGCGACGGCGTTGACCCGTACGCCGTCCGCGGCGACCTCCTTGGCCAGCGACCGGGTCAGCGCGATCACGCCCGCCATCGCCACCGCGTGCGGGATCCGCCGCGCGGCGCCGACGTCCCCGCCGGCCGAGGCGATGTTGACGATCGCGCCGCTGCGGCGGCGTCGCATGTGACCGATACTGGCCCGGCAGCAGTGGAATGCGCCCGACAGCGCACCCGACAGCGTCGCGGACCAGTCCCGGTCGCTGAGCTCCCAGAGCGGCGCCGCCCGTCCGGCGTCCGGAAGGCCCGTGCCCGCGGCGTTGACGAGCACGTCGATCTGGCCGAACTCGCGCAGCACGCCCGCGATCATGTCGTCGACGTCGGCGGCCCGCGTGACGTCGACGACCGCGTTCGTGACCGACCAGCCATCGGCGTCGAGCCGCTCGACCGCGGCCGCCCCCGCCGGTTCGTCGCGGTCGGCCACGACGACGATGGCCCCCGCGCGCGAGAGCCGCTCGGCGATCGCGTACCCCGTCCCGCGCCCGCCTCCGGTGACCACTGCGACGCGGTTGTTGAGGTCCATCCATTCGCTACGGTCGGTCATCGCAGATCCCGTGTCGTTGGCTCCAGTACATAGCCGGCGCCGGGATCCACCCCGCGGTGCTTCCGCCGTGCGGAAGTCCGATCCCATCGTTCGACATCGTCTCCGTTCACCTGATGGAAACGTCGGTGCCCCGGGGTAACGTCGCCGCCGGTCGATGTCGTTCCCGTGGATCTTGCCGGCGTGGTGCCCGCACTGCGGCCAACCCCGGCATCTGGGCAACCCGAAGTGCAAGATCGACGGGTGAGGTGACGGCGCCTCGGGTCCGGGGCGAGGCGAAGGGGAGCGGATGGGTCTGGGCGTGCGCGTCGCGTTGGTGGGGCTGGGCGGCACGATCGCCATCACGGGCAGCGACGCCGCCGGTGTGGCGCGGGGGCGGGCGGTGACCGAGCTTCTCGGGGAGCTCCCCGGCAGCGGCGTCGAGGTCGAGGCCGTCGACGTGCGGATGCTGCCCGGCTCGGCGCTGACGTTCGACGACCTCGTCGAGGTGGCCGGCACCGTGCGGGAACGGCTCGACGCCGGCGCCCAAGGGGTGGTCGTGACACAGGGGACGGACACGATCGAGGAGACGGCGTACTTCCTGGACCTGCTGCACCATGGCGGGGAGCCGGTCGTGGTCACCGGCGCCATGCGCGGTCCGCGGCTGGAGGGCGACGACGGGCCCGCCAACCTGCTCGCCGCCGTCCGGACGGCGGCCAGCCCCGCGGCGCGCGAGCTCGGTTGCCTGGTGGTGTTCGGCGACGAGATCCACGCCGCGTCCAGGGTGCGCAAGACCCACGCCAGCAGCATCGCCACCTTCATGTCTCCGAACGGCGGTCCGCTGGGGTACGTCGTCGAGGGCATGCCGCGCATCCTCAACCGCCCGACGACTCGCGCGGTCGTGCCGCCGCCGAGCCGACGGTGGCCGCGCGTCGCGTTCGTCACCGCGACCTTCGGCGCGCCGTTCGACCTCACCACCACCGGCCGCCTCGACGGGCTCGTCGTCGCCGGCTTCGGCGTCGGCCACGTCCCGCCGACCTGGATTCCGGTTCTGGCCGACCTCGCGGGCCGCATCCCGGTCGTGCTGTCCTCGCGCACCGGCGCGGGGGCCGTCCACGCGGCGATGTACGACTACGCCGGCTCCGAGCGCGACCTGCGGCGGCGCGGCCTCATCCCGGCCGGCTTCCTGCACCCGTACAAGGCGCGGATCCTGCTCCTGCTCGCCCTCGCCGGCGGCCTCGACCGCGACGCCATAGCGGCCGTGTTCGCCGACGCCGGCCGCTGACCGCGCGATCCGGCCGACCGCCGTCTGGACCCAGCCCACCCGAAGCGACAACCTCGACCGGTGGCGCGCGTCGTCGACGAGGAACCCGTGCACTCGAAGCCGGACGCCAGCAGGCAGGTCGTACCGCCACGGCGCCGCGGTCACCCGGCCCGGATCAGGTCGAGCGCCAGCGCCGCCGTCCAGCTGAACCCGTCCGTGCCGTGCCCGGCGCCGGTCAACGGGTCGACGTACTCCCGGAAACCGGCGGCGCGCACCCGGCCGAGCAGCCGGTTGCGCAGGTCGTCGGCCAGCTCCGTCTCGCCGTGCAGTCGCAGCCCCTGCCAGAACAGCCAGCTCGTGTTGATCCAGCCCGGCCCGCGCCAATATCGGCCGGCCTCGTGGTCCGGCGCGGTCAGGTCGTACGACGGCAGGGGACAGGCCTCGCGGAGCCGGAACCGGTCGCCCAGCGCGGTCTTGACCAGCTCGGCCGCGACCGGCAGGTCGGGCACGACGAGCGGCATGAGCCCGGCGACCGACCAGGACCGGATGAGCCCGCCGGTGTGCACGTCGCGCGGGAAGAAGATCCCGGCGGCCGGGTCGTACAGGGTGGCCACCAGGGCTCCGGAGAGGGAACGGGCAGCCGCGAGGTGCGGCGCGGGATCGCCGCCCAGCGCCGAGGCGATAGACGCCAACGCGTGCTCGCCGGCGGCCAGCAGCGCATTGCACAGCGGGTCCTCGACCGCAAATGCGTGCACCTGCAGCGAGTCCACATAGGAGGCATCCCGGTAGTCGCGCGCCAGCCGCACGTACCGCCCGTAGTCGGCGTCCGTCGGCCGCTCCGCCGCCGGCGCGTGCCGGAGGTCGTGCCGGGTGAACTCGGTCGTCGGCACCGGCTCCACCCGCGCCAACGGCGCGTCCCACGGCGGGCTGTTGTCCATCCCGGACTCCCATGGGTGGACGACCGCGACGAGGCCCGTCCCGCCGAGGTCGCGCCGCGACAGAAGGTACCCGTGCCAGGCCACGAGCCGCGGATAGATCCGGGCGAGAAAGCCACGCCGCCGCGCCAGCGCCGGGTCGGCCAGGTAGGTCGCCCACGCCGCGAGCGCGTGCGCCGGCGGCTGCACGATGCCGGACGTCGGCACGCTCGGCGCGCCCGGCGCCGAAGCGGACCGCCAGAACGCCGGCCCCGGGAAGTACGCCTCCGCCGGCACGTGCGGATCGAACACGATGTGCGGTACGCGGCCGTCGCGCCACTGCGCCCCGAACAGCGACTCGAGCTCGCGTTGCGCGCGTGCCGGTGACAGGTGCCGCAGCCCGATCGCGACGAACGCCGAGTCCCAGCTCCACTGATGCGGGTAGAGCCCGGCCGCGGGCACCGTCGCGCACAGCCGCCAGTTGGAGACCAACACCCGCCGCGCGGCGCGGTCGAGATTGTCGATCACGCGCCGGCGCTCACGTCGTGGCGACGGAGGAAACCAGGTACGGCGGCGACCGCCGTCGCCGGCTCGCCCCGCAGCCGGCACTCGAGCGCGAGGTACCCGTCGTACCCGATAGCGTCGAGCGTGCCGAGCAGCGCCGCCCAGTCGAGGTGGCCGGCGCCGGGCTGGAAGCGGTTGGAGTCGCTGACCTGCACGTGCCCGAGCTGGGCGGCGGCCTTGACCAGCGCGGTCGTCGGCTCGTCCTCCTCGATGTTCATGTGGTAGGTGTCGGCGAGCACCCGCACCGAGGGCAGCCCGATCGTGTCGATGAGCTCGACGGCCTGCTCGAGCCGGTTCACCATGTGGTCCTCGTACCGGTTGAGCGGCTCCAGCACCAGGGTCACGCCCTCCCGCAGCGCGTGCTCGCCCAGCTCCTGCAGGCCGGCGAGGAGCACGGCGCGGTCGTCCTCGGCGGAGCGCGGCGGCTCGAACGGCGGCAGCCGCCGGGAGAACATCCCGTACGACGCCGGGGTGCACGCGACCGCGCCGGGGCCACCGACCACCGCGATCACGGACAGCTGCGACTTGAGCTGGGCGATCGCGTCGGCCCGCAGGCCCGGGTCGAACGCGCCGAAAAAGTGTGGCATCTCGACGCATACGGACGGCATCGGGACGCCGTCGTCCGCCGCCTCGCGCAGCTGCGCCAACCGGTCGCGGAAGGCGAAGTCGCCGGCGCCGCGGACCTCGATCGCGTCGTAGCCGGCGCGCCGCGCGAACTCCCACTTCTCCTGGAGCGTCGCGCCGGGCAGCAGCTGCTCCTGGCACGAAATCTTGATCATGAGAACTTCAACACCACCTGGAGCGCCTCATCGGGACGGCGGTCGAGCATGCGGTACGCCTCCGCCGCCTCTTCCACCGGCATGACATGGGTGACCAGACCGACCGCGTCGATCTTCCGGTCGACCACGAGCTGGAGGAACGTCTGGTAGAGCCGGGTCTGGTTCCACCGACCCGCGAGGCCCGGCGGCACGCCGCCGATCTGCGACGAGACGATGCGAACCCGGTTGTGGTGGAACTCGTCGCCGAGCCGCAGCCCGACGCCGTCGCCCTGGTAAAAGCCGGCGGCGACGACCCGCCCGTCGACCGCGACGGACCGGATCGCGTCATGCAGCGCCCGGTACGAGCCGCTGATCTCGACGGCGACGTCGGCGCCGCGGCCGTCGGTCAGCCGGCGGACCTCGGGGCCGATGCCGCCGAGCGTGGAGTCGACGGCGGCCGCGGCGCCGTACTCGAGGGCCTTGTCCAGGCGACCGCGGACCGCGTCGATCGCGACCACCGAGGCCCCGCTCCGCCGGACCAGCTGGGTGGCGAGCAAGCCCAGCACGCCCTGCCCGAAGAGGGCCACCACCTCGCCGAGGTGGATGTCGGCGGCGAGCGTCGCGTTGAGTGCGACAGCGCCCACGCGGGCGAACGTCGCGGCGACCGGGTCAAGCCCGTCGGGAAGCGCGCAGCCGCGCATCCTCTCGGCGGGCAGCACCGCCTCGGCGCGGTGCCCCCAGATGCCCCACACCTGCGCGCCGACCGGCGGGCACAGGGGATCGTCGAGGACGTCGGGAGCGACCTCGACAATCTCGCCGACCTCCGAGTAGCCGAGCCCGGCGACGGGGTAGCGCAGGCCGCTGCTGCCCTCCACGAACAGGCGCAGCTCGGCGTCCCAGGTCTTGTTGAGGTACGGGTTGGTGCCGCGGTACGCGGTCAGCTCGGTGCCCGCGGAGATACCGGAGAAGCTGGTCCGCACACGGACCTGGCCCGGCTTGAGTTCGGTGGTGGGGTGGTCGACCACCTCCACACACCGCGGGGAGGTGAATTGGACTATCTGCGGCACCCCGACATTTCACCCCACCATCGAGCCTTGTGCGCGGCAAAACGCGCGTTGTCACGCGGGAATGTTACGCACTTATGCCTTGCAATCAAGTAAAAGTCCCTGGTGTGATTCGCCCGTAACATGTGGACGGTCGGGGACATCGATGCCTCACGAAGGAGAACTTTTGTGAACATCAATCACGCGCATCGCCGGGGATGGATCGCCGCGAGCATGACGGCGGTGCTGCTCGCCACTCCCGCGCTGGCGGCCTGCGGGGACGGCGGCGGCGACGGCGAGGCGAAGGGCGACGGCACGCTGACGGTGTGGAGCCTGGAGAACCAGACGGACCGGGTGCAGGCGACCCAGAAGATCGCCGACGCGTTCACCAAGGCCAACGGCACCAAGGTGAACATCGTCGCGACCGACGAGAACCAGTTCGCGAGCCTCATCACCTCGGCGGCGGCCGCCGGCAAGTTGCCCGACGTGGTGGGCGCGCTGCCCCTCGGCGGCGTGGCCTCGCTCGCCAACAACGAGCTGGTCGACACCGACGCCGCCAAGGCGGTCGTCGACGGGCTCGGCCGCGAGACCTTCTCCGGCCGGGCGCTCGACCTCGCGAGCCAGGACGGCAAGCTGCTCGCCGTGCCGTCCGACGCCTGGGCGCAGCTGCTGTTCTACCGCAAGGACCTCTTCGACAAGGCCGGCCTGCCGGCGCCGGACACCTTTGACAAGATCACCCAGGCGGCGCAGAAGCTCAACTCCGGCGGGGTAGCCGGCATCACCATGTCGACCGTCGCCAACGACGCGTTCACCGCGCAGACGTTCGAGAACTTCGCGCTCGGCAACAACTGCCAGCTGGTCGACGACGCCAAGACCGTCACGCTGGACTCGCCACAGTGCGTGCAGACCTTCCAGCTCTACGGCGACCTGGTGCGGAAGTATTCGGTGCCGGGCGCACAGGACGTCGACACCACCCGGGCCACCTACTTCTCCGGCAAGGCCGCGATGGTCGTCTGGTCCTCGTTCCTGCTCGACGAGATGGCCGGCCTGCGCAACGACGCCCTGCCGACGTGCCCCCAGTGCAAGACCGACAAGGCGTACCTCGCCAAGAACAGCGGCATCGTCACCGCCATCTCCGGCCCGAGCGGCCAGCCGACCCAGTTCGGCGAGATCACCAGCTGGGCCATCACCAAGGGCGCCGGCGACACCGACGCCGCCAAGAAGTTCGTCGCCTACATGATGAACGAGGGGTACGCCGACTGGCTGGGTATCGCGCCCGAGGGCAAGTTCCCCGTCCGTAAGGGCACGAAGGACGACGCCGCCAAGTTCACCACCGCGTGGAACAAGCTGCCGGCCGGCGTCGACACCAAGAAGCCGCTCGGCGACATCTACCTGCCGGCCGTGATCGAGGCGCTGCAGAAGAGCCCCGACACGTTCCAGCGGTGGGGCTTCCCGCAGAAACAGGGCGCGCTCGTCGGTGCGACCCTGGCCGAGCTGCCGGTGCCCAAGGCGGTCAACGCGCTGGCCGGTGGCGAGCTCGACGCGGCCGCAGCCGCCAAGCGCGCCGCCGACGACGTACGGGCTCTTCAGAAGACGGTCGGCTAGTGGTCACCACCCGTGAGCCGCGGCCGGCGGAGGCGCCCGCGCGCCGCCGCCGGCCCGGCGGGATCGGGAGGCGCCCGCTCACCCGCCGGCAGCGGGAGAACCGGGCCGGCCTGGGCTACCTGTCGCCCACGCTGGTCGTGGTGCTGGTCGTCGTGGTGCTGCCGATCCTGTGGACGGTGATGCTCGCCTTCCAGCGGATCCGGCTGATCAACCTCCGCCGGGCCGGCGTGTTCGGCCAGTACACCCTCGCCAACCTCGAGTACGTGGTGACCTCGCCCGAGTTCTGGTCCACGTTGTGGACGACGCTCGCCTACACGATCGGGGCCACGTTCTTCTCGATCCTGTTCGGGTTGGTCGCGGCGCTCGCGCTGCGCGGCCGGTTCCCCGGCCGGACGTTCGTGCGGGCCTCGGTCCTGCTGCCGTATGTCGCACCGGTCGTCGCCGTGACCTTCGTCTGGAAGATCCTGCTCAGCCCGCAGTTCGGGCTCGCGAACGACTGGGGCACCCGGTTCCTGGGCTGGGACCGGCCGATCGCCTTCCTGAGCCAACGCGAGTACCCGGCCAACCTGTTCGGCTGGCACGTCGACGTGCCGCTGGCGCTGCTGACCGTCATCGGGTTCGAGGCGTGGCGCTACTTCCCGTTCGCGTTCCTGTTCCTGCTCGCCCGGCTGCAGGCCGTGCCGCGCGACCTGGAGGAGGCGGCGCTGGTCGACGGCGCGGCGCCGAGCCAGTCGTTCCGGCACATCCTGCTGCCGCAGCTCGGACCGGTGATCGCGTTGCTGACCGTGCTGCGGTTCATCATGACGTTCAACAAGTTCGACGACGTCTACCTGCTGACCGGCGGGGGCGCGGGCACCCAGGTCGTCAGCGTGCGGGTCTTCCAGTTCCTGACCGCCCGCTTCGACATCGGGGCGGCGTCCGCGCAGGCGCTGGTGCTCGCCGTCGGCCTCGTCATCCTGCTGGCGATCTACCTCAAGTTCCTCGCCCCGCGCGTCGAGGGGGAGTCCTGATGGACCGGGCGACGTTCGAGAACCGCCTCTTCGGCGTGCTGCGCTGGGTCGTCATCGGCGTGCTCGTCGTGGTGACGCTGTTCCCGTTCTACTACATGCTGCTGCTGTCCGTGCGCCCGATCGAGGAGGTGTTGCAGAATCCGGGCCGGATCTGGGCGGGCCCGGCCGAATGGACCATCAGCACCTACAAGGAGGTGCTCACCCCTGCGACGCGCGGCGGCCAGGGCTTCCTGCGGTTCCTCGGCAACTCGGCGATGGTGTCGGTCGCGGCGATGATCCTCACCCTGCTGGTGTCCATCCCCGGCGCGTACGCGGTCACCCGCCTGCGCTTCGTCGGCCGCCGCCAGGTGCACTTCCTGTTCCTGTCCGTCTACCTGTTCCCGTCGATCCTGCTCGCCATCCCGCTGTTCGTGCTGTTCACCCGGCTCGGGCTGCGCGGGTCGCTCGCCGGCCTGACGATCGTCTACATCGCGCAGACCGTGCCGGTGTCGATCTACATGTTGCGCAACTATCTGTCCACGATCCCGGAGAGCCTGGAGGAGGCGGCGGCCGTCGACGGCTACACCCGGTTGCAGACGATCCGCAAGGTGGTGCTGCCGCTCGCGGCACCGGCCGTCATGGCGAACGCACTCTACGTGTTCATGATCGCGTGGAACGAGTTCCTCTTCGCGCTGCTCTTCCTGGTCGAGGACCGCAACGACTGGACCGTCTCGCTGGGCCTCGCGCAGCTCTCCGGCGGCATCGAGGTGAGCAAGACGGTCTTGATGGCGGGGTCGGTGGTGTTGACGCTACCGATTGTGATCATCTTCTTCGCCGCCGAGCGCCTGCTGACGGAGGGACTGACGGCCGGTGCGGACAAGGGGTAGGTCGCCATCCGCGTCGGCGGGGTCCGGTTCGGCCAACCAGAGCTCGGCCGGTCACCTGCTGTGGCTGGTCCGGACCGGCCGCGCCCGCACGCGCGGCGAGCTGCAGGCCTACACCGGGCTGTCGCGCTCGACGATCACGCAACGGATCGACCTGCTGCGCGCGACCGGCTACCTGGTGGCCTCCGGCGTCGACGAGTCGACCGGCGGGCGGCCGGCCGAACTGCTGGAGTTCAACCACGCGCACGGCGTGGTGCTCGTCGCCGACCTCGGCGGCAACCACGCCCGCGCGGCCGTGGTCGGGCTAGGCGGCCTGTCCGCCGACGGCCAGCCGCTCGCGGAGGAGCACGAGCCGATCAAGATCGGCGAGGGCCCGGAGGGGGTCCTCGGCTGGGTCGACGCCGCGTTCCGGCGGCTGCTGGAGCAGACCGGCTGGACCGCGGCCCAGGTCCGCGGGGTCGGTGTCGGCGTGCCCGGGCCGGTCGAGTTCGAAACCGGCACCGTCACCCAGCCGCCGATCATGCCGGGCTGGGACGGCTACCCGATCGCCGACCGCATGCGCGCGCATTGGGGCTGTCCGGTATACGTCGACAACGACGCCAACCTGATGGCGCTGGGCGAGCAGTCGGTGCACTACCGGCATTGCCCGACCCTGGTCCTGGTCAAGGTCGCCACCGGGATCGGCGCGGGCGTGGTCGTGGACGGGCAGGTCTACCGCGGGATCGACGGCGGGGCCGGCGACATCGGCCACGTCCGGCTGCACGACTACCCGCAGGCGCGCTGCGAGTGTGGCCTCTACGGGTGCCTCGCCGCCGTGGCGAGCGGCCTGGCGTTGGCACAGCGGCTCACCGCGGGCGGCACGCGCACCTCGTCCGGCCCGGAGCTGATCGAGCGCATCCGCTCCGGGCACGGCGAGGCGGTGCACCTGGCCCGGGCCGCCGGCAAGCTGGTCGGCGAGGTGCTCGCGACGGTGGTCTGCCTGTTGAACCCCGGCGTGCTGGTCATCGCCGGCGACCTCGCCGACATCCACTTCGTCACCGGCGTACGGGAGGTGCTCTACCAGCTCGCGCCGCCGCGCTCGACCCGCCACCTGGAGGTCACGACCAGCAAGCTGGGCGCCCAGGCCGCGGTCGTCGGCGCGTACGCCATGGTCGTCGAGCAGGTGTACGGGCCGGCGGCCGTCGACGCCCAGCTGAACGCGGCGGCGGCCGGCGCCGGCGTCCCGGCGGTCGTCCCCGCCCCCCGCTGAGGTACCGCGGCCGGCGACTCATTCAACGAGGCTCGAGACCAGATTGACGACTCCGGCGACGATCACGACCCCGAACAGGTACGACAGCACGGCGTGCGCCAGCACCGTGCGGCGGATTCTCGAGCTGCGCAGCGTCGTGTCGGACACCTGGTAGGTCATGCCGATCGTGAACGCGAGATACGCGAAGTCGCGATAGGTCGGCCGGTACCGTTCGGGGGCGCCGAAGTCGACGCCGTCGTCGTCGCGCTGGTAGTCGAGGTGGGCGTACCGCAGCGTGTAGACGGTGTTCATGGTGGTCCAGGACAGCGCCACGGTGAGCACCGCGACGGCGACGAGCAGCGCCTTCGTCGCGCCAAACGACCGGCCGGCGAGGCCCAGCGCGAAGCCGACGCCGAGCAGGCTGGCCGTGCTGGCGCCGACGAGCAGCGTGGTGGCCTCGCCGTGCGTCTCGTCCTCCCGGGTGGCGACCTTCGACGTCTTCTCGCCGTCGGCCCGCCTGATGATCGGCCACACGACGCCGAGGAAGACCGCCATGGCCGTGTCCCACCCGGCGATCCCCGCCAGCTGCCACGGCGTGACGAAGGACAGCCCGACACCGACGACCAACCCGATCGCCATGACGACCACCGCACGCCGCAGCGCCGGGGCGCGCCAGCCCACCAGCCGGTGGTAATGGGACGGCGTCTGCGCGTCGGTCATGCGCAGAGTCTCCCACCGGCGTGGTCGGGCGGCGGGCACGCCGGGGGCAGGAGAGGACGAATGGCTGCCCGGAGGCTCGATCGAGCCGTCGCGCACGCGGCGCCGGCCGACCCCCGGCTCAGCCCGCGCGCTGATCCGGCTGCTGGTCGAGGAACGCCAGCGTCGTCGTCGCGAACAGGGGCGAGGCGCCGAGGTCGTAGTGGGTCAGGCCGGGCAGGATGGCCAGCGCGTGACCGCCCGCGGGGCGGCCCTCGCCCATCCAGCCTCCGTCGCGCTGGCCGCCGCCCAGCAGGGCGAAGATCTCGACGTGGTGGCTGGGCGGTGCCATGTCGGCGTCGGCCGCCACGATCATCGTCGGCACCCGGAGGCCGCGCACGTCCTCGGTGTAGTCGAAGTCCTGCGCCATCGACGCGCCGATCTTGTCCAGCAGCCGCGGGAAGTCCTCGGGACGCGGCGCGACCCGCTGGTAGAGCTGGTACATCGGGGTGTCCTTCATGAACTCGGCCGCGGCCGCGTTCACCTGGGCCTGCTGGCCCCGCATTTCGGCGTAGATGGCGTCGGGCCGCAGGTTGATCGCGGCGGCGACCACCCGGCCGACCTTGTCCGGGTACTTCGCACCCGTCATCAACGACACCCCGCCGCCCAGCGAGTAGCCGACGACGTCGGGGCGGTCCAGGCCGAGATGGTCGATCAGCGCGGCGATGTCGTCCGCCATCAGCCGGATGTCGATGGGCCGGTCGATGTCGGCGGTGCGGCCGTGCCCTTGCAGGTCGACGACGATTACCTGGTGGTGCTCGGCCAGCGCGGGGATGACCGGCCCGAACATCTCGCCCGAGCCCAGCCCGCCGTGCAGCAGGATCAGCGGCCGCCCGGACCCGTACGTCTCGTAGTACAGGTTGATGCCGTTGACCTCGGCGTACCGGCCGTTGCCGGCGGTGTCCGAGGTCCATTCGGTGGTGGTCACGGTGCGCTCCTTTGCGTCAGTGTGCAGATGCCGGTCAGACTCCGCGTCCGCGGCAAACTCATCGGCGCCGACACCCATGATGTCCTTCGGCACGCCGGCGAGCGCCGGGTCCGCCGTCCGCGGGTGCGGGCGGAACGGTAGGTTCTCCGGAGGGATCCGTCGGGAGAGGAGAGTCGGCATGACCGCGGAAGCGACAGCCGAGATCGGCGTGACCGGCCTGTCTGTGATGGGCCGCAACCTGGCCCGCAACCTCGCCCGGCACGGCTACGCCGTCGCCCTGCACAACCGCTCCGTCGAGCGCACCCGCACCCTGGTGGCCGAGCACGGCGACGAGGGCACCTTCGTGCCGAGCGAGTCGATGGCCGACTTCGTGGCGTCACTGCGCAGGCCGCGCGCCGTGATCGTCATGGTCAAGGCGGGCGCCGCGACCGACGCCGTCATCGACGAGCTCGTCCCGCTCCTCGAGCGCGACGACATCGTCATCGACGCCGGCAACGCCCATTTCACCGACACGCTGCGCCGCGAGAAGGCGCTCGCGGGGCAGGGCCTGCACTTCGTCGGCACCGGCGTGTCCGGCGGCGAGGAGGGCGCGCTCAACGGGCCGAGCATCATGCCGGGCGGGTCCGTCGAGGCCTACCGCACGCTGGGCCCGATCTTCGAGCGGATCGCCGCGCAGGTCGACGGCGCGCCGTGCTGCACCCACGTGGGCCCCGACGCCGCCGGTCACTTCGTGAAGATGGTCCACAACGGCATCGAGTACGCCGACATGCAGCTCATCGCCGAGGCGTACGACCTGCTCCGCGCCGGCCTGGAGGCGAGCCCGGCGCAGCTCGCGGAGATCTTCCGGGAGTGGAACACCGGCGACCTCGACTCGTTCCTGATCCAGATCACCGCCGACGTGCTCGCGCACACCGACGCGGCGACCGGGAAGCCGTTCCTCGACGTGGTCGCCGACCGCGCCGAGCAAAAAGGCACCGGCCGGTGGACCGTGCAGAACGCCCTGGACCTGGGCATCCCGATCACCGGGATCGCCGAGGCCACCTTCGCCCGGTCGCTGTCCGGCCACGTAGCGCAGCGCGAAGCCGCGCAGCGCACGTACGACGGTCGCGCCGGCGACCTGGCCCTGCCGTCCCTCGTGGACGACCGCGACCAGTTCGTCGACGACGTCCGCAACGCGCTCTACGCCTCCAAGATCGTGGCCTACGCACAGGGCTTCGACCACATCGCGGCCGGCAGTCGGGAGTACGACTGGGGCATCGACCTCGGTGCGATGGCGAGGATCTGGCGGGGCGGCTGCATCATCCGGGCCAAGTTCCTCGACCGCATCCGCGAGGCGTACAGCGAGAACGCCGACCTGGAGAGCCTGCTCGTCGCGCCGTACTTCGCCGCCGCGGTGACCAAGGGTGTCGACAGCTGGCGCCGGGTGCTGGTGACCGCCATCCGCGGCGGCGTGCCGACGCCGACCTTCTCCTCGTCGCTGGCCTACCTCGACGCGCTGCGCCGCCCGCGGTTGCCGGCCGCGCTGATCCAGGGCTTGCGCGACAACTTCGGCGCGCACACGTACGAGCGGGTCGACCAGGAGGGCCACTTCCACACGAGGTGGGCGCACGACCGGCGGGAGGTCGAGGCGTAGGTGTCGCCGGTCGTCGATCCGTACCAGCTGTCCCGGTTCGTGGCCGCCCAGAACGGCGTGTACGAGCGGGCGGTGGCGGAGCTGCGCCGCGGGCGCAAGACCGGCCACTGGATGTGGTTCGTGTTCCCGCAGATCGCCGGGCTCGGCCACAGCGCCACCGCGCAGCAGTACGCGATCGCGTCGCTGGACGAGGCGCGGGCCTACCTGGAGCACCCGGTGCTCGGCCCGCGGCTGATTGCGTCGGCGGCGATCCTCGCCGACAACCTGGACGCGACCGCCGAGCAGATCTTCGGCCATGTCGACGCGATGAAGCTGCGCTCGTCGATGACGCTGTTCCAGCAGGCGGCTCCCGACGAGCCGGTGTTCGGCCGCGTCATCGACCGGTACTTCGACGGTGCTCCCGACGCGGAGACCCTCCGACGCCTCTGATGGCCCGCGCTGGCCCGCGATTCGGTCGGCGCCGGCTCGGCTTGGGTGTCAGGCGAGCCCGTGCTCGAAGGCGTACGCCGCGGCGGCGGTACGCGACGTCACGTCGATCTTGGTGAAGATGTTGGACAGGTGCCGGGCCACCGTCTTCTCGGACAGCACGAGTGCCTGGGCAATCTGGATGTTGCTCCGTCCGGAGGCCACCAGTCTGAGCACCTCCGCCTCCCGCGCGCTGAGGCCGCCCGGCAGGGCCGGTCGCAGTAGCTGCTGCGCCTCCCGCCGACGTGGCTTCGCGCCAAGCGTGTCGAACGTCGCGACTGCCGCCTTGAGCTCGGCGACCGCGGAGTCCTCGTCGCCGAGGCCGCGCAGCGCCCGGCCGAGCAGAACCTGGCAGCGGGCGATCTCGTACGGGCAGCCTAGGGCTTGCCAGGCCTGGCTCGACTTGCGGAGGTACGGGAGCGCCCCGGCAGGGTCACCGGTCGCGAGCTGGACGTGTCCCGCCGCGTAGGCCGCCCCGGCACGCAGTGCCGCGCACCCGAAGCCGGCGGCGACTCGGTCGAGCTCCCCGGTCAGGGTGCCGGCCTGGTCGAGCTCGCCGGCCTCGACCAGAACCTCGATCGCAGCGGGCAGCAGCTGGGAGCGGCTGACCGGGTCGGCCCGCTCGGCCAGCAGGCGGCCGACCGCGGCGAGCGCCGCCCGGGTCCGGCCGCGCGCCAGCCAGAGCAGCGCGAGACCGGGCTGGGGCTCGTAGCCGTGGCTGCTGGCCCCCTCGTAGCAGTCCTCGGCGGTGTCGTACTCGCCGAGCCGGCGCATGACGTCGCCGCGTTCGTTCAATGCCAGCCCGATCGCATCCGCGTGGCCCGCGGCCTGGTAGCGGCGCATCGCGGCGTCGAACTCCTCCAGCGCCTGCGGCCAGGCGCCGGTGAGGGCCATCATCTGTCCCCGGTGCACGGCGCATTGCCCGGTGAACGGTATGAGGCCCGGTTGTTTCGCACACCATCGAGTCAGCGCCGCCGTCCACTCGGCTGCCCGCCCAAAGTCGGAGACCTCCTGGCAGCCTTCGATCATGGTGCAGTAGACGTTGCCGGCGAAGATCGGCGAGACCTCACCGGCGGCGACACCGACCATGGCCTCGTCGAACAGGGCCAGGCCGTCGGGCACACGGCCGGTGTAGAGCGTCAGGCGGCCTTGTGCGCACAACCCCATGGCAATGAGGTCGGGGTCGCGGAAGCGGCGACCGTACTCACCGATGACGACCGCACACTCGGCCGCCTGGGTCCACTCGGCGGCGCCGATGTGCCGAAACATCTGCAACATCGCCCGATAGCCCTGCTCGACGACGTCCTGCCCGAGCTCGTCCAGGATCCGGTCCACCCGGGCTTCCCATCCACCGGCGACAGCGTGCTGGCCGGCGAGGGCGGAGGTCATCGCCAGCAGCACCGCCGCGCGCGCCGCGCCGGCCGCCTCGCCAGCCTCGGATCGGATCTGGAACACGCGCTGCAGTGCGCCCACGCAGTCGTCGTACCGTCCGGACAGCCAGCACGCGGTGCCCAGCCGCATCAGGTCGTCGCCGCCGAGGGTGTCCGGGTCCACGTCCCGCCAGCCGGTCAACGCCGCGGCCCAGTCGCCCCGCTCAAAGTCCGCGCGCGCCCGGACCAGCTCTTCGACAAGGCCCACCGTGCCAACCTCCTCGGATGAGGATAACGAACGGACCCGGGTGGTCACGCGGTCAGCTGCTCACGGGTGACCGCCGTATGCCGGCTCGCCTGGGCCTCGATCCTGCGCGCGATGTAGTCGGCGTCGCGGCCGACCCCGGGCAGCACCATGGATCCGAACCCGTACTGGAACGCGAGCCCACAGAAGTACAGTCCGGGCGCCTCGTCGACCACGCCGCGGTACTCGCGCGGCCAGCCGTCCTGGCCGAACACCGGCAGCTCGATCCAGTCGAAGACCTGCCGGAACCCGGTGCACCAGATCACCGTCGACACGTCGAACACCGTGCCGTCGCCCAGCGCCGGCCGCCCGTCCCGGACACCTTCCACCCGTTCCAGCACCCGGTGCACACCTCGGGCGGCCAGGTCCGACCGCTTCACCCGCAGCATTGGCGCACCATGGAATCGGATGTGTGGCATCGCCTTACGGCCGATCGGGTTGCCGCGCGTGACCACATGCCGCCACCCGAAGACGATTGCCGGGAAGATCGCCCGCATTGCGGGTGACTCCAGTCGCGGCGGGATTTGGCCGCAGTCCCGCCCTGCCAGGGTGGTCTGGTGAGTCAGCGCGACCTCGTATGCGATGTCTGTGCCGGAATGGGAGGCGCCCACCACCAGGACCGGCCCGTCGCCGAGCTGGTTGGGCCGGCGGTACTGGCTGGAGTGCATCTGCAGGATCTCTGGGCTCAGCCCGGCCGCGAACGTCGGCACGTACGGGGTCCGCCCGAAGCTTCCGGTGGCCACCACCACGTTCTCGCAGTCGAGCACACCGGTCGGCGTCGTGATCCGGTAGCCGCCACCGTCGCGGGGAACCAGCCGCTCCACGCGGGTGCGGGTGCGGACCGGCAGCTCCAGCGCCGCCGCGTAGCTCTCGAGGTAGTCGGCAAGGTCGTCCTTTCCGGGGAACGACCACGGCGTGCCCGGGAACGGCAGCCCGGGCAGCCCGTCGTAGCGCGCGGGGCTGTACAGCCGCAGGCTGTCCCATTGCCGGCGCCAGTTGTCGCCGACCCTCGCGTTGCCGTCAAGGATGATCAGCTCGCGGCCGCGCCGCTTGAGGTGGTAGGCGGTCGACAGGCCGGCCTGGCCGGCGCCGACGATCACCGTCTCGATCTGTTCCTGAGTCGTCATGGGACCGACGTTAGGAATATCGCAGTGCCCGGCGCGTCGGGCGTGATGCGCAACCTTGCCATCCTCGAATGGGCAGGATGACCCATGCCGACCGCCGCCGTGGCACGTCGCGATGGATGATCTGCCCGAAGCGTGCGCGCCCCAGCCGCCCCTAGCGTCGGCGTATGACATCGACCGGCATCCCGGTGCTCGCGGGCATTGCATCGACAACCATCTTCGCCGCCAGCGTGCTTCCCATGGTGGTCAAGGCCAGGCGGTCGCGAGACCTGCGGTCCTACAGTCGCGGCAACCTGGTGCTCGCCAACATCGGCAACGGGGTGCACTCGGTATATGTGTTCGACCTGCCGCCCGGACCGATCTGGGCGTTGCACGGCTTCTACCTGGTCACGTCCGCGCTCATGCTGGTGTGGAGCGTCCGGTACGCCAGCCCGCGGGGCTCACCGCACGGCCATGGCCTACCGCGCCAACCCCTGCGTGAACCCGGACGTGCCCGTTCAGGGATCGGAGTCTCCGGTTCTGACCAGGACGTTGGTGGCCATCAGCCGGGGCTCGTGGTGGCAGTTCGGCGCGACGGCGTGGAAGGTGTCACGGTGCATGACGAACGCATCGCCCGCCCGACCGGTCAGTTCGACGACCCGCAGTTCCACCTCACCGATGCGGGTGCCGTCGGTCATGAACCGCCGGATCCGTTGCTCGGCGGATGTGCACCACGATGGCTCCCACAGCTCTCGCAGCCACGGTTGCTCGGCGAGCACGCGCCGGAGCTGCCGGGGATGCGGCGCCTTGCCGGAGTCGGAGCCGGTCAGCACGAGAGGTGCTCCCAGATCCGGTCGACCATCGCTTCGGTGTCCTCCACCTGGATGGCGCCGGGTAACCGCACCAGGCCTGTTCGACGAAACTCGGCGTAGTGATCGTCGTTGAGCACGCGGGCTCCTTCGCTGCGTGGCCGAGCACTGCCCTGGCAACGACAACGCACCCGGAACCAGCACACCGACAGCCGCACGGCTGGTCAGCGCCTGGCTCCGGGTGCGTCGAGAGAGCCGAACGCTGCCCGAAGCAGGTCTCTGCCACCGGATCGTACCGGCCGACCAACGCCGCTGCCAGGTCGAATCGTCCCGCACGACCCGTCCCGTCCGGACGCCTCGGCCCGGACCGACCCTGCCTCTGGACGGGGGTCGGCGCGCCCGTGACGCAACGGGCTGCGCGGGGCCGCCACTCCAGCAGCGCGGCCGTGGCGTCGTCGGTCAGCGGCCGTGCTGCCGCGCGACCCGACCGGGTCAACGCGCCGGCCAGGGGATCCGCCGGGAGGCGATCAGCTCGACCGTGACGACGACGGCGACCGCCTCGACGGCGAGGAGCCCGACCAGCACCAGGAGTTGCGCAGCGCCGGCCTCGATCGGGCTGGCGCCGCCCAGCAGGACGCCGACGAACGCCCCGGGCAGCGTCACCAGGCCGACGGTGCGGGTCTGGTCGAGCGCCGGTACGAGGGCGTCGGCGGCGTTCTGTCGGCACAGCAGCAGCGCCGCCTCCCGGTCGGTGAAGCCCAGAGCCATGGCCGCCTCGACCTCGCCGTACCGGGTCCGCATCGCGTCGAGGGCGCGTCGGCCGGCCAACGAGGTCGCGGTCATCGCGCCGCCGATGAGGATGCCCGCGATCGGCACCACGGCGATCGGCTTCCATGGGACGGACCCGGACCCGACGACGAGGGCGATGACCGGCAGGGCGCCGGCGGCCACGGCGAGGCCGGCGTACAGGTTCCGCCGGTCTCGGCCGAGCCGGCGGGCGGAGGTCAGCGTCGCGATGGTCAGCATCGAGGCCACGAAGCCCAAGGTGAGACCCCAGGACCGCAGCACCAGCGTGATCAGCAGCGACACCACGGCGAGCTGGACGGCGGCTCGCACGCTCGCGGTCACGATCGCGCGGCCGACCCCGAGCCGGGCCAGAACGGCGACGGCGGCGGCCGCGCCGGTGAGGGTGACGAGCACTGCCCAGAAGGCGATGCCCGGTGTGATCGTCGCCTGCACGGGCATCTCCCTGTCGTGTTCCCGGCAGCCCCTTACCGTCATGGGGGAGGAACCGGGCGCTGGGCTCGACTGCTCCGACAAGTTGTAGGAGCTAAGCGATTAGGTGGGCCAATGTTGACCGGGAGTGCCGTGCGGGGCAACGCGTTCCTCGCGAGTTTTCGCGATCTCGGGCCCGGCATGCCGGGATGCGCGTTTACAAGGGCGTCGCGTAGCGGCGCGCCGCGGGCCGCGGTCAGGTGCATCGGCCGACGGTGGACGAGGCCGCGGCGGCGGCCCAGCAGATGCGTGCCGCCCTGACCGGCCGACCCCAACACGCGGCGATCCGGCAGCAGTCGCGGCGGCGCTGGACGACGCCGAGGCGCGGACGCTGCGCCGACCGCTCCCCGGCAGACCGGAGAACCCTCCTGACCTTCGCCGTCAACCTGCCGGTCGCGCTCTCGCTCCTGCCCGTCCCGCTCGGCCGGACGGTCGTGCGGCACACCTCGCCCGCTCGGTCGCGGCAGTCCGGCTGCGCCGATCGCCCCACACTGTCCGCCTACGCTGGGCGGGTGACCAACCGGCTCGCCGCCGTACTGCCCGCCGTGGTCGCGGCGGTCCTGGCAACCGGGGGCTGCACCCCGACGACCGCTCCGCGGCCGACCGCTTCGGGGCAGACCGCTTCGGGGCCGACCGTTGCGGGGCCGACCGTTGCGGGGCCGACTGGTCCGGGGCCGACGACGGCGGGATACGACAAGGTGCTGCTCGTCGCGGCCGTCCGGCTGCGCCGATCGCCCCACACTGTCCGCCTACGCTGGGCGGGTGACCAACCGGCTCCCCGCCGTGCTGCCCGCCGTGGTCGCCGCGGTCCTGGCAACCGGGGGCTGCACCCCGACGACCGCTCCCGGGCCGACCGCTCCGGGGCCGACGACGGCGGGATACGACAAGGTGCTGCTCGTCGCGGAGGAGAACCACAGCTACCGGGAGATCGTCGGCGACGCGCGGGCTCCGTACCTCACCGAGCTGGCCAGGACGTACGGCAACGCCAGCCGGCTGCAGGCCGGATACCCCTCGCGCTGCCCCTCGCTGGCGGCCTACATCCTGCTCACGAGCGGCACCACCGCGGGCATCTGCGACGACCGGGGGCCGGGCGCCCATCCGCTGACCGGCGACAGCATCTTCCACCAGGTGGCCGCGACCGGCCGCGGCTGGCGCGCCTACGCCGAGAGCTCGCCGGGCACCTGTGCGCTCGACAACAGCGCGGACGGGCGCTACCTGGTCCGGCACGTGCCCTCGACGTACTACGTCGACGACCGCGCCGACTGTGCACGGTGGACGGTGCCGCTGGGCACCCCGTCGGCGGGCGCCCTGCATGACGACGTGGCCGCCGGGCGGCTGCCCGCGTTCGGATTCGTCACCCCGGACGCGTGCCACGACATGCACGGCGCACCGGCGTGCCCGGGCGCCGGCGTCCGCGCGGGCGACGACTGGCTGCGGTCGTGGCTCGCGCAGGTCCTCGCCGGGCCGGACTACCGGTCGATGCGGCTCGTCGTCATCATCACCTGGGACGAGGGCAGCGGCGCCGACAACCACGTGCCGACGCTGGTGATCTCGCCGACCACCCACCGGGTCACCGCCCCCGGGCCGTACACGCACTGCTCGACCTTGCGTTCCGTGGCGGTGGTCCTGCACGTGGCGCCGCTCGGTTGCGCCGCCACCGCGCCGTCGATGGTGTCCGCCTTCCATCTCTGACCGCGCCGTCGCGGGCCCCGGCCAGAGCCGCCTGCCCAGCACCCGCGACCGCGCCGCCACCTCACCCTGACCGCCCCGCCCTGCGTCGCGGCGCCGTAGGGGGTAGAGATGGGGTATGGAATTCGGTGTCGGTTACTTCCCCACCCACGACGGCGTGCGACCCGGCGAGGTCGCCCGGATGGCCGAGGAGCGGGGATTCGCCGCGATCTGCTTCGCCGAGCACACGCACATCCCCGCGGCCGAGACCGACCGCTCGCCAGGCCACCCGCTGCCCCCGAAGTACTGGCGCACCTACGACCTCTTCGTCGCCCTGACCGCGGCCGCCGAGGCGACCAGCCGGCTGCGCGTTGCCAGCGGCATCTGTCTGGTGATCGAACGCGAGCCGATCATCACGGCGAAGGAGGTTGCGAGCATCGACCATCTCTCCGCCGGCCGGCTCGACTTCGGCATCGGCGCCGGCTGGAACCGCACCGAGATGGCCCACCTCGGCACCGACCCGCGGGTGCGGATGGCCGTGCTACGCGAGCGGGTCGAGGCGATGAAGGAGATCTGGACCAAGGACGAGGCCAGCTACCACGGCAAGTACGTCAACTTCGACCGGATCTGGTCCTGGCCCAAGCCGGCCCAGCGGCCGCATCCGCCGGTGCTCGTCGGCGGCCTCGGCCCGACCGTGCTCGACCGGGTCCTCGCGTTCGGCGACGGCTGGTTCCCCAACTACCGCCCCGAGATCTTCGACCGCATCGTGGAGCTGCGCGCCCGTGCCGAGCGGTCGCTGCAGGTGCACGTGATGAACCCGCCGGCCGACGCGCGGGTGCTCGCCCGGCTCCGCGACGCCGGCGTGCAGCGCGTCTCCCGTTGGCTGCCCTCGGGCCCGCGGTCGCGGGTCGAGCGGTCGTTCGAGGAGTTCGAGGCGGCGATCACCGAGTACAGCCCCGAGTGACGCCGCAGGAGGCGCGGCGGCGCTTCGCCGCCGCGCGTGTCGCTCGCCTCGCGACCGCCGACGCGGCCGGGCGGCCGCACCTCGTCCCGGTCACGTTCGCCGTCGCGGGTGACGTGGTCTACAGCGCGGTCGACGCCAAGCCCAAGCGGGACACGGCGCTGCGCCGCCTCGCCAACGTCGCGGCCAACCCCGCGGTGGCGCTGCTGGTCGACCACTACGAGGAGGACTGGGACCGGCTCTGGTGGGTGCGCGCCGACGGCACCGGCCGCCTGGTCGACCCCGCCGACCCCGAGGGCGTACGAGCGACCGCCCTGCTCGCCGCGCGGTACCCCCGCTTCGCTGTCCGCGGACACGTGCTCGCGGCGGACGTCTCCCGCTGGTCCGGCTGGTCGGCGCAGGAGTGACAGCGGCTCCCGACGTCGACAATTACACAAGAAGCCTTGTGCAACCTTCCTTGTAAAAGCTACCGTCGGCGGGTGCCCCGAACCCCGCCGGTCCGCGACCCGGCCGTCCTGAAAGCGGTCACGCACCCGCTGCGCCTGCGGCTGTACGAGCTGCTGTCCGTGCTGGGGCCGGCCACGGTCGGCACGCTCGCCGAGCGCTGCGACGCCGCCCCGGGGCAGGTCAGCTTCCACCTGCGCACCCTCGCCCGGCACGGCTTCGTAGAGCCCGCGCCCGACCGGGGCAGCGACGGGCGGCAGAGCTGGTGGCGGGTGGTCCCCGGCGGGGTCAGGTTCCGGGTCTCCGATCTGCCGCCCCGGGCCGCGGACGTCGCCATCGACCACCTGCTGCGCGGCCACGTCGAGCGCATCGCCGAGTTCCGGGCCGACCCGGATCGGTACGGCCCGGCGTGGCGCGACGCGGAGATCGGCACCGACGCGCGGCTCCGGATGAGCCCGGCGGAGCTGGCGGAGTTCGAGCGGGAGATCGGTGCGGTCGTTCGGCGCTGGGTCGAGCGGACGCTGCCCGGTGATCCCGACGACGGCCGCGAGTACGTGTACTTCCTCGCCCACGCGTTCCCGTACCAGCCGTAGGAGGCCCGCCGATGTCGCAGCCGGTGATCGAAGCGCTGAGCCGGTTGGTTCCCGGCGGCGTGACCGGCCACGCACTGGACCGGGCGGCCGGGTCCTGCGCTGGGTCCGTGCCGGCCGCGGCGACGTCACCGTCGTGTTCGTCGCCGGCGCCGGCGAGACGCTGCTGGACTGGGCGAACGTCCTGCCCGAGCTGGCTGCACACGCCAGCCTCGTCGCCTACGACCGGGCCGGGCTCGGCGGCAGCGGCCCGGTGCGGCCGCTGAGCGTCGCGGCGCAGGTCGACGACCTCGCCGCGCTGCTGGCCCGGACCGGGCCCGCGATCGTGGTCGGCCACAGCTGGGGCGGCCTGCTGGCGCAACTGGTCGCCTTCGACCACCCGCACCTGTTCGCCGGCCTGGTCCTGGTCGACCCCTCGCACGAGGAGACGCTGACGGCGCCACCGCGGGCGGTGCGGCTCCTGGCCGCGGCGACGCACCGTGCGCTGGTGCCGATGCGGGCGGTGGGCCTGTTCACCCGCCTCGCGCGGAGCATGGCCACCACGCTGGCCGCCCGGTCCACCGAGGACGAACAGATACGGCGGCTGCTGATCGAGGCATACGTCGGCAGCTACGCCACCCGTACGCAGGTCGCCACGATCGGTGCGGAGAACCGCCTGGCCGGCCGGTCGGTACGACAGGTGCGGGCCAAGCGGGCCTCGTCATCGCTGCCCGCTGTGCCGTTGGTCGCCCTGAGTGCGACCCGTGAGCCGCCGTACCTGCGCGACCGCTCCACCATGGCGGTGAGCGCGGTCGTCGCGGCGGCCGGCGGGCGCCACGTCATCGTCGACGGCGCCGGCCACCACATCCATCACGATCGACCCGACGTGGTCATCGCCGAGATCCGCTCCGTGATCGATGCCGCCGATGCGGCCCGGACCCGTCGGCGGTAGACCGTCCGCCCTGCCTCCGCGCCATAGGGTGACGGGTGTGGACGAGCTGCTGCCGGTCGCGTCCTTGGCGCAGCTGCGCGCGAGGCGCAGCGCGAAATGGCGGACCTATCCCGACGACGTGCTGCCGCTGCCGGTGGCCGAGATGGACTTCGACCTCGCGCCGCCGGTCGCCGAGGTGCTGCGGGAGGCGCTGGCCCGCTCCGACGTCGGCTACGCCCACCCGGTCCCGGCGCTGGGCGACGCGCTGTCCGGCTTCGCCGGCGAGGCGTGGGGCTGGGAGATCGACCCGGCGGCGGTGACCGCCGTCATCGACGTCGGCGTCGGCGTGGTCGAGCTGCTGCGGGTGCTCGCCGCCCCCGGCGATGCCGTCGTCATCTGCCCGCCGGTGTACGCGCCGTTCTTCGGATGGGTGCCTGAGGCCGGCGCCCGGCTGCTCGAGGTGCCGCTGCGGCACGAGGCCGCCGGCTGGCGGCTCGACCTGCCCGCCCTGGAGGCCGCGTTCGCGACACGGCCGGCGGCGTTCGTGCTGTGCAACCCGCACAACCCGGTGGGCCGGGTGCACGCGCCCGACGAGCTCGCCGAGGTGGTCCGGCTCGCGCGGGCGTACGGCGTGACCGTCGTCGGCGACGAGATCCACGCCCCGGTGGTGCTGCCCGGTGCGACGTTCACGCCGATCCTGACCGTGCCGGGAGCGGCCGAGGTGGCGGTGAGCGTCGTGTCGGCGAGCAAGGCGTGGAACCTCGCCGGCCTCAAGTGCGCGGCGGTCGTCACCGCGTCGCCGGCGATGGCGAAGGTGGTCGACCGGTTCCCGCCGGACACCCGCTGGCGGGTCGGGCACCTGGGCGTGCTCGCCACGGTCGCCGCGTTCGCCGAGGGCGGCCCGTGGCTACGGCGGCTGCTCGCCACCCTCGACGACCGCCGCGCGCTGCTGGACGGCTGGCTGCGCGACCGGCTGCCCACCCTGTCCTGGCACCCGCCGGAGGCGACCTACCTCGGGTGGCTGGACTGCTCGGCCCTCGGACCCGGCGACGTGCCCCGCGACCACTTCTTAGACAAGGCCCGGGTGGCGCTGGAGCCCGGGCCCCGCTTCGGCGCCCCGGGCGACGGCTTCGTCCGGCTCAACTACGCGACCAGCGCGGAGATCCTCGACGAGGCGACCGCCCGGATGTCCCGTTCCCTGGCGACCGGAGGCTAGGCCGCCCCCGGTCGATCTTGCACTTATGCCCCCTGGGGTGACCCCGTTCGCCGGTTTCACGGGGCACAGGTGCAAGATCGCGGGGGTTAATAGCGCCAGCGGGTCGCCGCGGCGACGGCTTCGGCGTCCGCGCCTTCGAAGAGCGCGACCTCCCCCCGCCGGACCGTAGCCACGGTGTCGACCACCGCCGGCCCGAGCGCCTCGGCCAACACCTCGTCGGCCTCGAACGCGGTCACCGCCTCCTGCAGCGACTCGGGCAGCCGGGGCACGGACCCGGGCGGCAACGTCGCGGGGTCGACCGGCACCGGCTCGGGCAGCCGCGCACCCGCCGCAATGCCGGCGCGCCCCGCCGCGAGCAGGCCGGCCATCAGCAGGTACGGGTTGGCGGCGGCGTCGATGCACTTGACCTCGAGGTTGGGGTCCTCGCCGGCGACGAACCGCAGCGCGGCCTCGCGGTTCTCCACGCCCCAGCAGGCGTACGCGCCGGCCCAGTGCGACGGCACGAGCCGCAGGTACGACGCGACGGACGGCGCGCCCAGCGCGAGCAGCGCGGGCAGTCGCGCGAGGATGCCAGCCGTGAACGCCCGCCCGGCGTCGCCGCCGGTGACGTTGGCGGTGTCGCGCCAGAGGCTCAGGTGCGCGTGCCGCCCGTTGCCGACCGTGCCGGCGACGACCTTGGGCGCGAACGTCGCCCGCAGCCCGTGTGCCCGGCTCACCGCGCGGACGGTCTCCTGCACCAGGACCGTCGTGTCGGCCGCGCCGACCGGGTCCTCCGGGGCGAGCGACACCTCGAACTGCCCGGCCGCGTACTCCGGATGGACCTGCGCGACGGCCAGCCCGGCCGCGCCAAGGGCGGTGAGCAGGTCGCGCAGGTACCCGGCGTGCGAGACCAGGCGGGCCATCCCGTACGCCGGCTCGGTCGTGGCGGGCGTGAAGTCGTCGCCTGGCCCGACGGAGACGCACCACTCGACCTCGTAGCCGGCCCGCACCGCGTACCCGTCGCCGGCGAGCCGGTCGACCTCGCGCCGCGCGAGGAACCGCCCGTCGAGTGGATGCGGCGCGCCGTCCTGGTCGAACCGGTCGGCCGGCGCCCACGCCCAGCCCGGCGACCCGGCCAGCGCCGCGAGCCGGCCCAGGTCGGGCCGCAGGCGCAGGTCGCCGACCGGGCCGCCGGCGTACCGGCCGACGACGGTCGAGTCGTCGACGAGGAACGTGTCGAACACCGGCGACGCGCCGACGCCCGCGGTCGTGGCCGCCGCCAGCCGTTCGCGGGGCACCGCCTTGACCCGGGTGATCCCGCTGGTGTCCACCCAGGTCAGCGCGACACCGACGAGATCGGTGGGCAACCGTTCGACGTCCACGCACATAGGTTAGGGGGATGCTGCTGGTCGACCACCACTGTCACGGCGTGGTGCGGCGTGACCTCGACCGGGCGGCGTTCGAGGCACTGCTGACCGAGGCCGACGGCCCGGCGCCAGGCACGACGCTGTTCGACTCGGCGGTCGGCCGCGCGGTGCGCCGCCTCTGCGCCCCGGTGCTCGGCCTGCCCCCCGGCGCCGACCCCGACGGCTACCTGGAGCGCCGCGCCGAGCTGGGGCACGCCGACGTCACCCGGCGGTTCCTGCGCGCCGCCGGCCTCGCGGCCGTCCTCGTCGACACCGGTTACCTGCCGGAGCCGCTGACCGGCCCGGGGGAGCTGGCCGCGGCGGCGGGCGCCGCGGCGTACGAGGTCGTCCGGCTGGAACGGGTGGCCGAGTCGGCGATGGAAGGCGGGGTGACGGCGGCCGGGTTCGCCGGCGAGGTGCGGCAGCGGCTGGCCGCGTTCGTGTCTCTGCCCACCACGGTCGCGTTCAAGTCGATCGCCGCCTACCGGGTCGGGCTCGCGCTTGGCGACGAGCGGCCCACGGATGAGCAGGTGCGGGCGGCCGCCGGCCGGTGGCTCGGTGCGGGCGGCGGGCGGCTCGCCGACGAGACCCTGCACCGGTTCCTGGCGTTCGCCGCCGCGGAGACCGGCCTGCCGATCCAGTTCCACACCGGCCTCGGCGACCGCGACGTCGACCTGCGCGCCTGCGACCCTCTGCTGCTCGCGCCCTGGCTGCGGGCGGTCGAGCCGACCGGCGTACGGGTCCTGCTGCTGCACTGCTACCCGTTCCATCGAGAAGCCGCCTACCTCGCCCAGGTGTTCCCGGGCGTGCACATGGACCTCGGGCTGGCCACGCACAACGTCGGCGACCACGCGGGGCGGGTGCTCGGCGAGGCGCTCGAGCTGTGCCCGTACGGCAAATTCCTCTACTCATCCGACGGCTTCGGGCTGCCGGAGCTCCACTTTCTGGGCGCGGCGTTGTTCCGGGAGTGCGTCGAACCGGACATCCAGCGCGTTACGACCGACAACGCCATCCGGGTCTATGGTGACCTGGGTCACGACGTAGGCGGGGAACAGAGTGCACGCTTTGTAACTTGAGTAGGTACATGGCAACCTTACCCGTTCTGCCCTTGACCGATGCCGTGCTGCTGCCCGGCATGGTCGTTCCGGTCACCCTGGACACCAACACCCAGGCCGCCGTCGACGCCGCCCGTGCGTCGGGCGACAAGCGGGTGCTCGCGGTGCCGCGGGTCGACGGCGCATACGGCTCCGTGGGCGTGATCGCGCTGATCGACAAGGTCGGCCGGCTCCCCAGCGGAGAACCGGCTGCCGTCGTGCGCGGCCTCGAACGGGCCCGCATCGGCTCCGGCGTCCCCGGACCCGGCGCCGCGCTCTGGGTGGAAGCCACCGAACTGGACGAGCCCGCCCCGGCCGGTAAGGCCCGCGAGCTCGCCAAGGAATACAAGACTCTGGTCACCGGGCTGCTCCAGCAGCGCGGCGCCTGGCAGGTCGTCGACGCCATGGAGCGGATGACCGACCCGGCGGAGCTGGCCGACTCGGCCGGCTACGCGCCCTGGATCACCCTCGAGCAGAAGATCGAGCTGCTCGGCTCGCCCGACGTGACCGCCCGACTCGAGCTGCTGGTCGGCTGGGTCCGCGACCACATCGCGGAGCAGGAGGTCACCGAGCGGATCACCAACGACGTCCGCGAGGGCCTCGAGAAGTCCCAGCGCGAGTTCCTGCTGCGTCAGCAGCTGGCCGCGATCCGCAAGGAGCTGGGCGAGGACGAGCCCGACGGCTCGGCAGACTACCGGACCCGGGTCGAGGCGGCCGAGCTGCCCGACAAGGTCCGCGAGGCGGCGCTGCGCGAGGTCGGCAAGCTGGAGCGCGCGAGCGACCAGTCCCCGGAGTCCGGTTGGATCCGGACCTGGCTCGACACCGTGCTCGAGATGCCATGGTCGACGCGCACCGAGGACAACACCGACCTCGCCGCGGCCCGGGTGATCCTCGACGAGGACCACGCCGGCCTGGCCGACGTCAAGGACCGCATCCTGGAGTACCTGGCCGTGCGCAACCGGCGTGCCGCCCGCAACCTGCAGGTGGTCGGCGGTCGCGGCTCGGGCGCGGTGCTCGCCCTGGGCGGCCCTCCCGGCGTCGGCAAGACCAGCCTCGGCGAGTCCGTCGCCCGGGCGCTGGGCCGCAAGTTCGTCCGCGTCTCCCTCGGCGGCATCCGCGACGAGGCGGAGATCCGGGGCCACCGGCGTACGTACGTCGGCGCGCTGCCCGGCCGCATCGTCCGCGCGCTGCGCGAGGCCGGCTCGATGAACCCGGTCGTGCTGCTCGACGAGGTCGACAAACTTGCCGTCGGCTACGCCGGCGACCCGGCCGCGGCCCTGCTCGAGGTGCTCGACCCGGCGCAGAACCACACGTTCCGCGACCACTACCTCGAGGTCGACCTCGACCTGTCCGACGTGCTGTTCCTCGCGACCGCCAACGTCGTGGAGAACGTCCCCGGGCCGCTGCTGGACCGCATGGAGCTGGTGCAGCTCGACGGCTACACCGAGGAGGAGAAGGTCGCCATCGGCCGGGACCACCTGTGGCCGCGGCAGGTGGAGCGCGCGGGCCTGACCGCCGACGAGGTGTCCATCACGGACGCCGCGCTCGGTGCGATCGCCGCCGAGTACACCCGCGAGGCGGGCGTCCGGCAGCTGGAGCGCGCGCTGGCGAAGGTCCTGCGCAAGGTCGCGGTCTCGCTGGAGTCGGCGCCGTCCCCGGTCACGGTCGACGAGGGCGACCTGACGTCGTACCTCGGCCGGCCGCGGTTCACGCCGGAGTCGGCGGAGCGCACGGCGTCCCCGGGCGTGGCGACCGGTCTCGCGGTCACCGGCGCGGGCGGCGACGTGCTGTTCATCGAGGCCACCTCGATGGACGGCGAGCCGGGCCTGACCTTGACGGGTCAGCTGGGCGACGTGATGAAGGAGTCGGCGCACATCGCGCTGTCCTACCTGCGCTCGCACGGCAAGAAGCTCGGCATCGACCCCAACCAACTGGCGGGCAAGCGGATCCACCTGCACGTCCCGGCCGGCGCGGTGCCCAAGGACGGTCCGTCCGCGGGTATCACGATGGTCACGGCGCTGGCGTCGCTGGCGTCCGGACGGCCGGTGCGGCCGGAGTTCGGCATGACCGGTGAGGTCACGCTGGCGGGTCGGGTGCTCCCGATCGGTGGCGTGAAGCAGAAGCTGCTCGCCGCCCACCGGGCCGGCCTGACCGAGGTCATCGTGCCGGCACGCAACGAGCCGGACCTCGACGACCTGCCGACCGAGGTGCGCGAGGCATTGAAGATCCACGTGCTCGGCGACGTTGCCGACGTGCTGGCGCTGGCCCTGCGGCCCGCGTCGGACGAGGCCGACAGCCCGGCACCGGAGCTCGTCGCTGCCTGATCCACCACATAGCGCACGAGGCCCCGTCCGACGCGGACGGGGCCTCGTCGCGTCCTCACCCGAGGAGCCGGGCGGTGGTCACCAGCTGGCCCGCCCCGATCATCACGCGCAGGCAGAGCAGCCCCGCCGCGTGTGCGTCGGGGCTGTAGTCGCTCGCGCAGGCGTCGGTGACCACCCAAGGGGTGATGCCGAGCTCGAACGCGTCCACGGCCGACTTGAGCACGCAGCTGTCCGTGGCGATGCCGCAGAACGCCAGCTCCGTCCAACCCCGCGCGGCGACCAGGGCGCGTCCCTCGTCGGTGAACAGCGAGTACGTCCGCTTGTCCACGACCGGGGCGTACCGGGCGTGCGGCGTCAGCTCGTCGACGAGGTCGGTCTCCGGCGGGCCCTGCATCGCCGTCCAGCCGACCAGCCGCTCGTACGGGCTGCCCGGGTAGTTGTGGTAGCGGGTGAACACCGTCGGACCCGACCACCGGCGCACCAGGTCCACGATGGACGGCACCACCGCGCGGCTGCTGTCGGTGATGAAGCCGTTCTGCACGTCGATGACGACCAGCGCCCCGCGGCCGCGCTGCATGGGCCGAGCGTAGGCCAGCCGGGCTCCGGCATCCGCGATGTGGGTCGGGAGGCGGTCCGCCGCGGCCGGTCTCGATCGCCCCCGTCGGAGGCGACGGCGTCGACGAGTCAGAACAACTTGCCCGCCTCGCGGGCCTGCGCGTGCGCCAGCCGTCGGCCGGTCTCGGCGTCGGCGGTCGCGAGGTTCGGCCGGAAGTAGACAGACGTGACGTCCTGGACGCCGGCCCAGCGCAGCCAGTCGTCGAAGAACGGCGCCTGGAAGTCGGCACCGAAGGCCGGGCCGCGGCCCTCGCCGTACACCGCGCTGGTGTAGACGACCGCGGCCTTGCGGCCCCGCAGCAGCCCGGTGTAGCCCTCGGCCGGGTCGAACCCGAACACCAGGCCGGGCTGGCTGATCACGTCGATCAGTTGCTTGAGGACGTACGGGACGCCGGCGTTCCACATCGGCACGGAGAACAGGTAGCGGTCGTACGCCTCGATGCGATCGAACGCGGCTCGGGCGGCGTCCCACGCCGCCCCGGTGGGCGGCTCGCCGGCGAAGACAGCCATCTTCGCGGCGACGGCCTGCGGGCCGAACGAGGGCAGCGTGCCGTCCCACAGGTCCCACGTGTCGACCTCGACCTCGGGATGGACCTCGCCGAAAGCGGACAGAAACGTGCCGGCGATGGCGAGCGACTCCGATTGAGGGCCGCGAGGTGACGCGGAGACATGCAGCAGCCGGGACATGATTGGTCCTTTCCTCGGCCGTGCGTGCGTGCACACGCACGGAGTGGGCGCGAGCGCTTGGGCGCGGCGCATGGGCGCGCACCGGGCGCTATGTGCGTGCGCACACACACCGGGCCGACCGCTGTGTGCGTGCATATACACCGAGCCCGGCACGTGCGTGCGTGCGCACACACATAGTGCGATAGTTGCGTGCACATACACAAGAGGTAGGCTGCCGACGTGACGGACGCCACCGCCGCCTGGTCGGCGCTCCTGCGGGTGCACGCCTCCCTCGTTCCCACGCTCGACGGACAGCTGATGGCCATCCACGGACTGCGGCTGACCTGGTACGACGTCCTTCTGGAGCTCAACTCGGCGTCCGATCGGCGGCTGACGATGGGGCAGCTAAGCGCCACGGCGGTGCTGAGCCGCTCCCAGGTCAGCCGCGTGGTCGACGAGCTCGTCGAGATCGGTCTGGTCGAGCGCAAGGCGAACCGCGGTGACCGCCGCTCGCAGTACGCGGTGCTGACCGAGGAGGGGCGCCGCCGGCTACGCGCGGCGGCACCCACCTACCTCAGCGGGATCGAGCGGCACTTCACCAGCCGGATGACGGCGGAGGAGGCCGGGACCGTCGCGGCCGCCCTGGGCAAGGTCCTGGCCGCGCAGTCCGGCGACCGGGGCCGGCACGATCGCGGGGAGCCCGGGCAGCGGTGATCCGCGCCCGAGCGGACCGGTCCCGCCGGAGCACCGGTGTTCCGGCGGACGGTGATCGGCGCGGGCGGGCGCCGGCTCTGCCGGACCCGGCGGGCGGGACCGTCTATGTTCCGGTCGAGGTGATCTGGGGTGGCGCGCCGGCTGTGCGGACTGGCCCGGCGGTCTGCCTGGACGGTATTCCGGCGAGTGGTGATGTGCCCTGCGGCGCACCCGCGGCGGAGCTACGCTCCAAGACGTGGGCGTCCGCACCTGGATCGAGGGCTGGCCGGTCTACAGGCAGCTCACCGGCACCGACCCGCTCGGTCGGGGCGCCGCGGCCCGGTCGCCGCACACCGACGCGCTGACCCCGCGCACCGAGACGGCAGACTCGGTCGCCAGGTCCGTGTGCCCCTACTGTGCGGTCGGGTGCGGCCAGCGGGTGTTCGTCAAGGACGGCACGGTCACCCAGATCGAGGGCGACCCCGACAGCCCGATCTCCCGCGGCCGGCTCTGCCCGAAGGGCTCGGCCAGCAAGAGCCTGGTCACCAGCGACCGGCGGCAGCGCACGGTGCTTTACCGGCGCCCGTACGGCCCGCAGTGGGAGCCCCTCGACCTCGACACCGCGATGGACATGATCGCCGACCGGGTGGTCAAGACCAGGGCGCAGACCTGGCAGGACCGCGACGACGCCGGCCGGCCGCTCAACCGCACGATGGGCATCGCGAGCCTGGGTGGCGCCACGCTGGACAACGAGGAGAACTACCTCATCAAGAAGCTGTTCACCGCGCTGGGCGCCATCCAGATCGAGAACCAGGCGCGAATTTGACACTCCGCCACCGTCCCCGGTCTGGGGACCAGCTTCGGCCGTGGCGGGGCCACCGGGACCATGCAGGACCTGGTCAACGCGGACTGCATCATCATCCAGGGCTCCAACATGGCCGAGGCGCACCCGGTCGGGTTCCAGTGGGTGATGGAGGCCAAGGCCCGCGGCGCGACGGTGATCCACGTCGACCCGCGGTTCACCCGCACCAGCGCGGTGTCCGACGACTTCCTGCCCATCCGCGCCGGCTCCGACATCGCCTTCCTCGGCGGCGTGGTCAACCACATCCTGACCCGCGGCCTCGATTTCCGTGAGTACGTACTGGCGTACACGAATGCGGCGACCATCGTCAACGCGAACTTCAAGGACACCGAGGACCTCGACGGGCTGTTCTCCGGGTACGACGACGAGACCCACGCCTACGACACGTCGACCTGGCAGTACGAGGGCCACGAGGAGCACGGCCCCGGCGCCGCGGAGTCGCACGTGGCGCGCGAGACCGCCGCGGCGCAGCAGCACGAGTCGCACGGCCGGCCGCTGCCCACGCAGACACTCCGCGATGAGACCCTGCAGCATCCCCGCTGCGTCTACCAGATCCTCAAGCGGCACTTCGCCCGCTACACGCCCGAGGTCGTCGAACGGGTCTGCGGCGTGTCGCGGGAAGACTTCGCGACGGTCTGCGACGCCTGGACCCGCAACTCGGGCCGGGACCGCACCACGGCGCTGGTCTACTCGGTCGGCTGGACCCAGCACAGCGTCGGCGTGCAGTACATCCGCACCGGCGCGATCATCCAGCTGCTGCTGGGCAATATGGGCCGGCCGGGCGGCGGGGTGCTCGCCCTGCGCGGCCACGCGAGCATCCAGGGCTCGACCGACATCCCGACGTTGTTCAACCTGCTGCCGGGCTACCTGCCGATGCCCCACCACGAACAGCACGAGACCTATCGCCAGTGGGTCGACGCGATCCGCCACCCGGGCCAGAAGGGGTTCTGGGCCGACGCCGGTGCCTACTGCGCCAGCCTGCTCAAGGCCTATTTCGGCGAGAACGCCACGGCCGACAACGACTGGGGGTACGGCTTCCTGCCGCGCATCACCGGCGATCACGGCACCTACCGCACGACCCTGGATATGATCGACGGAAAGGTGAAGGGCTACTTCCTGCTCGGCCAGAACCCGGCGATCGGCTCGGCGCACGGCCGGGCCCAACGCCTTGGCATGGCCAACCTCGACTGGCTGGTGGTGCGGGACCTGTACCTCATCGAGAGCGCCACGTTCTGGAAGGACGGACCGGAGGTCGCGACCGGAGAGATCGTGCCGGAGGACTGCCGCACCGAGGTGTTCTTCCTGCCGGCGGCGTCGCACGTGGAGAAGGAAGGCACGTTCACCCAGACCCAGCGGGTGCTGCAGTGGCGGGAGAAGGCCGTCGAGCCACCCGAAGACTGCCGCTCCGAGCTGTGGTTCTTCTACCAATTGGGCCGGCTCGTCCGCGACAAGCTCGCGGGGTCCACGCTGGGGCGCGACCGGGCCGTGCACGCGCTCGCGTGGACCTACCCGGTCGGCGGGGAACGTCACGATGAGCCCAGCGCCGAGGCGGTGCTGCGCGAGATCAACGGGTACGACGTCGAGACCGGCGAGGCGTTGCCCGGTTACCTCCAGTTGAAGGACGACGGATCCACCGCGTGCGGCTGTTGGATCTACAGTGGAGTTTTCGCCGACGGCGTCAACCAGGCCGCCCGCCGCAAGCCGGGCCGCGAGCAGGACCTCACGGCCGCCGAGTGGGGCTGGGCCTGGCCGATGAACCGGCGCATCATGTACAACCGCGCGTCCGCCGACCCGGAAGGGCGGCCGTGGAGCGCGCGCAAGGCGTACGTCTGGTGGGATCCCGACAAGGGCGAGTGGACCGGCAAGGACATCCCGGACTTCGAGAAGACCAAGCCGCCGACGTACCGTCCGCCCGAGGACGCGACCGGGCCGGCGGCGCTCGCCGGCGACGACCCGTTCATCCAGCAGGGCGACGGCAAGGGCTGGCTCTTCGCGCCCGGCGGGCTCATCGACGGGCCGATGCCGACGCACTACGAGCCGGTCGAGTCGCCGGTGCGCAACCCGCTCTACGGCCAGCAGGCCAACCCGACGCGCAAGGTCTACGACCGGTCCGACAGCCTGCTCAACCCGGCGCCACCGGAGCCGCACGCGGAGGTCTTCCCGTACGTGTTCAGCACCAGCCGGCTCACCGAGCACCACACCGCCGGCGGGATGAGCCGGCAGCTGGCCTACCTGTCGGAGCTGCAGCCGGAGATGTTCATCGAGGTGTCGCCGGCCCTGGCCGACGAGCGAGGGCTCGCGCACCTCGGCTGGGCCCACGTGGTCACCGCTCGGGCCGCCATCGAGGCGCGGGTGCTGGTGACCGAGCGGATGCGCCCGCTGCGGGTCGACGACCGGATGATCCACCAGGTCTGGCTGCCGTACCACTTCGGGTTCGCGGGCCTCGTCACCGGCGACGCCGCCAACGACCTGATCGGCATCGCGCTCGACCCGAACGTGCTGATCCAGGAGAGCAAGGTGGGCACCTGCGACGTGCGACCGGGCCGCCGGCCGGTGGGTCCGGCGCTGCTCGGGTACCTCGCCGACTACCGGCGCCGCGCCGGTCTCGACAACGGCCACCACGCGCCGCTGCGCACCGTGCCGGCCCGGCACCAGGGGGAGAGCTGACATGGCGGGTCCGAACAGCCTCTACGGTCCGCTCGACCCCGCGCCGGACGCGGGCTACGTCGACGCGCCGCCGCGGATGGGCTTCTTCACCGACACCAGCGTCTGCATCGGCTGCAAGGCGTGCGAGGTCGCGTGCAAGGAGTGGAACGGCGTTCCCGACGACGGGTTCAACCTGCTCGGGATGTCATACGACAACACCGGCGGGCTGTCGGCCAACTCGTGGCGCGCGGTCGCGTTCATCGAGCAGCCGATGCCCCGCGAGGCGGCCGTGACCGCGGCGATGACCCAGCAGGGGACCGGCACCGAGCCGGGCGCCGCGCCGGCGCCGCGACCCGAACCCCAGTTCCTTGGCATGCCCACGACCGAGCTGCCCGGCCGGCGCGAGGGCCACGACGAGCCGACCGACTTCCGCTGGCTGATGATGTCCAACGTCTGCAAGCACTGCACGCACGCCGCGTGCCTCGACGTGTGCCCGACCGGCGCGCTGCTGCGCACCGAGTTCGGCACCGTCGTCGTGCAGGAGGACATCTGCAACGGCTGCGGCTACTGCATCTCGGCGTGCCCGTACGGCGTGATCGACCAGCGCAAGGGCGACGGCCGGGCGTGGAAGTGCACGCTGTGCTACGACCGGATCGGCGACGGCCTGATGCCCGCGTGCGCGCAGGCGTGCCCTACCCAGTCGATCCAGTACGGCGAGCTCGACGAGCTGCGGCTGCGCGCCGCCGACCGGGTGGCGACGCTACACGAGCGCGGCGAGACGTCGGCCCGGCTCTACGGGCACGATCCCGACGACGGCGTCGGCGGCGACGGGGCGTTCTTCCTGCTGCTCGACGAGCCCGAGGTGTACGGGCTGCCGCCAGATCCGGTCGTCACCACCCGCGACCTGCCGGCGATGTGGAAGCGGGCGGGCCTCGCGGCGCTGGCGATGGGCGCGGCGACCGTCGTGGCGTTCCTGGGGCGGTCGTGAGTCCCCGCCGGCGCGACGACGGCCTGATGGTGCCGCCGGTCGAGTTCGGGTCGTACTACGGCCGGGCGGTCGTCAAGGCGCCCGCCTGGCACCACGACATCGCCGCGTACCTGTTCACCGGCGGCCTCGCCGCCGGTTCCGCGCTCCTCGCCGCCGGCGCCGACCTCACCGGCCGCCCGGCGCTGCGCCGAGCCGGCCGGTCGACCGCGCTCGGTGCGCTGCTCGCGAGCACGTACTTCCTCGTCAACGACCTCGGCCGGCCGGCGCGCTTCCACCACATGCTGCGGGTCGCGAAGCCGTCCTCGCCGATGTCGATGGGCACCTGGATCCTGTCCGGGTTCGGCGCCGGCGCGGGCGTCGCCGCCGCCGCCGAGGCGGCGCCGTTGCTGCCCCAGCACGGCGTGCTCGGGCTCGCCCGGCGTGCACTGCCGCCGCTGGGCACGGTCGGCGGGCTGGCCGCCGCCGCGACCGCGCCGGCCCTCGCCACCTACACGGCCGTCCTGCTCGCAGACACCGCCACGCCGTCGTGGCACGAGGCCTACCCCGACCTGCCGTTCGTGTTCGCCGGCAGCGCGATGGCCGCGGCCGGCGGCGCCGGCATGCTGCTCGCGCCGACCGCCGAGGCCGGTCCGGCGCGCCGGCTCGCCCTCGCCGGAGCGGCCGTCGACCTCGCCGCGGCGCGCCGCGTCGAGCACGGCATGGGCCTCGTCAGCGAGCCCTACCGGCAGGGTCGTGCGGGCGCATACCTGCGCGGCGCCCGGAGCCTCACGATCGCGGGCGCCGCCGGCGCCCTGCTCGGCGGCCGCAGCCGGGTCCTGTCGGCGCTGTCCGGCCTCGCGCTGATGGGGGCGAGCGTGCTCACCCGGTTCGGCGTGTTCGAGGCGGGCATCGAGTCGGCCAAGGACCCTCGGTACACGGTGGTACCGCAGCGCGAGCGGCTCGGGCAACGTGATGGCCGAACGGCTCTTGAACCATAATCCCTTTTATGCTATGATGTCCGAATAGTGGGTTAGCCTTGCGCTCGTGACCATGAGCCGCAGTGCCTTCACGTCCGCGGCCGCTCGGGCGGCCCATCTCGTCGTCGACTGCCCACCGGTCATCTTCGCCGACACGCTCGCCTCGGCATTGCTGGGCGACCGGGCCGAGGAGCTGATCGACTACCACCGGCGGCACGGCGACCACCCGGTGCTCGCGGGCGCCCGGGCGCAGACCGTCGTGCGCGGGCGGTTCGCGGAGGACCTGCTGGCCCGTGCGGGCTTCGGGCAGTACGTGCTGCTCGGCGCCGGTCTCGACTCGTTCGCCTACCGGAGCCCGCTGGCCGGGTCGGTGTGCGTGTTCGAGGTGGACGCCGCGGCGACCCAGGCCGCGAAGCGCGCGGCTCTTGCGGCGGCCGGGATCGCCGCACCGTCCACGGTGTCCTTCGTGGCCGCCGACCTCGCGGTGGATCCCGTGCACGAGCGGCTGTGCGAACACGGCTTCGACCCGGCCGAGCCGGCGCTGGTCGCCTGGCTCGGCGTGGTGACGTACCTCGACGCCGCGGCGATCGACCAGACGCTCGCCGCCGTCGCCGGCTTCGCGCCCGAAACCACGCTCGTCTTCGACCACCTGCTGCCCGCGGGCCTGCGCGACGCCGACGGCGACGCGTACGTCACGCAGGTGGCCCCTGCCACGGCGGAGTGGGGCGAGCCCTGGCGAACCTTCCTCGCCCCGCACGAGGCGGCCGCCCTTCTCGCCCGGCACGGCTTCGGCGGCGTGACCCACCACGACCAGCGGTCCGCCCTGCCCGCCGAGCTCTGGCATCGCACCGACGCCCTCCGCCCGGCACGCCTGTCCGTCCTGACCACCGCCACGGTGAGCGGACACGGCTGATCGTGGCCCACGAAAACCCACGGCGATCGCCGGTCGGCCGCCTGCCTGCGTGCTACGCGGAACGGACCGGCTGGACAAGCGGATGGCAGGTCCTCGACGGCGTCAGCGGATCTCGAGGGTGACGCCGTCGGCCCGGGCGGGCAACAGCTCGCCGATCACCGGGTGGCCG
>DATDJX010000079.1:0-9200 GCA_036520275.1 Asanoa sp.
AAGCGGTTCGCCGCGCGCGACCCCAACTACGTCGACGCCCACCACAAGCCGGAGCTGCTGGTCGCGATCACCCCGTTCGAGGCCCTCTGCGGGTTCCGGCAGCCCGAGCGGTCGGCGGCGGTCTTCGAGGCGCTGGGGCTCGGCGAGGTGGCCGCCCAGCTGCACCGCGGCACGGCAGGGCTGGCCGACGCCGTACGCCTGCTGCTCGAAACGCCGGGGGAGACGGCGGTCGCGCGGGCGGTGTCGGCCGACCTGCCGCCGCGCTTCGCCGACGACCTGGACCTGGTCCGCCGGCTCGCCGTGTACTACCCGGCCGACCCGGGCGTGCTCGTCGCGCTGCTGCTCAACCATGTGCCGCTGGCGCCGGGCGACGCGGTGTGGATGCCGGCCGGCAACCTGCACGCCTACCTGCGGGGCGCCGGCGTCGAGGTCATGGCCGCCAGCGACAACGTGCTACGCGGCGGCCTCACCCCCAAGCGGGTCGACGTGCCCGAGCTGTTGCGGGTGCTGCGCTTCGAGGTGCTGGAGGAGCCGGTGGTCAAGCCGGTCACCGTGGCAACCGGCGTGGTGACCTGGCCGGTGCCGGTCGACGAGTTCGCGCTGCACCGTGCATGTCTCGCCGGCGAGACGATCACGTTGCCGCTACCCGGTCCGCGGACGGTGCTGTGCACGGCTGGTGAGGTCTCGTGCGCGGACGACGGCGAGCCGGCCGTGTTGACGCCGGGCCGGGCCGCCATCGGCGCCGCCGGCCGTGGGCCGCTGGTGCTGGCCGGTCAAGGCGAGGCGTTCGTCGCGTCCGTCGGCGGCTGACGTCCTGTCGCCATCGCGGGCCGTGCACGAATACGGACATAAAGGACACCGCAGGAGGGAGTTCCTCCTGCTCAAGGGCCCGATCCGGGGATTCTCAGCCACAGGTCAGGAAATATGCGGATTCGCTTGACACTCCGGATAGCTCAGTGTGAGTCTAGAGCCACGCAGCGTTATGGAGACCAAGGTCCGAGTCACGCGCGGGGAACCAAACCGGGGGGATGCGCGGGGCGGTGAGGCGTTGAGCGGAAAGTCCGCCGACGACCCACCGCCCCGCGCGCAATGCGCATAACCGGGGGCTCCCGGTTTGGATCCCGACCTCCTGCCCCCGCGACCGCCGGTCGGCTGGTGGCGCGCGCCCGCGTAAGGTGTGTGGTTGCGCCCGATCCGCGTGACCGACAGGAGCTTTCATGACCAGCACTCTCCCGGCGTCCCGTCCGCAGACCCTCGCTGAGGGCGACTTCAAGGTGGCCGACTTGTCGCTCGCCGCGTTCGGGCGCAAGGAGATCCACCTCGCCGAGCATGAGATGCCGGGGCTGATGGCGATCCGCCGCGAGTTCGCCGCGGCGCAGCCGCTGCGCGGTGCGCGCATCACCGGCTCGCTGCACATGACGATCCAGACCGCCGTCCTCATCGAGACGCTCGTCGCCCTCGGCGCCGAAGTCCGGTGGGCGAGCTGCAACATCTTCTCCACACAGGACCATGCGGCCGCGGCGATCGTCGTCGGCCCCGAGGGCACGCCGGAGGCGCCGGCCGGCGTTCCGGTCTACGCCTGGAAGGGCGAGTCGCTGCCGGACTACTGGTGGTGCACCGAGCAGGTGCTGCTGTGGCCCGACGGCGGCGGCCCCAACATGATCCTCGACGACGGCGGTGACGCGACGCTGCTGGTGCACAAGGGCGCCGAGTTCGAGGGCGCCGGTGCCGTGCCGGCCACGTCGTCCGCCGACTCGCAGGAGTACGGCGTCATTCTCGACGTGCTGCGCCGCTCGCTCGCCGAGGACAACCGGCGCTGGACCCGGATCGCGGCCGGCGTCAAGGGCGTCACCGAGGAGACCACCACCGGCGTGCACCGGCTCTACGAGATGCAGCAGGCCGGTTCGCTGCTGTTCCCGGCCATCAACGTCAACGACTCGGTGACCAAGAGCAAGATCGACAACAAGTACGGCTGTCGACACTCGCTCATCGACGGCATCAACCGGGCCACCGACGTGCTGATCGGTGGCAAGGTCGCGGTCGTCTTCGGGTACGGCGATGTCGGCAAGGGCTGTGCCGAGTCGCTGCGCGGGCAGGGCGCCCGGGTGATCGTGACCGAGGTCGACCCGATTTGCGCGCTCCAGGCGGCGATGGACGGCTACCAGGTCGCGACCATCGACGACGTGGTCGAGACGGCCGACATCTTCGTCACAGCGACGGGGTGCTTCGACGTCATCACCGCCGGCCATATGGCGCGGATGAAGCACCAGGCGGTCGTGGGCAACATCGGCCACTTCGACAACGAGATCGACATCGCGGGGCTCGCCCGCCGCACCGATGTGCAGAAGATCAACATCAAGCCGCAGGTCGACGAGTGGCGCTTCGACGACGGCCACTCGGTCATCGTGCTGTCCGAGGGTCGCCTGCTCAACCTGGGCAACGCGACCGGCCATCCGTCGTTCGTGATGAGCAACAGCTTCTCCAACCAGACGATCGCGCAGATCGAGCTGTTCACGAAGACCGACCGGTACCCGGTCGGGGTGTACACGCTGCCCAAGCACCTTGACGAAAAGGTGGCCCGGCTGCACCTGGGCGCGCTGGGCGCCAAGCTCACGGAGCTGACCAAGGAGCAGGCCGCCTACCTCGGCGTGCCGGTGGAGGGCCCGTACAAGCCCGACCACTACCGCTACTGAGGCTGATGGCCAGGGAGTAGCAGGGGCGCCCGCGCAAGCGGGCGCCCCTGCCGTCTCGCACCGTGCCCCGGGTCATCCCGGTCGAGACGCGAACGCGGGTGCGCGGTCGTGCCCGGTGTGCGCCCGGCAGGCGTCGGACCGGACGCGCCGGTCGGGGTAGGCGACACGCCGACCCGGCTTGACTTCCTGACCCGCCGAGAGAGAAGGTATGCCTGCCCTAAGTTAGGCACGCCTACCCAACTCGGAGCGTATGTGTTAGCCACGTACCTGATCGGCCTGCGTGAAGGGCTGGAGGCCGCGCTCGTGGTGAGCATCCTCGTCGCTTTCCTGGTCAGGTCCCGGCGCACGGACCGGCTCCCGCAGGTCTGGGGCGGGGTGATCCTGGCGCTCGCGCTGTCGGTGTTCTTCGGCTGGATGCTTACCTACACGAGCACGACGCTGCTGGCCGACTCCCAGAGCCGCGAGCTCTTCGAAGCGATCACCTCCGTCGCGGCTGTCGTCTTCGTGACCTGGATGATCTTCTGGATGCGCACGGCCGCCCGCTCGATCGCGGGCGAGCTGCGGTCCCGGCTGACCGGGGCGCTCGCCGTAGGCGCGGTCGCGGTCGGCGGCGTGGCATTCCTCGCGGTCGTCCGCGAGGGCCTCGAGACGGCGCTGATCTTCTACTCGGCCGTGCAGGGCGCCGACACAGACGGTGCACCACTGCTCTCGCTGATCGGCGGCGTGCTCACCGCGGTCGTGATCGGCATCCTCATGTACGGCACGGCCGTACGCGTCAACCTGTCCACGTTCTTCACGTGGACCGGCGGCCTGCTCATCCTCGTCGCCGCCGGCATCCTCAAGTACGGGGTGCACGACTTCCAGGAGGCCGGTGTCCTGCCGGGCATCGACAACCACGCCTTCGACATCAGCGGCGTCCTCGACCCGAACGCCTGGTACGGCGCGGTGCTGGCCGGAATGTTCAACGTCACGCCCAACCCGACCGTCCTCGAGACGATCGCCTGGGTCGCGTACGCGGTCCCCGTGCTGTTCCTGTTCCTGCGGCCCGCGAAGCGCGAGCCGGCGGCCACATCCGCCACCGAAGCCGCTCCGGCGTCCGCGCCGCAGAAAGCCTGATCGAGGAGAACCCCATCCATGCGTCCGACCACGGTCGTCCTACCGGTGGCCGCCGCCGCGCTGGCCGCGGCCGCGCTGGCCGGCTGCTCTTCCGACAAGGGCGGCAGCCGCGGCTCCGGCGCCGCGGGTGCCACCGGGCCGATTGCGGTCAACGCGATCGACTCGGCCTGCGAGGTCGCGAAGACCGCGGTCGACGCCGGCACCGTCCAGTTCAAGATCACCAACAGGGGCGGCAAGGTCACCGAGTTCTACGTGTACGCACCCGGCGACCGGGTGATGGGTGAGGTCGAGAACATCGCCCCCGGCCTCAGCCGCGACCTGCACGTCGAGCTGCCGGCCGGTTCGTACCAGACGGCCTGCAAGCCCGGCATGATCGGCACCGGCATCCGCGGCGACCTGAAGGTCAGCGGCTCGGCGGCCCCGCTCACCGAAGACGCCGCCCTCAAGGACGCGACCGACAGCTACTCGCGGTACGTCAAGAGCCAGACCGACGCGCTGCTCGAGCAGACCCAGGCGTTCGTCGGCGCGGTCAACGCGGGCGACGCCGCCACGGCGAAGGCGCTGTTCCCGGTCGCCCGGACGTACTGGGAGCGGATCGAGCCGGTCGCCGAGATCTTCGGCGATCTCGATCCCAAGATCGACGGTCGCGAGGAGGTCGTCGAGGAGGGCATGCCGTTCACCGGCTTCCACGCGATCGAGCGCGACCTGTGGCAGAAGAAGGACATCTCCAGGTCCGGCCCGATGGCCGACCAGCTGCTGGTCGACGTCAGGGACATCGTCGCGAAGGCGCAGGCCGAGCGGCTCTCGCCGATCCAGCTGGCCAACGGCGCGAAGGAGCTGCTGGACGAGGTCGCCACGAGCAAGATCACCGGTGAGGAGGACCGTTACTCGCACACCGACCTGTACGACTTCAACGCCAACATCGAGGGCTCGAAGGCGGCCATCGCGGCGCTCCGGCCGGCCCTCGAGCGGCGCAACCCCGACCTGGTCAAGCGGCTGGACACCCAGTTCGCGAACGTCGATACGGTGCTGGCGGCGTACCGCTCCGGCCACGGCTGGAAGCTGCACAACGAGCTGTCCCAGGCCGACCTGAAGAAGTTGTCCGACTCGGTCAACGCGCTCGCCGAGCCGGTCAGCAAGGTCGCGGCCGCCGTCGTCGGCAGGTAGGCGAGCCATGACGCACGTCTCCCGCCGCAAGGCGATCGTGCTCGCCGGCGTCGGCGTCGCCGGGGCCACGGGCGCCGTCGTGGGTGGTTCGGCGTTCGTACGGGCGCAGGAGGCGCCGTCGGCGTCGTCAGCGGCCGGTGCCGTGCCGTTCCGCGGCACCCACCAGGCCGGCATCGTCACGCCGGCGCAGGACCGGCTGCACTTCGTCGCGTTCGACGTGATCACCAAGGACCGCGGCGCGCTCGTCGACATGTTGAAGCAGTGGACCCGGGCGGCGGAACGGATGACGGCCGGCCAGGACGCGGGCGGGATCGGCGCGGTCAACGGCATTCCGGAGGCGCCGCCCGACGACACCGGCGAGGCGTTGGACCTGCCACCGTCCGGACTCACCGTCACGGTCGGCTTCGGGCCGGCGTTGTTCCGCGACGCGTCGGGCGTCGACCGGTTCGGGATCGCGTCGAGTCGGCCCGCCGCCCTCGCCGACCTGCCGCGCTTCCCGGGCGACGCGCTGCAGCCGGAGATCTCGGGCGGCGACATCGCCGTACAGGCCTGCGCGAACGACCCGCAGGTCGCGGTGCACGCGATCCGCAACCTCGCGCGGATCGGCATGGGCGTGGTGAGCGTCCGGTACTCGCAACTGGGCTTCGGACGTACGTCGTCGACGTCGCGCTCGCAGGCGACGCCGCGCAACCTGTTCGGGTTCAAGGACGGCACGGCCAACCTCAAGGCGGAGGACGAGGACCTGGCGGCGCAGCTCTGGGCCGCGCCGGGCGATGGACCGTCCTGGATGGACGGCGGTTCCTATCTGGTGACCCGGAAGATCCGGATGATCATCGAGACGTGGGACCGGACTGGGCTGGGCGAGCAGGAGATGATCGTCGGGCGCTCGAAGGGCGTGGGCTCCCCGCTGGGGCTCAACGGCGAGTTCGACGAGCCGGACTTCCAGCTGCAGTCCAACGGCGAGCCGGCGATCGCGGAGACCGCGCACGTACGGCTTGCCCACCCGACGTTCAACAACGGCGCCAAGCTGCTGCGCCGCGGCTACACCTTCGTCGACGGCTCCGACGGGTTGGGCCGCCTCAACGCCGGGCTGTTCTTCATGGCGTACCAGCGCGACCCGCGCAAGCAGTTCACACCGATCCAGCGGCAGCTCGCCCGCCACGACGTTATGAACGAGTACATCCGCCACGTCTCCAGCGGCGTGTTCGCCTGCCCACCCGGCCTCGCCGCTCCGACCGACTTCTGGGGCCGCACCCTCTTCACCTAGTCCGCCCCCCGCCCCGCCCGCCCCGCCCGCCCCGCCCACCCGCGCCGATCTGCAGTTATCTTGGCAAATTGCCCGACTTGGGCCATGACAAGTGCAAGATCGGCAGGTCGGGCGGGGCCGTTCACGCCAGAGCCGCCCGAAGCACCGACCCGATGTAGCTCGGCCGGCGATAGAGGTCGACGTCGGTGAAGTAGCGCATCTTCCAGCCGTGGGCGGCGAGCCAGTTGTGCCGTTCGCGGTCATGTCGGAGGCGGTCGACATCTGTGTGTGACCGCCCGTCGTACTCGACGCCGAGTCGGTATCGCTCCCAGGCGAGGTCGAGGTAGTACCGGGCGACGCCGAAATCGTCCACGAGGCCCAGCTGGGTCGTCGGCCGCGGCAGACCGCTGTCCATCGCGATCAGCCGTAGCTGGCTCTCCTGCCGGCATTGGGCTCCGGGATCCGCCCAAGGCAACAGCTGACGGGCCTGGCACACGCCATGGAGCCGCGCGTGTCCGGCGACCTCGGCGACGAGGTCGTCGATGGTCGCTCCGGCGCGGAGGGCACCGTCCAACACAGGCAGCGCATCCAGCCGCCGGCTTGCGCGTGCGAGGTCGATCGCCGTACGCGACAGCGAGGTGCAGGGCACCCCGCCGACCAGCTCTAGCTCGTACGGAAGGACGGCCTCGTGCGTGCGAAGGCCCCTGATGCGCGTGCGCCACGCACCGCGCGGGAGCACGACGTGAACACCTCGCGGTAGCGGGGCGAAATCGCCGAAGCCATGGAGTGCGGCGGCACTCTGCCGGCACAGCGCGGCGCCGGGTGGCAGGCGTACGAAGACCGCCCGAAGCGCCGCCAGGTCGTCCACGCCCTCAGGCTGCTCGAGGTAGACGTCCCGGAATGGGTGGAGCAGTCGGCCGTCGTCGACGCGACCGCGTACTTGCGCCTCGGTTCGGCCCAGGGCGCGCACGCCTCGGTACGTCCATGCCTTCGTCACGGTCGCTCATGGTGGCGATGGGCCAGGCCCGGCGCACCCCTGCCTGTGGACAACCCCGCGTTGTGGAAAGACACCGAACGCCCGTGCGACCGCGGCGATCTTGCACTTGTCATGTTCCATCTCAGGCAATTCGCCGAGATAAGTGCAAGATCGGCGGGGGGCGGGGGTGATCGTCCGAAATGTCGGCTGAGCTGGGCGGACCTGAAACCGGATGAACGCGAATCGTGGGCCGGAAGGTCACACCTACCAGATCGGGGATGGAATATTGGTCCCATGAGAGCCCGGGTTCTGGTGGTCGACGACGATCCAGCGCTTGCCGAGATGCTCGGCATCGTGCTGCGCAGCGAGGGCTTCCTGCCGTCGTTCGTCGCCGACGGCGAGCGGGCGCTGTCCGCCTTCCGCGAGAACCGGCCCGACATCGTCCTGCTCGACCTCATGCTGCCGGGCATGAGCGGGATCGACGTGGCGCGCGCTATCCGGTCCGAGTCCGGCGTGCCGATCGTCATGCTGACCGCGAAGAGCGACACCGTCGACGTCGTCCTCGGGCTCGAGTCCGGCGCCGACGACTACGTCGTCAAGCCGTTCAAGCCCAAGGAGCTCGTCGCGCGCATGCGCGCCCGCCTGCGCCGGGGCGAAGACGCCGCGCCCGAGCTGCTCACCATCGGGCCGCCCGGCAACCAGATCACGATCGACGTGCCCGCCCACGCGGTCAGCCGCGACGCCGACGAGGTCAAGCTGACCCCGCTCGAGTTCGACCTGCTCGTGGCGCTGGCCCGCAAGCCGCGGCAGGTGTTCACCCGCGAGGTGCTGCTGGAGCAGGTCTGGGGCTACCGCCACGCGGCCGACACCCGGCTGGTCAACGTTCACGTGCAGCGTCTGCGCGCGAAGATCGAGCCCGACCCGGAGCGACCGGAGATCATCCTTACCGTGCGCGGCGTCGGTTACAAGGCGGGCACCGGCTAGCCTGGTAGGCACTGTGTCGCGCTCCGCATTCCTCGTCGGCTCCCGTGCCCGTGCCCGGGAGCTGTGGGGTCGGTTCGTAAGGCGCCTCACCGTCATCGCGGTCACCATCGAGCACACCTGGCGACGCTCGTTGCAGGTCCGGGTCGTCACGCTGACCCTGTTGATCTCCAGCCTGCTCGTCGCCGGGTTCGCCTACATCGTGGCGACGAAGAGCAGTGCCATCCTGCTCGACCGGGCGGAGACCGACCTCAACGCGCGGATGACGCAGGGCGTCATCCACACCGAGAGCCAGCTCAAGATCTATTCCCAGGCGTTCGAGCCGCGGATCGGCACCACCCTCCAGACGGCGGTCACCACGCTGGGCGGCGGCGACGCGCAGCAGGCCGGCGGCGGCCTGGTCGTGCTGCAGGGGGACAACTACGGCATCGACCCCGCCATGTCCCGGCAGATCACCGAACCTGTGCTCAACCAGGTGATCACCCTCGAGCTGAGAAAGCAGGTCAGCGGCGGCAGTCGCGCCCACCAGATCCGCACCGTGGACCTCGGCGTCGGCCCGACCAAGTACCTGGTGTACGGCTCGCCCGTCACGACCAAGTTCGGCCACGTCGAGATCTACTACGTCGCACCGCTCACATCCCAGGACGCGACCGCCACCCAGCTGCGCAACACCGTGCTCGCCACGGGCTTCGCGCTGGTGCTGCTGCTCGGGCTGCTGGCTGCCCTGGTGACCCGCCTCGTCGTCCGGCCGGTACGGGTCGCCGCCCGCACCGCCCAGCGCCTGTCCGCCGGCCTGCTCGACCAGCGCATGGTGGTCTCCGGCGAAGACGACCTGGCGCTGCTCGCGGCGTCGTTCAACCAGATGGCGACCAACCTGCAACGCCAGATCGTGCGGCTGGAGGAGATGTCGCGCCTGCAGCGGCGGTTCACCTCCGACGTCTCGCACGAGCTGCGGACACCCCTGACCACCGTACGGATGGCCGCCGACCTCATGTTCGGTGAGCGCGACGACTTCGCGCCG
>DATDJX010000080.1:0-20928 GCA_036520275.1 Asanoa sp.
ACGATCGTGCCCTGCATCGGGGAGGTCAGCGCATCGCCGGCGGCGCCGGCCGCGCCGGCCCTGGCCCCACGACGGGTGCGGGCGGCGGGCCCGGCGGTGCCGGTCGCGCCCCCGGCCAAGAAACCGGCGGGGAGGCCCACCTCGAGCCGCTTGCCGCCGACCTCCACCACGACGGTCTCCCGCTCCGACGGCGGGGCGGCCGGGCCCGCGGCGGCCGCGTCGAACGGCTCGACGCCGCCGGCCCACTCGGTCTCGATCCACCGGGTGTGCACGGCGAACGGCTCGGAGGTGAACGCCTCGTCGCGGACGATCAGGCGGTGGAACGGCAGCGCCGTCGCCATGCCTTCGACGACCATCTCGTCCAGCGCCCGGCGCGCCCGTTCCAGCGCCTCGACGCGGGTCTCGCCGGTGACGACCAGCTTGGCGAGCAGCGAGTCGAAGTTGCCGCCGATCACATCGCCCTCGGCGATGCCGGCGTCCACCCGTACGCCCGGTCCGTGCGGCAACCGCAGCCTGGTCACGGCGCCCGGCGCGGGCAGGAAGTTGCGGCCCGGGTCTTCGCCGTTGATCCGGAACTCGAACGAGTGGCCGCGCGGCGTCGGGTCTTCCGTGTGCCGCAACGCCTCGCCGGCGGCGATGCGGAACTGTTCCCGGACAAGGTCGATCCCGGCCGTCTCCTCGGTGACCGGGTGCTCGACCTGCAGCCGGGTGTTGACCTCGAGGAAGGAGATGGTGCCGTCGGCGCCCACGAGGTATTCCACCGTGCCAGCGCCGTGGTAGCCCGCCTCGCGGCAGATGGCCCTGGCGCTGGAATGGATCTGTGCGCGCTGCTCGTCGCTCAGGAACGGGGCCGGCGCCTCCTCGACCAACTTCTGGTGACGGCGCTGAAGCGAGCAGTCGCGGGTGCCGGCGACCACCACGGTGCCGTGGGTGTCGGCGATGACCTGAGCTTCGACGTGGCGGGGGCGGTCGAGGTAGCGCTCGACGAAGCACTCGCCGCGGCCGAACGCGGCGACCGCCTCGCGGGTCGCGCTTTCGAACAGACCCGGGATCTCGTCGAGCGTTCGGGCGACCTTGAGGCCGCGGCCACCACCGCCGAACGCGGCCTTGATGGCGACGGGCAGCCCGTGGATTTCGGCGAACTCGACGATCTCGGCCGCGTCCCGTACCGGCTCGGCGGTGCCGGGCACGAGCGGCGCGCCGGCCCGCTGCGCGATGTGCCGCGCGGTGACCTTGTCGCCGAGGTCGCGGATTGCCTGCGGCGTCGGCCCGATCCAGGTCAATCCGGCGTCGATCACGGCCTGGGCGAAGTCGGCATTCTCCGCGAGGAATCCGTAGCCGGGATGGACGGCGTCGGCGCCGGCCTTGGCCGCGACGTCGACGAGCTTGTCGATGCGCAGGTAGGTCTCGGCGGCGCTGTCGCCGCCGAGCGCGTACGCCTCGTCGGCGAGCGTCACGTGGGGTGCGTCGCGGTCGGAGTCGGCGTAGACCGCGACGCTGTCCAGTCCCGCGTCCCGGCACGCGCGGATCACCCGTACGGCGATCTCGCCCCGGTTGGCGACCAGTACCTTGCGCATTGCCGGAGTGTATCGGCCGGCGTGATCGTGCCATCTGGTCGTCGGTGTGGGATGTGGCACGCTTGGCGCGTGTCCGCCACGCGCATGATGATCCTCGGGGTGGTCCGGATGATGCAGCCGGTCCACGGGTACGACGTGCGGCGCGAGCTGCTCAGTTGGGCGGCGGACAAGTGGGCCAACGTCCAGCCCGGCTCGATCTATCACGCGCTGCGCAAGCTGACCGAAGAGGGAATGCTGCGCGAGGTCGAGACGGAGTCGGTCGGCGGCCGGCCGGCGCGCACCAAGTACGAGGTCACCGACAAGGGGCAGGCCGAGTTCGAGAGTTTGCTGCGTGACCTGTGGTGGAACGTGACCTCGGTGGCCGACCCGTTCATGGCGGCGGTCTCGTTCCTGCCGGCCCTGCCGCGGGAGGAGGCGGTGGCGGCGTTGCGCAACCGAGCCCGCATGCTGGGCGCGGCGATCGAGTCGCTGCGGGCGACGCGAGAGCAGGCCTGGGTACGGGACTACAAGCCGACGCACGTGGGGTGGCTGTTCGAACTCGGGATCGTGCGCAGCGAGGGCGAGATCGCCTGGTGCGAGCGCATCGCCGACCTTATCGAGTCGGGAGTGTCGTACGTGCCCGATACCTTGCACGAGTCGCCCGAGTTCCGCGCGATGTTCGATGCGAAGAACGAGCAATAATCAAGCTTGACTAGTTGCGCTATATCGCGTTACTGTCCACCGGGAAGGCGAGACGACAGGGTGAGCCAGGGGTGCAGATGATCATCGAGACGAAGGGGCTGCGAAAGTCGTTCCGCAGCCGGCAGGGCAGACAGACGAAGACGGTCGAGGCCGTCCGGGGCGTCGATCTCGTGGTCGACGAGGGTGAGATCTTCGGCTTCCTCGGGCCCAACGGCGCCGGCAAGACCACCACGCTGCGGATGCTCTCGACGCTGATCGAGCCGGACGGCGGCGACGCCACGATCGCCGGCGTCGACCTGCGGCGCGACCCGGGCGAGGTGCGCAAGCGCATCGGCTACGTGGCGCAGGGCGGCAGCACGTGGGACGACTCGACCGCCCGCGAAGAGCTGGTGCTGCAGGCGCGGATGTACGGCATCGGTCGCCGCGACGCCGAGCAGCGGGCCGCCCGGGCGCTGGAAGCCTTCCAGCTGAGCGAATATGCCGACCGCCGGTGCAAGACCTACAGCGGTGGACAGCGCCGCCGGGTCGACATCGCGCTGGGCATCATTCACGACCCGAGGGTCGTGTTCCTCGACGAGCCGACCACCGGCCTCGACCCGCAGAGCCGGGCACACATGTGGGACGAGATCCGCCGGCTGCGCGCCGAGGGGATGACCGTCTTCATCACGACCCACTACCTGGACGAGGCCGACGCCCTCTGCGACCGGATCGCGATCATGGACCACGGCGAGATCGTAGCCGAGGGCACCTCGGCCGAGCTGAAGCGCGAGATTTCGGGTGACGTGGTCACGCTGGGGCTCGACGGCGCCGTCCAAGAGGCGGCCGAGCTGCTCGATACCGCGCCATACGTGGCCAAGTTGGAGACCACCGACGACGGCGAGCTGCGCCTCTACGTCGACGACGGGGCCAGCGCCATGCCGCAGATCCTGCGCACGATCGACGGCTCCTCGGTCAAGCTGCAATCGATCGAGTTGCACCGGCCCAGTCTCGACGACGTGTTCCTGACCAAGACCGGCCGCTCGCTACGGGAGAGCTGAACGATGAAACTGCTCCGAGACACCTGGCTGGTCTTCCAGCGACAGATGCTGCTGGTGCTGCGCAACCCGGTCTGGCTCTTCGTCGGCATCTTCCAGCCGTTCCTGTTCCTCGTGCTGTTCGGGCCGTTGCTCAAGCCGATCTTCGGCGAAAACGCCTACAACATCTTCGTGCCCGGCCTGCTGATCCAGCTCGGCCTCTTCGGCTCGATGTTCGTCGGCTTCGCGCTCATCGCCGAGCTGCGCGCCGGAGTGATCGAACGCAGCCGGGTCACCCCGGTCAGCCGGGTGGCGCTGCTGCTGGGTCGGTCGCTGCGCGACGTGGTCACGCTGCTGGCGCAGGCGACGATCCTCGTCGTGATGGCGATTCCGTTCGGGCTGACCGCGCGGCTGGGCGACATCCTGCTCGCGTTCCTGCTCGTCAGCCTGATCGCGCTGTTCCTGTCCGCGCTGTCCTACGGGCTCGCGCTGATCGTGAAGAACGAAGACGGGTTCGCGCCGCTGACCAACACGCTGGTGATGCCGGTTTGGTTGCTCGCCGGGATCTTCCTGCCGATCAGCACGCAGGCGCCGGGCTGGTTGCAGGGCCTGGCCAAGGCCAACCCGTTCTCCTGGGCGGTAGAGGGCACCCGGGCGTTGTTCGCCGGCCAGCCCGGCAACCCGAGGGTGTGGCAGTCGCTGCTCATCATCGGCGCGCTGACCGTCGTTGCGGTCGCGTGGGCGGCGCGGTCGTTCGCCCGCAGCGTGCGCTGAGAGTTCCACCACGGTCACGGGGGAGCACGGTCCTTGCGCTTGTAGCGTAAGGACCGTGCCCCGTCTCGTACGCGACCGGACAACGCTGCTCATCTATGCCCAACTGGCCGTGTGGGGCTTCTTCCTGTACGGCTTCGGGCCGGTGGTGCCGCTCCTGCGCGACGAGCAGGAGGTCAGCGCCGCGCTTGCCGGCCTGCACGGCACGGGCCTCGCGGTCGGCATCGTTTTCGGCGGCCTGCTGTTCACCGCGCTGGCCCGCCGCTTCGGACGGGGCGTGACCATCTGGATCGGCATCGCCGGCGTCGTGGTCGTCGTCGGCCTGCTCTGGCTCGTGCGGCCGCTACCGTTGACCGTGGCCTGCGCCGTAGTGGCCTCGGCCTTCGGTTCGCTGATCGTCAACGGCGTCAACGCGGCGCTGTCCGACTACCACGGCGACGCCTCGGCGGCGGCGATCAGCGAGGCCAACGCGGCGGCCGCGTTCACCGGGCTGTTGGCCCCGCTGATCGTGGGCGGCTTCGTCGGGCTCGGACTGGGCTGGCGCCCCGCCCTGACGGTCGACGTGCTGATCATCGCGGGCGTGGTGGCCTACGCCCTCGCCGGCGGCATCCGCGTCCCCCGCGGTCCCGTGGCCACCCGACCGCCCGATTCCGTGGAGTGGTCAGCCGACGGACCGCCCCGGTCGGATCGCTCAGACTACGACGCCCGGCTGACGCGGTCGGCGGCCGGCGAGGTCCGCGTGGCGCGCGTTTCGGCGGCGCGGTCGGCAGGCGGGCTCGATGTCTCCCCGGGTCGGGGTGCGGATCGGCAGGGCGATGATGCGGAGTGGGGGTCGTCGGTGCGCCCTTCCCGCGAGGCGGCGTTGCCTCGGGCGTACTGGATCGCCTGGGTGCTGATGGCGATGACGGCGTCGATCGAGGTGTGCCTGTCGCTGTGGGCCGTCGACGTGCTGCGCACACACGCGGGCCTGTCGGCCGGCACGGCCGCGGCGGGCGTCTCGGCGACGTTGGTCGGGATGTTCGTCGGGCGCCTCGCGGCCGGACAGATCGCGCTGCGCGTGCCGCCCGTGCGGCTGCTGCTCTTCGCCTTCATCGTGTCGTTCGCGGGCTTCGCGGTATTCTGGATCTCCAGCGTCGGCTGGCTCGCGGTGGCCGGCCTGGTCGTGGCCGGCCTTGGCAACTCGGTCCACTACCCGCTGGCGATCTCTATGGCGCTGACCGCGGCGGGCGGCCAGGCGGACAAGGCGGCGGGGTTCTCGTCGTACTCGATCGCGCTGGGCTTCGGGGTGGCGCCGTTCGCGCTCGGATGGATCTCCGACCACGTCGGGCCGCACCGTGCGTTCCTCATCCTCCCGGCGTTCATCCTGGTCGCCGCGCTGCTGACCGTCGTGCTGAGCAGGGCTCTCCGGGCGTTCGCCGCTCCGGCGACCCGTGCGACCGCGGTCTCCGTCGCGTCCGCCGACTGACCAGGCACGACTTCCCCGGGTCAGCGGCGGCGGGCGAGAGTGATGCCGTCGGCCATGGGCAGCATGATCGCGTCGACGCGGTCGTCCTTGGCGACGTCGTCATTGAAGGTGGCGACCACCCGGTCGGCCTCGCTGGTCGGGTGCAGGACCCTGCCGCCGCGCAGGACGTTGTCGACGGCGATGATCCCGCCGGGCCGCATGCGGGGCACGAGCTGCGCCCAGTAGGTCGGGTATCCGGCCTTGTCGGCGTCCACGAACGCGAAGTCGATCACCGGGTCGGACGGAAGCGCCTTGACGCTCTCCGCGGCCGGACCGATCCGCAGCTCGACTCGGTCCTGGACGCCGGCGCGGTCCCAATAGCGGCGCGCGATGCTGGTGAAGTCCTCCGAGATGTCGAAGCAGATCAGCCGGCCGCCCTCGGCGAGCCCGAGGGCGATCGCGAGCGCCGAGAGGCCGGTGAAAGTGCCGATCTCGACCGCCTGCCGGGCGTTCACCAGGCGGGTCAGGAAGGTCAGTAGTGCCGCCTGGTCGGAACCGACCTGCATGCCGGCCTCATCCGGCAGCACGCTGCGGGTCTCCGCGATCAGGTCGCGCATCACCGGGTCGGGCTCGGCGCCGTGGGCGATGACGTACGCCTCGATGTCGGCGGTGATCGGGATGTTCCGGCTGGTCATGGTGACTCCCACAGATCGGTGACGGCGATGCCGAGGTCGGCGAGCAGGTGGCGCAGCAGCGGAAGCGACAGGCCGACCACGTTGCCGTGGTCGCCCTCGATCCGCTCGATGAACGGACCGCCGAGCCCGTCGATGGTGAACGCGCCGGCCACGTGGAGCGGTTCGCCGGAGCGCACGTACGCCGCGATCTCGTCGTCGCTCAGGTCCGCGAAGTGGACGGTCGTGCTCGCGGTGGCCTCACGCCGCCGGCCGGTGCCGACATCGACCAGGTGATGGCCGGTATGCAGCACGCCGGAGCGCCCACGCATCTTCAGCCACCGGTCGGTGGCCTCTTCGGCGTCGGCCGGCTTGCCGAGAACCTGCCCGTCGAACGCGAGCACCGAATCGCAGCCCAGCACCAACCTCGGCGTTTCCGGCGTCGGCAGCTGCTCCGCGACGGCGGTGGCCTTGAGCCGGGCCAGCGTCAGGCAGAGGTCCTCCGGCACCTCGGACGTGACGATGGACTCGTCGACGCCGCTGACGACCGCGTCGGCCTCGATGCCGGCCGCGCGCAGCAGCGCCCGGCGGGCCGGACTCGCCGAGGCGAGCACCAGTCGCACGTTTGGCACGTTGGCCTACGCTACCGGGCCACGTCCTCGCGGCGTCGCCGGGCGCGGGACCGGATCGCGAAGAAGGCGCCAACCGCCGCGATCACCACGAGGATCACGACGGTCATGGTCAGCACGAAGCCGCTGCCGGCCGAGGGCCCGGTGGCAACCCCGACGCTAGGGCTCGCGTCCGCGGTGGGGCCGTCGTTGGGGGACGGGGTGAGCGGCGGCACGTCCGCGGTGAGCGCGCCGACCAGGTTGAGGATGCCGTAGCCGTACTGGTCGTCCAGCCCACGCGGACCTTTGTCGATGGCGGTCGCCTCCAGCCGGTGCACGACCTCCTTGGCCGACAGATCCGGATACTTGCTCCGAATCAGCGCCACTGCCCCCGCCACTATCGCTGTCGAATCCGACGTGCCGGTGCCCTTTCGATAGCCGCCGTTCAGTCCGGTGCTCGTGATGTCGACACCAGGCGCGGTGATGACGACGCCACGGCCGGTCGCCGAGATGGCGGCCAGTTTGCCCTTGCGATCCGTCGCACCGACCGCGACGACGCCGGGGTAGAAGGCGGGGAACTGAACAGCCGATGCGGTAGGCCGGTTACCAACTCCAGCGACTACCACGATGTCAGCGGCCAGGGCCGCTTGAACCGCCTCCCGGAGCCGCGCCGATGGCCCACCACTCGCAGAGATGCTGATGACGTCAGCGCCGTGCGCTTTTGCCCATTCGATGCCTGCGGCAACGAAGTCGCTGTCGCCTTGGGCCACAGCAGGTACCGAAGCTATCGGCAGAATTCGCGCTCGTGGGGCGACTCCAAGCGCTCCGGAGCCAATGCCGTGGCCGTGAGCGGCGATCAAACCCGCCATTCCGGTGCCATGTCCCTGGCTGTCCTGCCGGCCGTCGCCATCGCCATCGGGCAGCGTGACCGTTCCGGGTAGCAAGTTCCCCCGCAGGTCGGGATGCTGGTCCACACCAGTGTCGATCACTGCCACAGTAACGCCGCTGCCCTGCGCCAACCGCTGAGCCTCGGCCACGTTGAGGAACCCGAGGTGCCATTGGGCATCCCGAGTCGCGTCTGCCAGGGCGGGGCCTGTCGTCACGGCCACAGCTATGGCTGTACCGAGGAGGCTGGCTGTTGCGCGTGCGGCGCCTCTCACCGATCGAGGCCGATGGCCGGCCCCGGGTCGGCCCGGCCGTGATGCTCCGATGGCCGGAGGACGGGGGTTACGCCGTTCGCGGTCTCCCACGGGTTGTCCGGATTCCAGCGCCGTCCACCCTGGTGCTCGTCGGCCTCGGGTTGCACCGGCCTCTGCTGGTGCGGCGTGATCAACGAACCGTCCGCGCGCTTCACCTGCACGACCCCGGGCGGCAGCTCTGCCGCTGAGAACGTGCCGACGAGGCGGCCGCCCGCGGCTCTCGGGACGGTTGTCCGACGCCCAGGTACTTCCCGGCCCGGGTACGAACCCAGCTGACCCGGGGCGGACCGTTCACCGGTCTCCGCAGCCAGGGGGTTGGCGCGGCCGCCGATACGTGTCGGTTCGCCGGCCGTCGTGTGGGGGCGACCGGCCGACCCTCCGGGCACCGCAGTGGGGGACAGACCCGACGAGCGCCCAGGCTGTCCAGTCCCAGGCATGATGCCAGACCCGGTTCGGCCCAGCGCCGGCTCGGTGCCGATCACCCCGCCTACCGGATTCACTCGGCGAATCGGTCGGCCTGCGGCGGGTTGTGCTAGTCCCGCACTGGGCGGAACGCCGATTGGTCCACCCGGCGGCATCGCGCGGAATGGTCCCCCGGCGACCGGCGCGGTGACAGTTGGCCGGCCGATGCCGCCTGGACCGCCGGGCGCAACCGGCGCAGTTGTGGCGCCCGGCAGCGGTCCCGCGCTGGGTATTAGACCCGGCATCGTGGGGATGGTCCACGGGCCGGCCGGCGCGGGCACCGGGGCGGGCGGCACGATCAGCCCGGTGTTCGGTCGTGGCGCCGTCGGGGCAGGTGCGGCGCCGCCAAGGACGGGGCCGATGCCCGACGCGGTCGGCATGGGGACAGGAGCGACAAGTGACGGAGCCCGCGAGGACGCTGACGGCGCTGGCGGCGGCAGTGCGACGACCGGCGGCAAGGCCGGCGCTCCGCCGCTTCCTCCTCCACCGCTCGGGCCGCCGTCGTCGACGAATTTCTGGGGTTTGTACGGCGTCGGGCGCTGGAGTGAAGATTGTGCCTCTGTGAGCGTGGCGCTCAGGTCGAACATGATCACGCGGGCTTTGTTGTTGACCAACTCGATGTCGTTTGCCGTCACCGGCGGGTCACCGAGCGACGTTCCCGGCAGGTTGGACGCCAGTTGGAACGCGACGGCGTCGTCGTAGTCCTTCTTCTGTTGGACCATCTTGACGTAGTCGTCGTAGACGGCCTTTAGGTCCTGGCGTGCCGTCATCAGCGCAGCGGCCGTCGTCGATACCGTCGTATAGTTGGCGACAGCGGTGTCATGCGTCTGCTGCATATGGGCGACGAGGTAGTCGAGCCGGGAGATGAACGCCGCCGATGCGGTGTTCGTTTCCGGTGGCCATGCCGCCGCCAGGCTGTCGCGATATTCCTGGACGCGCGACAGATGGGTCGACGTGAGCTCGGTGATCTTGCGCAAGCCGGACACGTGGGTCCAATAGGGATCGGTGTCCTGGTTTTGCAGCTGCCGCCACATGTCGGGCGTGTCGTGTGCGTTCCAGTTGGTGCCGGCGTAGCCGCGGCCGCCTCCTCCCGAGTCGAGCATCTATATCATCCCCTCGGGCGGCGGAGGCGTCCCTTCGCCGACGGTCGGCGCTCCATCGGGTTGGGGGCCGGGAACCTGCGGCGCGGCTGCCGCGGTCTTGTCGAGCGCCTTTTCGACATCACTCACACGGGCCGCCGAGAACGCGTCGCTGTGCCTGTACTGCTTGCTCACCTCGTCGGCCGCGACCGCGAATCCGCCGGTGGCCTGGCCGTAGAAGTAGACGTTGTCCGAAGTGTCCTGGGCGGTCGCCAGGTACGCGTGCTGGAAGTCGTGGAGCTCCTTGAAGTCGGTGTAGACCCCGGGGAGCTGGGTGCGCATGTCGTCGGTGACGTAGGTGAGGTGCGGGTTGTAGTTGTTGGTCACTTCGTCGTTGAGCTTCTTGGCGAACTCCTCCATGCGGCTGATGTCGGCTTCGATGTCGCCATAGTCGCGTAGCCACGACGGAGGAAGGTCTTCCTCTGGTATCACCGCGGACCCTCCCCAGTGGTCGCTGTGCCGTACCTCACGGTGAGGTTAGTACGCGGCCGTCGCACCCGGCAGCCCCGGCGGACCACGATGACAACAAATATGTCGAACTAGCGCACCAGCCATCCGCCGGGTCGGGGAGAGGTCCAGGCGGGGCCGCCGGGGCGGGCGCTGCGCGACCACGCCGAAACGGTCGGCGGGGGTGGTGGGGGCGCCTGCCGGGATCTCAGCACACCGACGAGCGCGGCGATCTCCTCCGCGGTGGGCGTGCCACGCACCACACGGAAGTACGGCTCCGGATCCGGCATGTCAACAGCGTACGACCGGTCCTGTCGGCCGGTGGGAACGCGTCCGTGTGGGGGCATCCTCGCCCGGGTACGGTTTGGGTCGATGGCCACCGCCCAGCCCCCACTCGTCGCCGATCGCTACCGCTTGGTAGAGCCGCTCGGCCAGGGTGGCATGGGCAGGGTCTGGAAGGCCCGCGACGAGGTGCTGCACCGCGATGTGGCGATCAAGGAGGTCGTCCCACCGGCGGGACTCACGGTCGACGAGCGCGCCGAGATGCGCGAGCGCTCGCTGCGTGAGGCCCGGGCGATCGCGCGGCTCAGCCACGTCAACATCGTTCGAATCTTCGATGTCCTCCGGACCGACGCGGACCCGTGGATCGTCATGGAGTACGTCCCCAGCCGGTCCCTGCAGGACGTCATCAACTCCGAGGGCACGATCGAGCCGGTGCGCGCGGCCGAGATCGGGCTCGGCATGCTGGCCGGCCTGCGCGCCGCCCACCGCGCGGGCGTCGTGCACCGCGACATCAAGCCCGCCAACGTGTTGCTCAGCGACGACGGCCGGGTCGTGCTCACCGACTGGGGCCTGGCGGTCATGCCCGGGGACCCCAACGTGACCCGCACCGGCCTGGTCCTCGGCTCGCCGGCCTACATCGCGCCGGAGCGCGCCCGCGACGGCACCGCCGGCCCGAGAAGCGACCTCTGGTCGCTGGGCGCGACGCTATACGCCGCCGTCGAGGGCCATTCGCCGTTCGCTCGGCCGACCGCCATCGCCACTCTGTCGGCGCTCGCCAGCGAGCCCGTTCCGGTGCCGAAGCGCGCGGGTCCGCTCAAGCCGGCGTTGACCGGTCTGTTGCGCAAGGACCCCCAAAACCGTCTCGATCCCGACGCGATCGAACGGTTGCTGCGGCGCGCGGCGGGCGAGCGGCTGCGCAGCCGCGGCCTCTTCCCGGGCGTACGGCGAACCATCGCCCCCCGCGTACGCCCCGCGCCCGCCGCGCCGGTCCGGCCGCAAGTCGTCGACGAACGCCCCTCCGGCGACAGGTCGTCCGGCCTTCAGCCGTCAGGCGGTACGCCGTCCGCCGGCCTCCCGCCGATCCCCGTGTCGCCCATGCCGGTCTCGATGCCTCCCGCGCCGCTACCGTCACAAAGGGACGGTCCACCACCGCCGGCCGTCGCGCGGGCCCGGGTGGCCGTGCCGGCGCCGGTGGCAGCGCCGCGCCGCACGCGGGCCGACAACAAGCGCGCGCTCATCGTGGCCGCGGTGGCGCTCGCCGCCGTGGTCCTCGCGATGGCCGCGCTGCTCGTCGTCCTGCGTGACGACTCCAACAACAACAGTGAAGCGCCGCCTGGTGGATCCACCGCCGGCCCGTCCGCAGCGACGTCAAACCGCACGTCGGCTGCTCCGACGAGCGGTTCGACTTCGGGCGCACCGGTGGGCGGCGGCGGGAACGCGGGTGCAACGTCGCGTCCGGACCCCAACGCCGACCTGCCGGCAGGCTGGTACTACCGCACCGACGCGTCGGGCTTCTCGGTGCCGGTGCCGCAGGGCTGGGCGGGCGGCCGTGACCCCGACGGCCGGCCCGAGTGGCGAAGCCCGGACGGGGCGGTGCTCCTGCTGATCGACCAGCGTCGCGACCCGCAGCCCGACCCGGTGAAGGACTGGCTGAACAACGAGGCCGCTCGCAGGAGCACCTACCGGGACTACCAACGGATCGCCATCAAGAAGGTCCCGTACTGGCTGAACGCCGCCGACTGGGAGTTCACCTACACCAGCGCCAGGGGAACGCGGCTACACGTTCTCAACCGCGGCTTCGTCACGGCCAAGGACCAGGCCTACTCGATCTACTGGAGCACGCCAGCCAGCCAGTGGGATCGGTACCGCGACGAGCTGCAGACCGTCTTCGACAACTTCCGTCCGCGCCGTTAGCGGATCCGTCGACCGGGGTACATGTCCGTCAGCCGCAGGAGGTGACGACATGATTCGCCGGCGACACGGAACGAAGCCCAGCCTGGCGCTGTGGATGCTGGTCGCCCTCGGCGACCTGGTCCTGGTCGTCGCCAACCTGGGCGTCGCAGCGATGATCGCGCTGCTCGGTGTGGTGACCGCGGCCCTCGCCGGGCTCGGCGCGTCGGTGATGCGCCGCTCCGCGGCGGCCCGCCAGCGGGTGCCCGTGCCGGTGGTGGTGCCGGTGCGCCGCCGCGGCTGAGGCCCACCAGCAAGCGTCGTCGTGCGACCGGTGCGACCGGTCGCGGGTGCCCCGTACGCGGTTGTGCGTTCTCCGGGCTTGCGCACGCCGAAGGTCGGTGAACGCGAGACCCCGCGCCGTACGGCGAGATCGTGCCGGCCTCGGATGCCGCGCGCCGAGCCGCGCGCACGCCGGGCATTCGCATGCATCACATCGATGCCCCTAGGGCACCGGCCACCCTGATGGACCTCGGTTAGGCTCGCCGACTATGCCCTTCGAAGCCGTCCCGGACCTGTGGGACCGCCTGTTCAGCGCGCAGCCCGATCCGCCGCCGCTGCTGGTGGCCCTGACCGGCGTGGCCGCGCTCGTGGTCGTGCTGACTCGGCTGCCGTGGCGGGTGTCGCGCAACGTGATCACGATCGCCCATGAGGGTGGTCACGCGCTGGCCGCGGTGGCCACCGGCCGGCGGCTGCACGGGATCCGGCTGCACGCGGACACGTCCGGCCTCACGCTGTCCGCGGGCCGGCCCAGCGGCCCGGGCATGGTCCTGACCCTGTTCACCGGGTACGTGGCGCCGTCGCTGATCGGGCTGGCCGGCGCCTGGATCCTCGGCGGCAACCGGATCACGCTGTTGCTCTGGGTGGCGGTGCTGTTGCTGGCTGCGATGCTCGTGATGATCCGAAACCTGTACGGCGCACTCGCCGTCGTGCTGACCATGGCCGTTCTCGTAGGACTGTCGATCTACGCCGAGCCGCGGCTGCAGGCGGCGTTCGCCTACGCGGGCGTCTGGTTTCTCCTGATCGGCGGCGTACGCCCGGTCGGGGAGCTGCAACGCCTGCGCAGCCGGGGCCGGCTGCCGGACTCCGACGCCGACCAGCTCGCCCGGATCACCCATCTGCCGGGCCTGTTCTGGGTCGGCGTCTTCGGCCTGGTGAACCTCGCCGCCCTGGTGACCGGCGCCCTGCTGCTCGTCGGCGCGTACCTGCCGAACTGACGCCGCAGCGAGGCAACCGCGCACCCGTCGAGCCGCGTGTAGGAGTCGTGGCGATGGACGCCGACGGGTTCGACGACTTCTACCGGGGCAGCCGGCAGCGGCTGCTCGGGTTCGTCTACGTGCTCACCGGCGACCTGTCCGAGGCGCAGGACGCGGTGCAGGAGGCCTACGTCCGGGCCTGGCAGCGCTGGGGCACGATCAGCGCCTACGACGACCCGGAGGCGTGGACCCGGGTGGTCGCCACGCGGATCGCCGTCAGCCGGTGGCGCAGCCTGCGCAGCCGGGCCCGCGCCTATGTGCGCCACGGGGCCGTGGAGGCGACGCCGGCGCCCAGCACCGACACCGTCGCGATCGTCGAGGCGATGCGCCGGCTGCCGGAGGAGCAGCGCGTGGCGATCGCCCTGCACCACCTCGTGGGCATGCCGGTGGCCGAGGTGGCCGCACACACCGGCGCGCCCATCGGCACCGTCAAGGCCCGGCTGTCCCGCGGTCGCGCGGCGCTCGCCGGCCTGCTCGCCGTCGACCTGGGGGAGGTCGCCGATGCCTGACCCGATCCAGCTCGTCGACCGGATCGCCGCCGACCTCTCGACGGTACGGTGGCCCGCCGCGTCCGAGATCCGCGGCACCGCCCGCGTCCGCCGGCGCCGCCGCGCCGCGCTCGCGGCCGCCGCCGCGCTGGTCGCGGTCACCGGGCTGTCGGTGGCGGTGGACCACGGTGGCGAGTCCGCGCCAACCGCGGCGGCACCGCCGGCCAGCGAACAGATCGTCATTCCGCAGGCTGCCCTGCTCACCTCCGACGAGATCGGCCCGGCGCTCGAAGCCCAGGTCCGGGGCGCCGAGGCCTTCCTGCCCACCCGCACGGAGCTCGGGCTCGACCGGTGCGTCGAGGACAAGAAGCTGAACATCGTGCACACCAGCCGGTATCAGCGGGAGCAGTCGCTTCTGCGGACCCGGCCGCGCGGCGAGGAGCATGTCAACTCGGACCTCGTTCTCAACCAGAGCATCTACCGGCTGAGCAACGGCGAAGCGTCCCGGTTCATGGCCGACCTCCGGATCGCCGTCGACGCGTGCGACCCCTGGCCGTCCGCGGAATTCGTCGAGCGCGACGGCAAGCATGTCGCCGCGGTGGGGGAGTACCGGTTCGCGGTGGTCGCCGAGCACTTCGCCGGCGACGAGTCGATCCAGCTGTCCGCGAGGACCGAGTCACGCCTCGCCGCAACCGGCCAGGTGATCGGCAGGACAGGCCCGGCGTTGACCGCCTTCGTGCGCGTCGGCGACCTGATCACCGTCATCGGTCCCCGGACCGGCACGACGGACACCGAGCTACGCCGGTGGAGTGTGATCGCCGCTCGGCGGCTGTGCTGGGCCGCCAACCCGGCCTGCTGAGGCCTCGGGCGCTTAGAGCGGGATGTTGCCGTGCTTCTTGGGCGGCAGCGTCTCCCGCTTGGTGCGCAGGACTCGCAGCGCCCGTACGATCTTCATCCGCGTCTCCGACGGGCGGATCACCGCGTCGATGTAGCCGCGCTCCGCGGCGATGTACGGGTTGGCCAGCGTGTCCTCGTACTCCTGGATCTTCGCGGCCCGCAGCGCGACGGGGTCGTCCGCCCCGCCGATCTCCTGCCGGTAGAGGATGTTCACCGCACCCTGCGCGCCCATCACCGCGATCTGGGCCGTCGGCCAGGCGAAGTTGAGATCGGCGCCGAGGTGCTTGGAACCCATGACGTCGTAGGCGCCGCCGTACGCCTTGCGGGTGATGACCGTAACCTTCGGGACGGTTGCCTCCGCGTACGCGAAGATCAGCTTGGCACCGCGGCGGATGATGCCGTCCCATTCCTGTCCCGTGCCGGGCAGGAAGCCGGGAACGTCCACGAAGGTCAGCACCGGGATGTTGAACGCGTCGCAGGTTCGTACGAATCGGGCCGCCTTCTCCGACGCGGCGATGTCGAGCGTGCCGGCGAAGTGCATCGGCTGGTTGGCGACCACGCCGACGGGCCGGCCCTCCACCCGGCCGAAGCCCACCACGATGTTCTGCGCGTACAGCGGCATCACCTCGAGGAACTCGCCCTCGTCGAGGACGTGCTCGAGGACCCGGTGCATGTCGTACGGCTGGTTGGCCGAGTCGGGCACGAGCGTGTCCAGCTCCCGGTCCGGGTCGGACGGCTCCGGGTCGGCGGCGATGGGGATGACCGGTAGTTCGTCGAGATTGTTCGACGGCAGGTACGACAACAGGGCCTTCACGTACTCGACCGCGTCCTGCTCGTCCGTGGCGAGGTAATGGGCGTTGCCACTCTTGGTGTTGTGGGTGCGCGCGCCGCCCAACTCCTCGAAGCCGACGTCTTCGCCGGTCACGGTCTTGATGACGTCGGGACCGGTGATGAACATGTGCGAGGTCTGGTCGACCATCACTGTGAAGTCGGTGACGGCGGGCGAGTAGACCGCGCCGCCCGCGCACGGGCCCATGACGAGCGAGATCTGCGGGATCACGCCGGACGCCCGGACGTTGCGGAAGAAGATCTCGCCGTAGAGGCCGAGCGAGACCACGCCCTCCTGGATCCGGGCCCCGCCGGAGTCGTTGATCCCCACCACCGGGCAGCCCGTCTTCATGGCGAGGTCCATGACCTTGACGATCTTTTCACCGAAGACCTCGCCAAGCGATCCGCCGAAGACCGTGAAGTCCTGGGCGAACACGCACACCGGACGGCCGTCGACCGTGCCGTAGCCGGTGACCACCCCGTCGCCGTAGGGCCGGGTGTCCCGCATGTCGAAGGCGGTCGAGCGGTGCCGGGCCAGCTCGTCGAGCTCCACGAACGAGCCGGGGTCGAGCAGCATGTCGATCCGCTCCCGGGCGGTCTTCTTGCCGCGGGCATGCTGCTTCTCGACCGCGCGCGCCGACCCGGCGTGGATCGCCTCGTCGGTGCGCGCCTCGAGGTCGGCCAGTTTGCCGGCGGTGGTGTGCACGTCCATATGGGTTCCGGTCACGACCTGGATCGTAATCAACGGGCCGGACCGCCCCGCAAGTCGCACGGTGATCGTCGGGGTTGGCGGCGGACCCCAGCCTTCGCAAGAACGGTGTTCTTGCTGGTATGGGCCCGCGACAACAGCGAGAACGGTGTTCTTGCCGGTCGCCCGGGGGAGTGGACGGCGCCGACGGGTGGGCGGCCTAGGCTGGGCGGATGCCCGGGTCGCCGTACGCCGATCTCGACCGGCCGCCGCTGGACGGGCGTGCGCTGCAGCGCGACCTCGTCGGCGGCCTGTGGACGCGGATCGAGCTGCGCACCGAGACCGGCTCGACCAACGCCGACGCTGGCGCCGCCGCCCGGGCCGGGGAGCCCGAGGGTCTCGTCGTCGCGGCCGAGCGGCAGACCGCCGGGCGCGGCCGGCTCGGCCGCGCCTGGGTGTCACCCGCGCGGGCCGGCATCGCCGCGAGCGTGCTGCTCCGGCCGGGAACCGAGCGCCCGGACCGGGGGTGGCCCGCCGTCACACCCGCGGCGTACGGGTGGCTGCCCTTGCTCGCCGGAGTCGCGCTCGCCGAGGCGGTGACCCGCCTGGCCGAGCTGCCCGCCGGCGTCGTCCCGGCGCTCAAATGGCCCAACGACCTGCTGATCGACGACGCCAAGTGCGCCGGCATCCTGGCCGAGGCCGGTGCCGGCGGGGAGCCGGCCGTGGTCGTCGGCGTGGGCCTCAACGTCACCCTGCGTGCCGAGGAGCTGCCGGCGAGCCCCGACGGCCGGCCGACCACGTCGCTGCGGCTGAGCGGCGCACAGGTCACCGACCGCGGCCCGCTGCTGCGGGCGCTGCTGCGCGGGATCGAGACGTGGTACGGGCGGTGGCGCGCCGCCGCCGGCGACGCCGCCGCGTGCGGGTTGCGCGGCGCCTACCTGAGCCGATCGGCCACCGTCGGCCGGACGGTGCGGGTGCTGCTGCCCGGCGGCGACGCGGTGACCGGCGAGGCCGCGGCGGTCGACGAGCTCGGGCGGCTCGTCGTCCGTACCCCGCAAGGCGACCGCGCGGTCGCCGCGGGCGACGTGCTACACCTGCGTTGACGCCTGCGCTACCGTCAGCGCGTGGCATTCCCGGAAGACGTCATGACGCGCGACGAGAAGGTCGTGCTCCACGTGCACCCTCACTGGAAGACGCTGATCCGGCCGCTCCTGCTGGCGATCGTGGTCGTCGCCCTCCTGGTCATCGGCCTGATCTGGCTGCCGGGCGGCACCGTGACCGCACTGGTGCTCGGCGCGGTCGCGCTGATCCTCGTGGTCGCGTTGCTGCTGCGGCCGTTCGTCGTCCGGCAGACCACCCACTACGTCTTCACCGACCAGCGGATCCTGTTGCAGCAGGGCGTGTTCCATCGCGACCGGCGCGACATCCCGCTCAACCGCGTCAACGACCATGCGATGAGCCAGCACTTCATCGAGCGGCTGCTCGGCACCGGCACCCTTACGGTCGAGTCGGCCGGCGAGCGCGGCCAGTCGGTGCTGCGCGACATCCCCGACGTCGAGCGCGTACAGACGCTGCTCTACGAGCTCGTCGAGGCCGACCACGACAAGGAGACGCTGGACGCCGACGAGATGCGCGAGATCGTCAACGAGCGGCGGCCCGAGTCGCGCTAGCACAATCACCGGCCGGGCGGGAGCACCTCCTGCGACGTTGCCGAGCGCCTCGAACACTTCGCGACGCCAACCCATGATCATGGCGGCGACCGCAGGCGGCGGCATCCGGGGAGGAGCCGGCTAGAAGGAGCTGAACAGGTAGGGCCGCGCCGGCGGGAACAGGGCGCGCAGCGGCCCGGCGGCCTCGGCGGGCACCGTCCCTAGGCCGCGCAATCCGACCTCCTCCGGGTCGAGCACGCCGTACACCAGCGCCGAGAGGCCGGCGGCGGTGAGCGTGGCGGCCGGCTCGCCGCCCCGGTCGACATCCAGGCCGTCGGGCCCGCCGCGCAGGGTGTAGACCCCGGCGACGTACGTGTCGTCGACCACCTCCACGACGACCTCCCGGGGTCCGGCCGGGATTCCGGCCAGCGCCTCCATCGCGAGCACACGCACCATGGGTGCCGGCGACTCGGGGTACGAGACCCTGGCGGATGTGCGTACGGTCAGGTCGGTCCCCCACAGCTCCGGTGTCTCGCCCGGCGCGACGGTCATCGTGACCCGCGCGACCTGGACGACGTGGCGCGCCAGGAACTGCAGGAGCAGGGTGCGGCCGAGCGGTCCGGTCGTCAGCAGGTCGTCGCCGGCGAGCGTGCCCCCGTGCCGCTCGATCCGGTAGGTGAGGGCGCCGGCCAGCTCATCGTCCACATGCGCCGTGACGAGCCAGCGGTCGTCCTCCTCGCGCAGCGCGACCGCCCGGGCGTCGGGGAATACGGCGAAGCCGTGCACGCTCTCCAGCAGGCGCAGGGTGAAGGCGCGGTGGTCGTCGTATCCGTCCTTGATTCGGCGCAGCCGCACCTCGCCGGGCAGGTCGAGGCGGTGCAGCGACGCGAGCGCCTCGGGGGCGAGCTCCACCTGGCGCTGGCGAGGGATGCCGACGTAGCCGAAGCGCGCATAGAACGAGGCCCGAAACGGGAGCAGGGCGGACACCGCGTGGCCGGCGTCCCTCATCTCCGCGAGCAGCTGGCCCAGCACGGTGCGCACGTGGCCTCGCCGGCGGGCCAGCGGATGGGCTGCCACGCCGCTGATGCCGGCCATCGGCAGCACCCGCCCGCGGACGTTCTGGCGCATCGGGATGCCGCTGGCGGTCGCGAGGGTGGCGTCGCCGTCGACGACGGCGAAGGTCGTGTTGACCCTGCTGTAGGGCAGGTAACCGGCGAAGGTGTCCGACACCGGCGTGGCCGCCGGTGAGGCGTCGAAGGCGTACGACTGGATCGGGAACGACGTCGTGAGGCGCTCGTCGCCGGTGATCCGCCGGACCTGGGTCACCGCTCGGGCGTCGGGGCGCCGGCGGCGGAGGTCGAGGCCTCGTACTCGCTGACCACCTCGGCAAGCTCGGCAACCGGGTCGAACGCGGCCAACACCTCGGCGTCGAACCCGCCGGTTGCCGGGCCGACCGGGCCCGACACTGTCGCGAGGGCTTGCGCCGGTCGGAACACGAAAGTGCGGTAGGACCAGAACCGGAAGACGGTCGCGATCCCGAGCCCGAGCGTCTTGAAGATGTTGAGCGCCAGCAGGTGGTGGATGTCGAGGCCGTACTTTGCGATGGCCAGGACGCCGAGCTCGATGACGAGACCGGTGGTGTTGAACAGCACGAACAGCGCGGTCTCCCGCCGCATGGCCGACTTGGGCCGGTCGCGGTAGGTCCAGTGGCGGTTCATGAAGTAGGAGGTGATGGTCGCGACGACGGTCGCGATCACCGTCGCCTTCAGCTGGCCGTTCGGCCAGAGCGTCAACACGAGGGCGTTGAACACGGCGTAGTTGATGATCGTGTTGGCACCGCCGACGATGCCGAACTTGAGCGCCTCGCGGATGAGCTTGTTCCACCGCTCAGGCAGAATGCGGACCAGGCGCATCGGGCCAATGTACGGCAACCGGCGGCGCGCCACGTGCCGACCGGCGCAGGTAGCGGGCGAGATCACCTCAGCCGTCACTGTCTGTGATCGCGACTGCCACGGGATGTCCTTTTGCGACCCGTGCGGCGCCGTCCACGAAGACGAACCGCCGGTAGGACCAGAAGCGGAACAGGGTGCCGAGCGCGGTGCCCACGAGTTGGGCGGAGATGTTGTCGGCCAGGGTGGTGTGGAAGACACCGGGCCAGACCGCCCCGAGGCCGTAGTGGCTGATGCCCAGGCAGGCCAGCGCGATGCCGAGGCCGACGGCGTTGAAGAAGAAGTACAGCAGGTATTCGCGGTGCAGACCGGAACGCGAGCGGTGCCGCCACGTCCAGAACCGGTTGCCGAGGAAGGCCACGGTCGCGGAGACCACGGTCGCGAGCGTCTTGGCCAGCAGGGGCTCCATCCCGAGGCCGCTGCCGAACACGTTGAACAGGGACAGATCCACGAGGAACGCGACCGCACCCACCGTGCCGAACTTGCCCAGCTCGCGGACGAGGTGGCCGAAGCGGGCATAAAGCCGGGCGATCAGCCCGGGCTCGGACGAGGCCGCGGGCGTCGACTCCTCGCCGGCGGCGGTGGCTGACACAGGAACGAGGGTACCGGTTGCCCGCACGATCCATCGGCCGCTTCGGCTCCCGCCGTGACATGGCCGGATCTCGCACGGTCCGGCGCGGCGTGCGCGTCGGTGGATTCGGCTTCCCAGGACGGGCTGAGGGGACGGAAATCGGCTGGGAAGGAGCGCTGCCGCGCGAACGCCTCCTTCCCCGTACGGCCCGGGGAAGATCTCGGACATCGCGGGTTGTGCGCGAAACTGCGTGCGGGAGCGCGCAAGGAATCGACTTCCGGCACTGAGGTCGTGCTTGTGCAGATTTTCACAACCTCACTCGCTGCCCTGAACGGTCATTCGGCTTAGGCTGTGGTGA
>DATDJX010000081.1:0-6906 GCA_036520275.1 Asanoa sp.
CGAGGCCGTCGGGGGAGCGCCGCGCGACGAGGCGGTCGGCACCACCGACCGGGTCGCCTGGTTCGCGCCGGGCGAGCTCGACAGGCTGCGCTTGATGCCGTTCACGGCCCGGCTGCTCGGCCGGCCGGTGACACCGCTCGACGGTGTGCGGCCGGTTCCCGGGCGGGTGCCGCTGCCGCCGGCGCGCACCGACCGGGGCCAGCGCTTCGCGGCGTACGCCGTGGCCACCGACCCGGCCGGCCGGATCCTGCTCACGCGGATCGCGCCGGGGTTCCCGGGCGCCGGTCGCTGGCACCTGCCGGGCGGCGGCACCAACTTCGGCGAGCAGCCGGCCGACGGCGTGCTGCGCGAGCTGGCCGAGGAGACCGGCCAGGCGGGACGGGTCGTGGGGCTGCAGGCGGTCGGCCACTCGCACAACCCCCGGGCGCTCGGACCGGAGGGATACCCGATCGACTGGCACGCGGTACGGGTGGTCTTCCGCGTGGCGGTCGACCTGCCCACCGAGCCCTACGTGACCGAGGCGGAGGGCGGCTCGACCGTGGAGGCCCGGTGGTTCACCTGGGCAGACGCGCGCCGGCTGACGCTCACGCAGCCGGCGGCGAGGGCGCTGGACGAGCCATGCCCGCATTGACTGGTTCCGGTAGCATAGAGAGTTGGGCCGCGATCCGGCTTGACGGTTAACGCTAGTTTGACGGTTTACGGTATACATGGGCGCTTCGGGTGGTTCGAGTCAGTAAACGTCAGCCTGCGTTTCCGAATGATGGAGGGACTACGTGCCGAGAGCCCCATGGCGTCGGCGTCGCACGGTCGACAATCCGCGCCCCGGTGGGCGCCGTTGGGCGCCGTTGCGTCGCAGCGGAACGTTCGCCCGTCGTGCTCTGAAGGTCCGGGTCGGTCGACGCAACACGACCGTGATCCTGCCCGCCGGCGACCTCTCGACGGAGGCGGACCTGCTGGTCGATCCGCGCACCGCCGCCGAGATCCAGGCGATCGCGCCGGTCAGCCCCGCCTTCGGGCCCAGCTCCCCGGCCCCCGTCACCGGGATGTCCATCCCGCTGCTGCCGGGCGACCGTACGGTGGCTCGGCGGGCCAAGTTCGCTCTGGTCAACGCCTGCAGCCTGAGCAGCCTCGGGCTCGGCCTACTGGCGATCTTCCTCGCGATGCATACCGACGTGCGGCTGGCCGCCGTCTGCCTCGTCGCCTGCGTCGCGTTCGACGGGCTCGACGGCGCTCTCGCCCGCCGGCTCGGGGTCGCCAGCCCGTTCGGCGCGCAGCTGGATTCGCTGGCCGACATGTGCTCGTTCGGGCTCGCCGCGCCCGTGGTCGTCTACGCCTCGCTGGCGGGCACGGTCCCGACCCCGGCGGCGGCGGTCGCGTGTGCCCTGGTGTCGGGCTGTGCGGCCATTCGCCTCGCGCGGTTCAACGTCTCACCCAAGGACGGCCGCTTCTTCTGTGGCGTGCCCACCACCATGGCGGCGGCGGTGCTCGCGATGGTGGTGCTGATCGGCCTTCCCGTCGCGGGGGAGTTCCAGGTGGCGTTGGTGGCGCTGCTCGCGTTCGCGATGGTGTCGAGCTTTCCTTACGCGAAGCTCGCGCGCCTCATCAAGCTGCCGCCGTGGCTGCTGCTGGCCCCGCTCATCGGCGCCCTTGTCGACGCCCGCCTGACGTTCGGATTCGTCGTGCTGGGCTACCTCGCGAGCGGCCCGCTGCTCTGGCTGCGCCAGCGCAAGGCCGTCTGACCACCACCCGCAGCGCAGAAGGGCCGCCTTCCACACCTCGGACGCGGCCCTTCGTCCAGCCGGCGGGAGCCGGCCCTGTGCCGGAGCGGAGGTTGCGTCGGTCAGAGCCAGCGGGCGATCACCGAAGAGCCGCCGATCACACGCTCCCCGGGCGCGACGGAGGGCGCGGCGGCGGTGGCCGGGAGGTAGACGTCGGTGCGGGACCCGAAGCGGATCAGGCCGAACCGCTCGCCCCGGGCCAGCAACGATCCCACCGGCGCGCGCTGCACGATCCGACGGGCGATCAGCCCCGTGCGCTGCGCCACAACGACAGTGCCGTGGTCGGTCTCCAGCACCGTGTAGGCGGCCACGTTGTGCTCGGCCTGCGGCTTCATCGCCGCCGTGAAGCCGCCGTCGGTCACGAAGTAGTCGATCACCTTGCCGGCGACCGGCGAGCGGTTGACGTGCACGTCGAGCACGGAAAGGAACACCGCCACCCGCAGGAACTCGCCGTCGCCGAAGCGTTCGTCACGCACCCGCTCGACCGCGAGCACCGTGCCATCGGACGCGGCGGCCACGCAGGTGGGGTCTTCGGGCACGTCACGCTCCGGATCGCGGAAGAACGCCGCCACCGGTAGTGCGGCGAGTGCAGGCACGAGCCACAGCCGCGACGACGGGCGCGCGGCCCGGATGAGGCCGGCGAGCCCCAGCGCGATGCCGGCCGCGACCACGCCGTTGGAGTCGACGTGCATGCCGCGGGTGACGGGCACGCTCGACGGCCGGTAGGCGGGCGCCAGCGACCGCGCCACCGAGGCCGCCGCCGGCGAGAAGCGGAGCCGATACACGCGGACCGGCGGACGGTTGGCCAGTACCAGGTCCGTGCCCACGCCGAACAACGCGCCCTGCCGGTCGAGCTCGGCCGCCGCCCCGCGGGTGAAGCCGGGCACGACGGGAGCGGCCAGGGACAGCACTCCGCCTTCGGCAAGGTACTTGGTCAGGCCGTCGATCGCGGAACGCGCCTCGTCGGCCGTGCCGCGGAGCGGCTCGGCCAGGATCACGACGTTCGCCGCGTCGGCTTCGGCGACGGACTCGGCCACCCGCACCCGGTCGGCCACCCACGCGCCCTGGGCGGTGACATGGTCGCGAAGGCGGCGCGGCGTCGTCGCCGCGTCGGGCACCACGGTGAGCGCGTCGCCGGGCAGCAGCGCGTCGATGGCGGCGGCGAGCACGGCCGACTCGACGCCGGCGGCGACGAGCAATGCGGTCTTCGCGCCGTTGTGACGGGCCAGCTCGGCGGTGAGCGTGCGCGCGACGCGCTCGCCCACGGGGACGGGGGAGGTCATGGCCTCGGGCTCCTTGGTGCTGACAAAGACCGGCCGGTGGGGGCAAATGCCCCCACCGGCCAGCATAGGCGCCCCCCGGTCCCCCAGCCGGAAGGGCGCGGTCAGTCCCGGTCGCCTCGGTCCGGTGGGGAGGACACCGGGTCGAGGCTCGGGTAGCCGTCGTCCGGGACCGACGTGCTCTCGGGCGGGGCGACCGGCGGCGCAGGCGGCGTGCGCCGCGCGGAACGCAGCGCCCCGCACAGCCCGAGCACGCCGAGCACGATGAGCCCGCCCGCGACGAACCAACCGACGGCCGGCAGGGCGAAGTCGACCGCCTGCGCGACGATCCACCACGCGACGATCGCGAGGAAGATCAGTCCGAACGACAGCGAGACGCCGTCGGTGCGGTGCGCCTTCATCGGGTCACCTCCACGTCTCCGGCGTTGACATGCACGTCGAGCTTCAGCGAGCCGCCGCCGGCGCCGTCGTCGCCGAGGTCCGTGACGTTCACGGCCGGCTGCGCGAACCCGCTCGAGCTCGTGCCGAACACCCGCGCGTCACCGGCGTCGACGTCGACCCGGGCGGTCACGTCCACCTTCGGCGGTACGAGGACCCGCAGCTCGCCGACGTTCATCGTGATCGTCACCGTCTTGTCCTGCCCGGCAAAGTCCACGCCCGACAGGTCGAGTGTGCCGTCACCGAACGGCAGGTCGTAGTTGCTGTTCAGCGCGGCGGCATTCACCGGCGTCCAGACGACGTCGGCCCGCCGGCGGGACGTCTCCGGGCCCAGCTGGGACTCCGCGACCGTCGAGATGCCCAACGCCGCCGCGGCGACGAGGCCCAGCGCGATCAGCCACCGCGCCCGGCCGAGCCAGGCGCCGACCAGCAGCCCGAGCCCGATCGTCGCGAGGGACGCGGCGAAGTAGCTCGAGGGATGGACGCTGACCACGTTGAGCAGGTCGAGCAGGAGGACGACCGCGATCGCGACCGGGATCAGCGAGAACGTCGCGGCCCCCAGCGCCGAGCGCTCGCGCGGCGGCTTCGGCGGCCGGGCCGGCTGCGGCGGGGCCGGCGGGACGGGCGGCCCCGGCGGGTAGCCCCCGCCGTACGGCCCGTACGGCGCGAACGGTGGGCGGTAGGCCGGAGCAGCCGGCGGCGGGGGGGCCGGGTAGTAGGGGCCCGGCGCCGGCGGGTACGACGGCGACGGGTCCGCCGCCACGGGCGGTGCGGCGGCGGCACCCTCCACGGTGTCCGCATCCCGCGCGACGGGCGTGTCGGTCGTGGGGGCGGGCGGTGGCGGCGGCGCCACGTCGGTGCCCGCCGGCGCGGCCGGCGGCGCGGTGGCCGACACGGCGTTGTTGCTGCGGTTGAGCAGCAGCGCCCCGCCGATCAGGATCGCGGCGCCGAGCAGCACGGCCCGGAACGTGTCGGTGACGACGAAGCCGAACAGCACGACCGCGGCGACCGCCAGCACGATCACCGTCACCGGCGACATGCTGGACCTGCCGCGGCCGAGCAGCGACTCCGCCGGCGAGGCCGAGTCGCCCTCGGCGGGGATCAGGAGCCACGCGGCGATGTACACCAGCAACCCGATGCCGAAGAAGAAGGCGAGCACGGCCAGCAGCACCCGCCACAGCACCGGGTCGGTGTTCGTGGCCCTGCCGATGGCCGCGCAGACGCCGGCGAGGTAGCGGCCGTTACGGGGCCGGACGAGCCCGTACCGGGTGCTGAACCCGGCCGCGGGGGGCGGCCCGTAGCCGGGTGGGGGAGGCGTCGCCTGACCGGCGGCCGCCTGGGGGTCCTGGGTCATACCGTCGATGGTCGTCGCCGTGGCGCCTGAGCGGCCTCAGGCGCGGACCCTGAACGGACCCTGATATCCCGGCCCGCGGGGTTCCGGGCAGTCCCCGTGGTCAGGAGCTACCGCAGCGTGTGACGATCGAGAAACACCGACCAGCCGACCGGGGAGCCCGTCATCACCACCGTCACCGAGCCGCCGCGCCTCTACCGTGGCCGCCAGCAACGCATGGTTGCCGGCGTCGCCAGCGGCATCGCCGGCCATCTCGGCATACCGGTGACCCGGGTACGGGTGGCGTTCGTGGTGCTGCTGGGGTTCAGCGGGCTCGGGTTGCTGCTGTACGCCGCGTTCTGGGCGATCCTGCCGCCCGAGCCGAGCGGTACGGAGCCGCCGCCGCGCCGCCAGCTCGGCCAGATCCTTCCGTTCGTCGCGATCGGTCTCGGCGTCCTTGTTCTCCAGGCGCTGCTGTTCGGCACCGGCGGGGTGGCGGGCACCGCCGGCTGGCTCGTCGCGATCATCGCGCTCGGCGCCGGGATCATCTGGCACCAGTCGGCGCCCGAGCGGCGCCGCCAGTGGTCCCAGACCATGCCTCAGGTGCCCTGGCTCGGCGCGATCGTGGACGAAAGCGACCGGCGCGCCTTCCTGCTGCGGTTCATCGGCGGCGGCGTGCTGGTGGCCGTGGGCATCATCGGCGTGGTCGCCGTCTACGCCCCGCGCGGCGACTTCGGCGCCGTGGTCAACGGCATCCTGTTCGCGCTCGTCGGCCTCGCCGGCGTCGCGGTGGTGGCCGCGCCCGCGCTGTGGCGCACGTACAACCAGCTTCGCGCCGAGCGGGAGGGCCGGATTCGGGAGCAGGAGCGGGCGGAGGTCGCGGCCATGGTCCACGACCAGGTGTTGCACACGCTCGCCCTCATTCAGCGCAACGCCGGCGACGTCAAGGCCGTCCAGCGCCTGGCCCGCGGCCAGGAGCGGTCGATCCGCAACTGGCTCTACCGGCCCACGGCGTCGCCGACCGATCGGTTCGCGGCCGCGCTCGAGCAGGCGGCCGCCGAGGTCGAGGACACGTACACGGTGACGGTCGAGCCCGTGATCGTCGGCGACCACGAGACGGACGAGAAGGTCGCGGCGATTGTCGCCGCGGCGCGCGAGGCGCTGGTCAACGCCGCCCGCCACGCGAAGGTGCAGACGATCTCCCTGTACGCCGAGGTGGAGCCGGACCAGCTGAGCATTTTCGTCCGCGACCGCGGCGCCGGGTTCGATCCCTCTACAGTGGAAGATACCCGGCACGGCCTACGCGGGTCGATCGTCGGGCGGATGCAGCGCCACGGCGGCCGCTCCGAGATCATCAGCGAGCCGGGCGACGGCACCGAGGTTCGGCTGATCATGCCGATCCCGCCGTCACCGCAGGACGCGCCGAAGGACAGGCGCGACGGCGCCGACGTGTCGAAGGAAGGGTGAGCGAGATGACCGACGAACCGACGGCCGAGGCCGAGCAGACCGCGCAGGCGGGACCGCTGCGGGTGTTCCTTGTCGACGACCACGCCATGTTCCGGGCGGGCGTACGCGCTGAGCTCGGTCCGTACGTCGATGTCGTCGGCGAGGCGAGCTCCGTGTCCGAGGCGGTGACCCGGATCGGGGCGACGCTGCCCGACGTGGTGCTGCTCGACGTGCACATGCCCGACGGCGGCGGCCGGGCGGTGCTGGAGGCGGTCCGCCGCACGCACCCGCAGGTCCGCTTCCTCGCGCTCAGCGTGTCGGACGCGGCCGAGGACGTGATCGGGCTGATCCGGGCCGGTGCCCGCGGCTACGTTACGAAGACCATCTCCCCGGAGGAGCTGGCGGCGGCGATCCGCCGGGTCGCCGACGGCGACGCGGTGTTCAGCCCGCGCCTCGCCGGCTTCGTGCTCGACGCGTTCGCGTCCCGGTCGGACACCGCCGTCGCCGACCCCGAGCTCGACCAGCTGACCAACCGGGAGCGCGAGGTGCTGCGACTGCTCGCGCGCGGTTATGCCTACAAGGAGATCGCCAAGGAGCTGTTCATCTCCATCAAGACGGTGGAGACCCACGTGTC
>DATDJX010000082.1:0-2797 GCA_036520275.1 Asanoa sp.
GGCGCGATGATCCCGCCGACGCCGTACAGCCACACGTTGCGGCGCAGCAGCGCGGTCGCGCCGACCGGGCGGTAGCGGACCCCCCGGAGGGCCAGCGGCACCAGCAGCGGGATGATCAGCGCGTTGAAGATGATCGCCGAGGAGATCGCCGACAGCGGCGTCCCCAGCCGCATGATGTTCAGCTGGTCCAGCGGCCCGGTTGGGTCGCCCGCCGCGGCGTAGGTGGCGACGAACATGGCGGGCAGGATGGCGAAGTACTTGGCGACGTCGTTGGCGATCGAGAAGGTGGTCAGCGCCCCTCTGGTGATCAGGAGCTGCTTGCCGACCTCGACGATCTCGATCAGCTTGGTCGGGTTGGAGTCGAGGTCGATCATGTTGCCGGCTTCGCGGGCGGCCTGGGTGCCGGTGTTCATGGTGACGCCGACGTCGGCCTGGGCGAGCGCGGGCGCGTCGTTGGTCCCGTCGCCGGTCATCGCCACCAGCCGGCCGTCCTGCTGCTGGTCGCGGATCAGTTCGAGCTTGGCCTCCGGGGTGACCTCGGCGACGAAGTCGTCGACCCCGGCCTCCTCGGCGATCGTCCCGGCGGTCAGCCGGTTGTCGCCGGTGACCATGATCGTCTTGATGCCCATCGCCCGCAGCTGGTCGAACCGCTCACGCATGCCCTGCTTGACGATGTCCTTCAGCTCGACCACGCCCAGGATCCGGTCGTCGCGGGCGACCGCCAGCGGGGTGGAGCCCTTGCGGCCGATGCGCTCGAGCTCGGCCGCAAGCTCGGCCGGCAGGTGACCGCCGGCCTCGACGACGAACCGCTGGATCGCGTCGCCGGCGCCCTTGCGGAGCCTGGTGCCGTCCAGGTCCAGGCCGCTCATGCGCGTGGTCGCGCTGAACGGCACGAACTCGGCCTCGGCCTCGGCGTAGCGGGCGGTCTTCACGCCCTGCGCGACCGCCAGCTCGACGATCGAGCGTCCCTCCGGGGTCTCGTCGGCCAGCGACGACATGTGCGCGACCTCGGCAAGCTCCCGCTCGGTCACGCCAGGCATGGGGATGAACGCCACCGCCTCGCGGTTGCCCTGCGTGATCGTGCCGGTCTTGTCTAGCAGCAGCACGTCGACGTCGCCGGACGCCTCGACCGCGCGGCCCGACAGCGCCATCACGTTGCGGCGCACCAGCCGGTCCATGCCGGCGATGCCGATGGCCGAGAGCAGCGCCCCGATGGTCGTCGGGATCAGCGCCACCAGCAGGGCGATCAGGGTGGTGGTCGAGGCGGCGGTGCTGGCGAACAGCGCGAACGGCCGCAGCGAGACCACGATCACCAGGAAGACGGCGGTCATCGCCGCCAGCAGGATGTTCAGGGCGATCTCGTTGGGGGTCTTGCGCCGGTCGGCGCCCTCGACCAGGGCGATCATCCGGTCGAGGAAGGACTCGCCCGGCTGGGCGGTGATCTGGACCACGATCCGGTCGGACAGGACCATGGTGCCGCCGGTCACCGCGCTGCGGTCACCGCCGGCGGCGCGGATCACCGGTGCGGACTCGCCGGTGATCGCCGACTCGTCGACCGACGCGATCCCTTCGACGACGTCGCCGTCGCCGGGGATCACCTCGCCGGCCTCGACCACGACCAGGTCGCCGGGCCGCAGCTCGGACGCGCGCCGCTCGCCGCCGTCGCGCAGCCGCGCGGTCGTGTCGGTGCGCAGCGACCGCAGGGCGGCCGCCTGGGCCTTGCCGCGGCCCTCGGCGAGCGCCTCGGCGAAGTTGGCGAAGACCACCGTCAGCCAGAGCCAGACGGTCACGGTGAAGGTGAACCACCACGGCTCGTTGCCGCCGCCGAGCGGGGCGCCCCCGAACGCCTGGATCAGCCAGGCGATCGTGGTGATGACCGCGCCGATCTCGACCACGAACATGACCGGGTTGTGGAGCTGCTTGCGCGGGTCGAGCTTGGTGAAGCTCGGCCAGATCGAGGCACGCAGGATCGCGGGGTCGAACAGCGAGCTGGACGCCTGGCCCGAGGTGAGCGCCTCCGGATGCTTCGGCTGCCTGGACTGCACTGGCGTGCTCATCGAACCGGGAACTCCTTGTCGACGGCGAGGTTGAGCTCGAGGACGTTCACCCCGGGCTCGCCGAGCACGCCGATGGCACGCTCGTCGGTGCTCTGCCGCACCAGGGTGAGGATGCGGTCGAGCGGGGCCCCGCGGACGGCGGCGATCCGGTTGGCCTGGATGCGCGCGTTCGCGGGCGAGATGTGCGGGTCGACCCCTGATGCGGAGGTGGTGACCGCGTCGACCGGCACACCGGCGGCGGTCAGGCCGGGCGTGTGCGGCCGTTCCAGGGCGAGGTAGGCATCCAGGTTCGCCTTGAGGAGGTCGGCGAGGTCGTTCTGGTTGGGGCCGAGGTTGTTGAAGAAGGTGACGTTGGCCGAGTAGTCGCTCTGCGACGGCCGGCTCTGGAACCAGTTGGGGTCGGCCTCGAGGACCGGGTTGCCGTCCTCGTCCACCTTCGGCTTGCCGTTCTCGAGCACCGGCTTGCGGAAGTCCTGGCCGATCAGGTGCGAGCCGACCACCTTGCCGTCGCGCTCGACCCGGCTGCCGTTGGCCTGCCGGTTGAAGGTGACCTGTGCCACGCCGGTCATGGCCAGCGGGTAGACCAGGCCGAAGCCGACCGTCAGCAGCACGATGGCGACCAGCGAGCCGACGATGTCCTTGCGCACGTGTTGCCTCCGCGTCGGTTAGAACAGCTGGGTGGTGAGGCCCTGGACGATCGGGCCGAGGGCCAGGGCGGGCAGGAAGCTCAGCGCCGCGAC
>DATDJX010000083.1:0-2551 GCA_036520275.1 Asanoa sp.
CTCGGCTACGGGATCATCCTGCAGGCGGTCGAGATCGCGACCGCCGTCATCATGGGCGCCCCGGCCCTCGTCAAGGAGGGGCTGTCCTGGCGCGAGGTGCGCCTGCGTGCGCTGCACACCTCGCCGGTCTCGCTCGGCCCCGCGCCGGCCGAGGCCGAGGCCTAGACGCCGGCCCGGCGCCGCATAGCGGCGCTGATGATCGCGTCGCGCAGCTGCTGAAGCGCCGTCTCACGAGCCGCGGCCAGCGCCGGCTCATCGGTCACGGCGGCGGCCTGCACCGGGACGTCGCGCGGCGCGTCCGCGAACTCGCGCGCCACCGCCGACAGCACGCTCGGATGGCGACCCCATAACCCGCCGACCAACACGATCGCTGGATCGGTCAGCGCCACCACGGCCGAGAGCACGCCGGCCACGGCGCGTGCCAGCGCGTGTCGGGCGGCGGCGGCCGATTCCGTGTCCGGCTCGACGGCGGAGAGCAGCGCCGGCACGTCGATCGCGGTGGAACCTGCGCGGCGAAGGCCGAGCGCGTCGAAGACGTCCGTCAGTCGCATCGCCACCCCTCCTGGGCCGACCGTCACCACGTGGGCGATCTCGCCGGCCAGCCCGGCGTGGCCGCGCCGCACCTCTCCGTCGGTGAGGACGGCGCAGCCGAGGCCTTCACCGAGGAACAGGTAGACGAAGTCGCGGATCCCGACCGCGCGCCCGTGGCTGTGCTCGGCACGGGCCGCCCAGTTGACGTCGTTGTCGACGGTGACGGGACCGTCGACCAGCTCGGCCAAGACGGCGGGCGCGTCGAGCGCGCCGAGCAGGAAGGGCGCATCCGGGAGCTCGACGAGTCGGCCGCTGTTGCGGTCCACGGGATCGGCGGCGCTGACGACGGCGAGCCGGAACGGTCCCTTGGCCACCTCGCGGGCGACGCCTTGCAGCGTCCGGGCGACCTGCCCGGCCCCAGGCGAACGGCTCACCGGCGCCCGGGAGCGCGCGACGACCTGACCGTAGACGTCGATGGCCTCGGCCACGATCCCCTCGGGCGCGAGGCTCGCCACCAGTGCCGAGCCGGTCGCGGCGGGCAATGCGTAGTAGGTGCCGACCCGGCCGCGCCCGGTGGTGCGCTCACCGGTGTCGACCACGGAACCGTTCGCGCTCAGCCGCCGGACGCTCTCCGAGACGGTGGGCTTGGACAGGCCGGTCGCGGCGGCGATCTCGGCGCGGGTGGCCTGCCGCTGCGTCATAAGCGCCCGCAGCACGTGCTCGTCGGACAGCGAGCGGAGCAGCTCGAGCGTCGGCTTGGTCGGAGCCACCGGGACATTTTAGGAAGGACTCTTGTCTAAAGGCGAAATGGCTGATACCTTGCAGTTCTAGTAACGAGTCCTTCCTAGAGGAGAGCCATGTCTTCGACTACGCAAGCGCCGCCGCTTCCGCATTGGGAGAGCACCCCAGACGACCTCACGGCCGCGACCCGGGAGATCAAGGCCGCGATCCGGGCCCGCATCGAGGCGTCAGGCCGCACGGTCGAGGAGGTCTTCTCCGTCGTCGAGGCGCAGATCGCCGAGCGGGTGGCCGAGATCGAGGACGCCAAGCGGCGCGGCGAGAGGATCTGGCCGGTCATCGACTACGCCGACATCGAGGCCGGCACGGTCTCCCCGGAGGCGACCGAGTACCTGCATCGCCGCGGCTGCGTCCTCATCCGCGGCCACTTCGAGCGCGACCAGGCGCTCGCCTGGGACCAGGACATCGTCGACTACGTCGAGCGCAACAACTTCTTCGCCGACTACAGCGGCCCCGCGGACGACTTCTTCGGCAGCGTCGGCTCACGCCCCGAGATCTATCCCGTGTACTGGTCGACGGCGCAGATGGAGGCGCGCCAGAGCGACCGCATGGCGCGGGTCCAGTCGTTCCTCAACCGGCAGTGGACCCACGAGTCCGGTGGCGTGGAGTGGTTCGACCCCGACCGGGATTCGCTGTACCCCGACCGCATCCGCCGTCGTCCGCCCGGCGCGAATTCCGACGGCCTGGGCGCCCATCTCGACCCCGGCACGCTCGACCTGTGGATGACGCAGGCCTACCAGCAGGCCTTCCGCCACCTGTTCGACGGCTCCGTCGAGCAGTACGACCCGTGGGACGCCTCACACCGCACCGCCGGCCCGCAGTACCCCGGCTCGACCATGTGCTCCGTGTTCCGCACCTTCCAGGGGTGGACCGCGCTGTCCGACATGGCCCACGACCAGGGCGTCCTCCACACCGTGCCGATCCCCGAGGCGATGGCGTACCTCATGCTGCGCCCGCTGCTGTCCGACGTGGCCGAGGACGACATGTGCGGCACCACCGTCAACCAGGTGTTCCCCGCCATCGAGAAGTGGCACCCGCTGCTCGTGCGCGCCGTCAGCGGCATCCCGGACGTCAGTGCCGGCGATTCCGTCTGGTGGCACTGCGACATGATCCACAGCGTCGCGCCGGTCCGCGACCAGCAGGGCTGGGGCAACGTCATGTACATCCCGGCCGCCCCCTGGTGCCCGCGCAACGAGAAGTACGCCGCCAGCGTCCGCGAGGC
>DATDJX010000084.1:0-2396 GCA_036520275.1 Asanoa sp.
ATCCGCGAGGTCCGGGTGCCCCGCCTGGACGGCCCCCAGCAGTTCCTCAAGGTCGGCACCCGCAACGCCATGGTGATCTCGATCGTGGTCTGCGGCCTGGCCGTCGACCGGGCCGGCCGCAGCGTCCGCCTCGGCCTCGGCGCGGTGGCCCCGCGGCCGCTGCGGGCCACCGCCGCCGAGGCGTTCATCGCCGGCGCGATCGACTGGGACGCGATGACCGCCCCGCCGGACGCGGTGGCCAGGTTCGGCGAGCTGGCCCGCGACGCCGCCACGCCCATCTCCGACCAGCGCGGCACGGCCGAGTTCCGCCGGCACGCCGTCGGAGTCGTCGCCACCCGAGCGCTGAAGAGGAGCCTCGCCGCATGAGCGCGCAACCAGCCGGCCCTGACGCCCAGCCCACCGAGAGCTACCGCCTGTCGGTCAACGGCAAGAACCGGGAGGTGACCGACGCCTGGATCGGCGAGAGCCTGCTCTACGTGCTCAGGGAGCGGCTCGCGCTCCCCGGTTCCAAGAACGCCTGCGAGCAGGGCGAGTGCGGCTCCTGCTCGGTAATGCTCGACGGGGCGCTGGTCGCCTCTTGCTGCGTGCTGGCCGCCGACGCGGTCGGCAGCGACATTCGCACCGTGGAGGGGCTGAGCCCGGAGGGCGAGCTGACCGACGTCCAGCGGGCCTTCGTCGAGCAGGGCGCCGTCCAGTGCGGCTTCTGCATCCCCGGGATGATCGTGGCAATGCACGACCTGCTGGAGCGCGAGCCGGACGCCGACGAGCTGGCGCTGCGCGAGGCCCTCTCCGGCAACCTCTGCCGCTGCACCGGATACGGCCGCATCTTCGCCGCCTTCCACGCCGTCAAGGAGGAGCGTGCCCGTGCCCGCACCTAGCCTGCCAAGCACCTTCACGCGCACGCGCCGGGCGCCCGGCCTCGGCGAGAGCGTCCTGCGGCCCGACGCCGCCGCCAAGACCAAGGGCGAGTTCGCCTTCTCCTCCGACCTGTGGATGGACGGCATGCTCTGGGGCGCGACCCTGCGCAGCCCCCACCCCTACGCCCGCATCCGGTCGCTGAACACCGCCCCGGCCCTGGCCATCTCCGGCGTGCACGCGGTGATCACCAACGACGACCTGTGGGGCAGCCGGACCTACGGCCTGGAGCACCACGACCAGCCGGTGTTCGCCGACGGGGTGGTGCGGTACCACGGCGAGCCGGTCGCCGCCGTCGCCGCCGACCATCCCGAGATCGCCCGGCGCGCCGCCGCCGCGATCGAGGTCGACTACGAGGTCTTCGCGCCGGTCGCCGACCCGGAGGCGGCGATGGTCGGCGAGCCCATCCACGCCGCCGGCAACCTGTTCCGGCACCTGAAGGTCCGCTTCGGCGACCCGACCGCCCAGGGCGACGTGGTGGTCGAGGGCGACTACGAGGTCGGCATGCAGGACCAGGCGTTCCTCGGGCCGGAGTCCGGCCTGGCCGTGCCCAGCGAGGACGGCGGCGTCGAGCTGTACGTCGCCACCCAGTGGCTGCACGTCGACCGTGACCAGATCGCCGCCTGCCTCAACCTGCCGCGGGAGAAGGTGCGGCTCACCCTCGCCGGGACCGGCGGCGCCTTCGGCGGCCGCGAGGACCTGTCCATGCAGATCCACGCGTGCCTGCTGGCGCTGGTGACCCGCAGGCCGGTCAAGATGGTGTACAGCCGCGAGGAGTCGTTCTTCGGCCACGTCCACCGCCACCCCGCCAAGCTCTGGTACCGCCACCACGCCACCCGCGACGGCCAGCTGGTCAACGTCGAGTGCCGGATGGTGTTCGACGGCGGCGCCTACACCTCGTCGTCGACGGCGGTGATCTCCAACGCCTCGGCGTTCGCCCCGGGCCCGTACTTCACCCCCAACGCCAAGGTCGACGGGTTCGCGGTGCGCACCAACAACCCGCCGTGCGGCGCCATGCGCGGGTTCGGCGCCGTGCAGACCTCGTTCGCCGCCGAGGCCCAGATGGACAAGCTCGCCGGAGCCCTGGGGATCGACCCGATCGAGCTGCGCCTGCGCAACGCGCTGAAGACCCACGACCAGCTGATCACCGGGCAGGTGATCACCGGCACCGCCCCGGTCGCCGAGTGCATCGTCGCCTGCCGCGACCTGCCGATGCCCGAGCCGCTGTCACCGGACGCCCCGGTGATGGCGCTGCCGGGCGGCGCCGGGCTGACCGCCCTGCACGGCGACGTCCGGCGCGGCGTCGGCTTCGCGGTCGGGTTCAAGAACCTGGCCTTCTCCGAGGGCTTCGACGACTACTCGACCGCGCGGGTGCGCCTGGAGCTCGGCCCGGCCGGCGAGCCGGTGGCCACGGTCCACGTCGCCACCGCCGAGGTCGGCCAGGGCTTCGTCACCATCGGCCAGCAGATCGCCCGCGCCGA
>DATDJX010000085.1:0-2929 GCA_036520275.1 Asanoa sp.
GCCACGGCTGGCCCTGGGCAGCCGGCGGCCGACCAGGTCGAAGTAGATCCACCAGAACCCGAAGCCCAGCCACAGCGCCAGCATCCCGGTGAGGATCGTCTTGGCATCACGCTCGGCCACCGACAAGCCGTCCACGACACCGATCACGAGCTCGCCGAGGACGATGATGGTGAACAGCCCGAAGCGCTCGACCAGCGAGTCGGTGGGGGTCAGGCCCAGCCCGGCCTGGGACCTCCGGGCGGCCAGCGCGATCCCGACGATCCAGACGACGACAAGCCCGGCCCACACGAGCAGTCGTGAGGCGGCCGGGAGGAGGGCGCTGGCCCCGATCACCACCGCCGACACGCCCATGCCGACCACATAGCCCCCCGCGAGGCCCAGGAACTCGGAGTGGTCCCGGCGGTCCTGACGCCAGACGCTGTACCAGAGCCATGTCTGGACGACCTGGTAGGTGGCGTACACGATGGCGAAGCCCCGGCCGCTGCCGTCGGCGGCATCGGCGGTGAACACCGCCAGCAGGACAAGGATGCCCATCTGGACGAAGACGATGGTGCGAGTCCGTCCGTCCTCGCGGCCGTGGAGCTCCAGGTACAGGGACCCGTTGATCCACGCGACCCAGATCAGGGCGAAGACGACGGCGAACTCGGCCAGCCCGCGGGCCGAGACATGCTCGGCCAGGTGGTGGGCCGCCTGGCCGATGACCGCCACATACACCAGGTCGTAGAACAGCTCGAGGACGCTGACCTGCCGGTCGGTGATGATTTCGCCGTGGGGTCGAGGCGGCCGCCAGAACCACCGCTTGAACCGGCCGCCGGTCTCGCTCGTCATGGCATCAGTAGACCACCTCGCCCGACGAGCCGGATGCCGGGGAGGGGGCCTGGGTACACTGACGGCCATGGAGGTCCTGGTAGTCGGCGGTCATGGCAAGGTTGGCCTGCGTCTGCTGCGGCTGCTCGCGCGCGACGGGCACCGCGGCCGGGGCGTGATCCGCAAGGCCGAGCAGGCCAGCGACCTCGAGGCGGCCGGCGCCGAAGCGGTGCTGTGCGATGTCGAGCGCGGCGACGACCTGCGCCCGCACCTCGGCGCCACCGACGCGATCGTGTTCGCCGCCGGCGCCGGGCCCGGGAGCGGGCCGGAGCGCAAGCGGACGGTCGACTACGGCGCGGCCGTCCAGTCGATGGAAGCGGCCCGCGACCTCGGCGTCACCCGGTTCGTGATCGTCTCGTCGATCGGCACCCACGACGTCGCCGGCGCGGCGGCGGCGATGCGCCCGTACCTGCAGGCCAAACGCGACGCCGACGACGCCCTCAGGCAGAGCGGCCTCGACTGGACGATCGTCAAGCCGGGCCACCTGACCGACGCCCCCGGCAGCGGCCGCGTCCAGGTCAGCCGCAGCTTCGGCCGCCGCGCCGAGGTCCCCCGCGACGACGTCGCCCTCGTGCTGCTCGAATGCCTGGAAGCGCCGAACACGATCGGCGTCGAGTTCGAGCTGTTCGAAGGCGACGTCCCGGCCCGCGAGGCCGTCCGCTCCCTCTAGGTCGCGGACCAGCTCCCACTCGTTGTTCCCGGCTGAGCTTCCGTGATGACTTGCACCGTACTTAGATAACAGTTATAGATAACGGCGCCGAGCCGGGAGTCTGGAGACGATTGCCGATGCGGGACGTGATCCTGTCGCTGCTGGCCAAGGAGCCGGCTCATGGGTACGAGCTGCGGCAGCGCCTGGTGAGGGCGCTCGGTCCGGTGGGCGGGGAGTTGAACCCCGGACAGGTGTACGTGACGCTTTCCCGGCTGGAGCGCGCGGGGCTGGTCGAGGCCAGGGAGGTCGCACAGCCGAGCCACCCTGACAAGAAGGTGTACGAGCTGACCGTCTCCGGCCGCGAGCGCGTCCTTCAGTGGCTCACCGACCTGAGCTGGTCGAAGGCGGCGCCGCTGCAGTTCCACCTCAAGCTGGCCGCCGCGGCGGCCACGCGTCTGGCGGATCCGGTGGCACTTGTCGACTCGCAGCGGCTGGAACTGCTGCGCGAGCTTCGTCAGCTCCAGGAGCTGGCGCTGCGGGAGCCGTCCGACTCCGACGGCGCGCTCCTGCTCGAGGGTGTGTCGCTGCGCCTGCAGGCCGACATCCGCTGGCTCGAGGTGTGCCAGCAGCGCCTGGTCGAGAAGGAGTCGCGATGAGCACGGTGATCGAGGCGCGAGGCCTGGTGAGGCGCTACCCGGCCGACTGATCGCCGATCCGTGCCGTGGACGGCGTGGACCTGGTGGTCGAGGCGGGCGAGACGGTCTCGGTCATGGGGCCGAGCGGCTGCGGCAAGTCGACCCTGCTGCACCTGCTCGGCGGGCTGGAGCGCCCAGACGCCGGCGAGCTGCACCTGGGCGGCGAGCGCGTGGACGGCCTCTCGGAGACCCGGTGGGCGGTCTTCCGCCGCCGCAACGTCGGCTTCGTGTTCCAGGCCTTCCACCTGGTCGACGAGCTGACCGCGGTGGAGAACGTCGAGCTCCCGGCGCTACTCGTCGGCGAGTCGCGCCGTGCGGCGCGGCGCCGGGCGATGGAGCTGCTGGAGCGGCTTGGCGTGGCCGAGCGAGCCGGCCACCTCCCCGATCACCTGTCGGGCGGCGAGCGACAGCGCGTCGCGGTGGCCAGGGCCTTGATCAACGAGCCGCTGATCGTGCTCGCGGATGAGCCCACCGGCAACCTGGACAGCCGCGCCACCGGCGACATCCTCCGGCTGTTCGGCGAGCTCCGCCAGGCGCGCCAGGCGCTGCTGATCGTGACCCACGACGCGCGGGTGGCCAGCACCGCGGACCGGCTGCTGCGGATGCGGGACGGCGCCATCGTCGCCCAGACGAGGCTCGGGCCCGGCACCCCGGCCGCCGGGGCGCTCGCCAGCCTGGCCGAGCTGGGCGACGGCTGATGCGCTTGCTGCGGCTCGCC
>DATDJX010000086.1:0-4249 GCA_036520275.1 Asanoa sp.
CGCCGCCGGTCCGCTCGGCATACGCGCGCAGCCGGGCCGCGGCCGCCGGCAGGCCCTCGCGGAAGAAGGCGTAGGTGGCCAGGTAGCGGGTGGGCAGCTGCGCCGGGTGCATGTCCCAGCCCTGCCAGTAGCCGCGCTCCAGCGAGCGGCGGACCAGCCGGGCGTGCAGCCGCCAGGCGGCGTGGACGGCCGCGGTGTCGCCCACCGGGAGCACGTTGGTGGACCCGTCCGACAGCCGCACCCCGGTGCCGGCCGCCGCCACCTGCATGACCGCCTTGGCGTGGTCGGCCGCCGGGTGCTCCATGCTCTGGTAGGCGGCGGCGATCCCGAGGGCCGCGCTGTAGTCGTAGGTGCCGTAGTGGAGGCCCGAGCAGCGGCCGTCGGCGGCATGCACCATCCGGGCCACGGTGGCGGTGCCGTCGGCGCCCAGGATCGACTGCGGGGTCTCGACCTGGATCTCGAACCGCAGCCGCCGCCGCGCCAGCCCGTGCGCCTCCTCCAGCAGCCCGCAGACCAGGGCCATCGCCTCCACCTGGCGCACGTCGGTCACCTTGGGCAGGGTGACCACGAACCCGTCGGGGAGCGCGGTCTCGGCCAGGAGGCCGCCGAGGAACAGGTCGAGGGTCCGCAGGCCGCGCCGCCGGGTCGCCGCCTCCAGGCACCTGATGCGGAGCCCCGCGTAGGGTGGGGCCCCCGGGCCGGCCAGCGCCGCGGCCAGGGCCCTGGCCGCGGCCAGGGCGTCGGCGTCCTCCCGCTCGTCCGGCCGGGGACCGTAGCCGTCCTCGAAGTCCAGGCGGAGGTCCTCGACCGGCTCCCGCTCCAGCTTGGCCAGCACGCCGGGGAGGACCTGGGCGACCAGGGCCGGGTCGAGGGCGGTGGCCTCGGCCAGCGCCGCCGCGGTGGCGGCGTGGCCCTCCAGCGCGTCCAGGGCCTGCGCGCCCCACGCGGCGGGCAGCTCCGGGGTCATCTGGTCGGCCGGGACGTACACGGTGTGCACCGGCTGCCGGGCGCCGGCGTCCCCCGGGTAGCGGGTCGCGAGCTCGGCGTCGGCCTGGGCCAGCCGCCGGTCGAGGTCGTCCAGGACGTCGGCGCCAAGGCGCGGGACCGCTGTGGTCACCGGACTCCTCCCCTCGCGTCCCGTGCGGCGGCACGGCGATGCCGATGGAGCCTACGTTCCACGCCGTGGTCACGGTATCGCGCCGGTACCGCGGGCCGCGAGTGGCTGATCGATTCTACGATACGGAAGATACTTTCCAAAGATGCTTCACAGCGCCGGGCGGCGCCTGTACAGTCGTTCCAGCAGGTGGGCTGCCCTGCAGGGCGGCCCACCGACCTTCCTCAGGCCGTACAGGAGCATGTGACATGGTCGCCGGCAAGGTCACGATCAACGGGCAGAGCACGTCGATCACCGATGTGCCGCTCCACACCACGGCGCTGGACTTCCTTCGCTGGCGCGGGCTCACCGGGTGCAAGGAGGGCTGCGCCGAAGGAGAGTGCGGGGCCTGCTCGGTGCTGATCGCGCGTCCCGGCCTCAGCGCGTCGACCGAGTGGGTCGCCATCAACGCCTGCCTGGTACCGATCGCCTCGCTCGACGGCCAGGAGATCGTCACTGCCGAAGGGCTGGGTGAGCCGGGCGAGCTGCACCCCGTGCAACAGGAGATGGCGGATCGCGGGGGCTCGCAGTGCGGCTATTGCACGCCGGGGTTCATCTGCAGCATGGCCGCCGAGTACTACCGGCCGGATCGTCGCCCCGCCGGCGGGAGCGATGCGGGGCCCGACCACGAGCACGGTCCCAACGGGTTCGACCTTCACGCGCTGAGCGGGAACCTGTGCCGCTGCACGGGCTACCGCCCGATCCGTGACGCGGCCTATGCCCTCGGCGCCCCACCTCCTGACGACTCCTTCGCCGAGCGGCTGAGCGCGCCGCCCCCCGAGCCCGCCGCGACACAGCTGCGCCACGAGGGTCGCTCGTTCGTCCGTCCCGGGACGCTCGCCGACGCGGTGCGCCTGCTGCACGCCGATCCGGACGCCATCCTCGTCGCCGGCTCGACCGACTGGGGTGTCGAGGTCAATCTCCGCGGCACGAGGGCCGCGTCGGTCATCGCCATCGACCGCCTTCCCGAGCTGCGCGGCCTGGTCGCCGACGCCGACCGGATCGAGATCGGCGCGGCGCTGACGCTGACCGAGATCGAACGCCGTCTCGACGGCAGCGTGCCGTTGCTGGCCCAGCTGTTCCCGCAGTTCGCCTCGCGGCTGATCCGCAACGGCGCGACGCTCGGCGGCAACCTCGGCACCGGCTCGCCGATCGGCGACGCGCCGCCCGTGCTGCTCGCCCTGGAGGCGAGCCTGGTGCTGGCCAGCGTCGACGGCGAGCGCGAGGTCGCCCTGTCCGACTACTTCACCGGCTACCGGCAGAGCGTGCGCCGCCCCGACGAGCTGATCAAGGCGGTGCGCATCCCGCTGCCCCTGGCCCGGCTGGCGGCGTTCCACAAGATCGCCAAGCGGCGCTTCGACGACATCTCCAGCGTGGCCATCGGGTTTGCCCTGGACGTCGAGGACCGCGTCGTGAAGCGGGCCCGCATCGGGCTCGGCGGGGTCGCGGCGATGCCGGTCCGTGCCCTGGCGACGGAGGCGGCGCTCGAGGGCCGGCCATGGACGCTCGCCACGGCGCAGGCCGCCGCGGAGGTCCTGGGCGGCGAGGGCACCCCGATCGACGACCACCGCGCGAGCGCGGCCTACCGCGCCGCCATGCTCGGCCAGAGCCTGCGCAAGCTGTACGCCGAGAGCCCGGAGGAGGTGTCGGCATGAGTGCCCTGTCGGAACGACCCGAGAACCCGTCCGTCGGGCTCGCCCTCCCTCATGAGAGCGCGGCCCTGCACGTCACCGGCAAGGCGCTCTACACCGACGACCTGGTGGAACGCACCAAGGACGTGCTGCACGCCTACCCGGTGCAGGTCCCGCACGCCCACGGCCGGGTCACCGGGCTGCGCACCGACCCCGCGCTCGCCGTGCCCGGGGTCGTCCGCGTGCTCACCGCGGCGGACGTTCCCGGGGTCAACGATGCCGGGGTCAAGCATGACGAGCCGCTGTTCCCCAGCGAGGTCATGTTCTACGGCCACGCCGTGTGCTGGGTGCTGGGCGAGACGCTCGAGGCCGCCCGGCTCGGCGCGGCGGCTGTCGAGGTCGACGTCGAGCCGCTCCCTTCCTACATCAAGGTGACCGAGGCGATCGAGGCCGACTCGTTCCAGGGCGCGATGCCGCAGGTGCGGCGGGGCGACATCGAGGCCGGCCTTGCCGCCGCCACCCATGTCTTCAGCGGCGAGCTCGAGTTCTCCGGCCAGGAGCACTTCTACCTCGAGACGCATTGCGCCCTGGCCCATGTCGACGAGGGCGAGCAGGTCTTCGTCCAGAGCAGCACCCAGCACCCGTCCGAGACGCAGGAGATCGTGGCCCACGTGCTGGGCAGGCACAACCACGAGGTCACGGTGCAGTGCCTGCGCATGGGCGGCGGCTTCGGCGGCAAGGAGATGCAGCCGCACGGCTTTGCGGCGATCGCCGCGCTGGGTGCGACGCTCACCGGACGTCCGGTCCGGCTGCGGCTGAACCGTACGCAGGACCTGACCATGTCGGGCAAGCGGCATGGGTTCCATGCCGATTGGCGGGTCGGCTTCGACGAGAGCGGGCGCATCGTCGCCCTTGACGCGACCTTGACCGCGGACGGCGGCTGGAGCCTCGACCTCTCGGAGCCGGTGCTGGCCCGCGCCCTGTGCCACATCGACAACGCGTACTGGATCCCCAACATCCGGGTGAACGGCCGCATCGCGAGAACGCACAAGGCGTCCAACACCGCGTTCCGCGGCTTCGGCGGCCCCCAGGGCATGCTGGTGATCGAGGACATCCTCGGCCGCTGTGCGCCCCTGCTCGGTCTCGACCCGATGGACCTGCGCGAGCGCAACTTCTATGGGCCGGGCCAGACCACGCCGTACGGTCAGCCGGTTCGCCACCCCGAGCGCATCCCGACGATCTGGAACGAGGTCGTCTCCAGCGCCGACGTCGTGGGTCGCACGCGCGAGATCGAGGCGTTCAACGCCACCCACCCCGATACCAAGCGCGCCCTCGCGGTGACACCGGTCAAGTTCGGCATCTCCTTCAACCTGACGGCGTTCAACCAGGCCGGTGCGCTGGTGCACGTCTACAAGGACGGCTCGGTGCTGATCAACCACGGCGGCACCGAGATGGGCCAGGGCCT
>DATDJX010000087.1:0-2824 GCA_036520275.1 Asanoa sp.
GGCGGCCTCGATCATCTGGCCGGGCACGCCGGCGTGCGCGAAGCCGGTGCCGAGGCCGAGCCCGGACAGCCCGTGGCCGGCGAGCCGCGCGACGTACTCGCGCTGGACCTCGGGCCGCTCGAGCTGCAGGCCGGTCGTCAGCAGCAGCTCGCCGCCGGACAGCCACGGCGTCGGGTCGACGATCTCGGAGATGTGCACCCAGCGCACCGCGCTGTCGATCCCCGCCTCACCGGCGACGAGCCTGACCTCGAGGTCGCGCAGCAGATCGCGGAGGGCGAGCACCGTTTCGTTACAGAACGTCGTGACTCATACGCCGATTCGTACAACCTACCTCCCGATGGCGAACCGGCGCAACGCATCGTCCGAATAGGGTCCCGCCGATGCTCGCCCATGACCGCACCGGCTCCGGCCCGCCGCTGCTGCTCGTCCACGGGCTCGGATCCTGCAAGGAGATGTGGCGGCCGCTCATGCCGATGCTCGAGCGCGAACGCGACGTGATCGCGGTCGACCTGCCGGGCTTCGGCGCGTCGCCGCCCGGGCCGACGACGGTCGCGGGCCTCACCGACGCGGTGGCGGCGTTCGCCGACGGCCTCGGGCTCGACGGCTGGCACGTGGCGGGCAATTCGATGGGCGGCGGGATCGCGCTCGCGCTGGGCGCCGCCGGTCGTGTGCGGTCGGCCTGCGCGGTGTCGCCGATCGGCTTCGCGCGCGGCCGCGAGATCGCCTACGGCCGCGGCACGCTGGCCGCCACGCGGGTGCTGGCGCGGGCGCTCACCCCGGTCGCTCCGGCCGTCGTCCGCAGCCGCGTCCTGCGGTCGGCGTTCAGCGCCCACGTCGCGGCGCGACCGTGGCGGATCCCGGCCGAGGACATGCTGCTGTGGACGCGGCTGTACGCGGAGGCGCCGTCGTTCTGGGCGCTGCTGCGCGACGCACCGGGCTGGCAGGCACCGACGCCGTCGTGCCCGACCACCGTCGCCTGGGGCGACCGCGACCGGCTGCTGATCTTCTCCCGCCAGGCGCCACGGGCGCGACGGCGGCTGCCGGAGGCACGGCACGTCGTGCTGCGCGGCTGCGGCCACGTGCCGACGTGGGACGACCCCGAGCAGGTCGCGCGTGTGATCCTGGAGGCGTCGGCCTAGAACGCGGGCTGGGCGTTCGCCTCGGCCGCGCGCATCGGCGGCGGCGTGACGAGCGCGGCGACCACGACGAGCACGAACGCGAAGCTCTGGATGACGATGCCGAGCGTGTCGCTGGGCATCGGGTCGCCGAAGACGACGATGCCGCCGAGGATGCAGGAGACGTTCGCGGCGGTGGAGGTCGCGGCGATGACCGGGACGGCCTCGCCGTCCTGCAGGCCGCGGGCAGAGGCGTAGAAGGCGACGATCGAGGCGAGGATCGTGACGGCCAGCCACGGCGAGAGGATCACGGCGAGCGGGCCGTCGACGCCGGTGAGCGCCTTGATGGCAACGTCGGAGACGCCGAACAGGACGCCGGCGGCGGCGCCGAGCATGATCCCGTGGTGGTGGTCCGGGGCGCCCATCCGCGGGCCCGAGATCAGCAGCGCACCGATCGCGAGCATGCCGCCCTCGAAGGTGAGCATCCCGGCGAGCGAGTAAGTCGAGTGGACGCCGGACTGGGCGGGGAGCGTGACGACCAGCAGCACTAGGCCGAGCGCGGTCATCGCGACGCCGACCCACTGACGGGCGCCGACCTCGAAGCCGAACAGGCGGTCGGCCAGCACGGCGAGGATCACGACGCCGGTCGAGAGCACGGCCTGGACGACCGACAGCGGAGCGAAGGCGAGGGCCGCGACGTGGAACAGCCACGCGCCGGTGGCGACGCCCATGCCGATCGCGAACCACTTCGAGGCGAACAGCGAGCGCACGCTCTGGAGCGGGTGCCGGATGTCCACCTTGGGAGCCTCGTTCGCTCCACGGTGCTTGTAGAGGAAGCCCAGCTGCGTGGCGACAGCGCAGGCCAGCGCCAGCAGGATGCCCAGTTCGAAAGTCACGTGTGTGTCAAGACCCGGTTGGAAAGCCCGCGGCGCCGATCGCCGCGACCTTCCTTGTCATCGGACTCGTCGCCCCCCGGCTTGAGCCCGATGTCGAAAGCGGGACACTAGCGCGCCCCGTATAAGTGCAAGATCAAGTTCCCCTCTTCGGCTTCGGGCACACCAGCCCTCCCCGTGTTTACCCGCCGCGGCTGACGGCACTCCACATTCGCTGTCAGCCGGCGCGAGGGCGCCGACGAACGTTCGCCGGCCCCGCCGCACGCGCGACGAGGCCGGCAAACGAACGAGCTACTTCTTGTCGTCCCCGTCCATGTCGAGGTCGGAGCCGATGTCGTCGAACGAGCCGCCGCTGGTGCCGAAGCCGGCGTTGATCTCGTCCAGCTCGGCGGTGTCGAAGGCCGGGCCGAAGCCCTGCAGGCCCTCGCCGTCCTCCAACCCCAGCTCGGCGGCGAGGTCGTCGCCCTCCAGGAGCCCGACGTCGTCGATGCCGCGCGGAAGCGGCTCGGACGGCTCGATCTCGATCGTGCGGTAGCGCTTGAGCCCGGTGGCGGCCGGGATCAGCTTGCCGATGATCACGTTCTCCTTCAGACCGGCCAGGCGGTCGATCTTGCCCTCCAGGGCCGCGTCGGTGAGCACCTTCGTGGTCTCCTGGAACGAGGCCGCCGACAGGAACGAGTCCGTCGCCAGCGAGGCCTTGGTGATGCCGAGGATGATCTCCTCGAACTGGGCGGGCTCGCCGCCCTTGGCCTCGACGGCGTCGTTGATCCGCCGCAGCTCGTGCCGGTCCACGAACTGGCCCGGCAGCAGGTCGGT
>DATDJX010000088.1:0-22595 GCA_036520275.1 Asanoa sp.
TACGGTCGCAGTCGCCGCAGAACGGGCGGGTGACGCTGGCGATCACGCCGACCTTGGCCGGTCGCCCGGCCCGGTCGGTGTAGCCCTCGACCAGCCAGGTCTCGGCCGGCGCGGCACCCCGGTGCGCGGGATCAACGACGACGACGCGCCGGCGCTGTTGCGGTTCGCCCTCGCACACCGCTACGAGCTGCGGTTCATCGAGCAGATGCCGCTCGACGCCCAGCACGGCTGGGACCGTACGACGATGGTCACCGCGGCCGAGATCCTCGCCGCCCTGCAGAGCGAGTTCACGCTGCTGCCCGACCCGGCGGAACGCGGCGCGGCGCCCGCCGAGACCTGGCTGGTCGCCGGCTACCCGGGCCACGACGACAGGCCGGCCCGGGTGGGCGTGATCGGCAGCGTCACCCGTCCGTTCTGCGGCGACTGCGACCGCACCCGGCTCACCGCCGACGGCCAGGTCCGCAACTGCCTGTTCGCGACCGAGGAGTCCGACCTGCGTACGGCCATGCGCGCCGGCGCCGACGACGCCGAGCTGGCCCGCCGCTGGCAGGCCGCGATGTGGGCCAAGAAGCCCGGTCACGGCATCGACCAGCCGGCGTTCCTGCAGCCCGCCCGCCCGATGTCGGCGATCGGAGGATGACCGGGTGGACGTGACGGTGCGCTACTTCGCCGGCGCGCGCGCCGCGGCCGGACGCTCCGAGGAGTCCGTACCCGCCGGCCTGACCCGCGACGCGCTGGTCCAGACGTTGAGCGACCGCCACGGCGAGCGTCTCGCCGGCGTGCTCAAGGTCGCGAGCCTGCTGCACGACGGCGTCGCCTGGCGTGACCCGTCCGCCACGGCACAACCGGGCGCCACCGTCGACGTGCTGCCCCCGTTCGCCGGCGGCTGACGTGGCGGTGCTCGCGCTGGTCGGTGTGGTCCTCCTGGTCACCGGCCTGATCCACCTGTACCTGTGGAAGCGTCTGGTCCGGGACACCACGCACAAGGGCCCGCGGCGGCGCGCCGGCGGCGCCCTCGCGATCGTCCTCGGCCTGCTCGTCCCGGCCACCCTGATCGGCACCGCCGTCGGCGTGCGCTTCCTGGCCTGGCCGGGGTACGTCTGGCTGGCGCTGATGTTCTACCTGCTCGTCGTCCTGGCGCTGCTCGAGATCCCGATGCTCGGCGCCCGCCTCGCGCTGCGCCGCCGCCGCACCGCCACTCCCGCCACCACACATGATCATGGCGGCCCCGATGGCGCCCTGAGCGGTCAAGGACGCCATGACCACGGGGTGGTGGATCGGGACCGGCGGCTCCTCCTCGCCCGCGGCGCCGCGATCTTCGCGGGGCTCACCGCCGCAGGCATCACCGGTTACGGGACGACGCAGGCACTCGGACCGCCACGCCTCGACCGTCGGCGGATCGGCCTCGCCAAATTGCCCCGCAGCATGGACGGCCTGCGGATCGCCACCGTCGCCGACATCCACCTCGGCCCGCTGGCCGGCCGCCCGCACGCCGAGCGGATCGTCGCCGCCATCAACCGGCTGGACGCGGACATCGTGGCCGTCGTCGGCGACCTGGTCGACGGCTCCGTGGCCGAGCTCGGGCCGGCAGCGGCACCGCTGCGTGACATCCGCAGCCGCAACGGCGCCTTCTTCGTCACCGGCAACCACGAGTACTACTCCGGGGCGGAGGAGTGGGTGGCGGAGGTGCAGCGCCTGGGCATGCGGGCGTTGCGCAACGAGCGGGTGGAGATCGCCGGTCTCGACCTCGCCGGCGTCAACGACCTGACCGGCGGCGACCCGGGGCCACACGGCGGACCCGACCTCGACGCCGCGCTGGGCGGCCGCGACCCGGCGCGACCCGTCGTGCTGCTCGCCCATCAACCGGTCGTCGTCCACGACGCGGCCCGGCACAAGGTGGACCTGCAGCTCTCCGGCCACACCCACGGCGGCCAGATGGCGCCCTTCAACCTGGTCGTAGGGCTCGCGCAGCCGGTCGTGTCCGGCTACGCCATGATCGGCGGCACCCAGCTGTACGTGACCAACGGTGCCGGCTTCTGGGGGCCGCCCGTACGAGTCGGTGCACCGCCGCAGGTGACCCTGATCGAGTTGCGATCCGCCGCCTGAGGCCGGCACTCCCGAAACGCCGCGTGGCGGTGCGGCACGTCGCGAGCGCGCGTGGCAGTATGCGGCGTGCCCCCGTACCGCGTCCCCGGCGACACCTTCGTCGCGGACCTGCACATCCACTCCCGCTACTCGATGGCCTGCAGCCGCGAGCTCACCCTGCCCAATCTGGCCCTATGGGCCCGCCGCAAGGGCATCGCGCTGCTCGGCACCGGCGACTTCACCCACCCCGCCTGGCGCGACCACCTGCGCGAACACCTGCGACCGGCCGAGCCCGGCCTCTACCGGCTGGGCGAGGAGGCGGAGCGGGCGATCTCCCGCCGGCTGCCGCCGCGACTGTCCGGCACGGACGAACGGGCGCACACCCGGTTCGCGTTGAGCGTCGAAATCTCCACGATCTACAAGCGCGACGACCGTACGCGCAAGGTGCACCACCTCGTCTACCTGCCCGATCTGGACGCGGTGGCCCGATTCAGCACCGCGCTCGGACGGATCGGCAACCTCGGCTCCGACGGCCGGCCCATCCTCGGCCTCGACTCGCGCGACCTGCTCGAGATCACCCTCGAGGCCAGCCGGGACGGCTACCTGGTGCCTGCGCACATCTGGACGCCGTGGTTCTCGGCGCTGGGCAGCAAGTCGGGCTTCGACGCCATCGCCGACTGCTACGCCGACCTCGCCGACCACGTCTTCGCGGTCGAGACCGGCCTGAGCTCCGACCCGGCGATCAACTGGCGGGTGTCCAGCCTGGACCGCTACCGCCTGGTGTCCAACTCGGACGCCCACTCGCCGCCGGCCCTGGGACGCGAGGCGACGCTGTTCTCGACCGGGCTCGACTACTTCGCGGTCCGCGACGCGCTGCGCACGGGCGACGGCCTCGCCGGCACCCTCGAGTTCTTCCCCGAGGAGGGCAAGTACCACGCCGACGGCCACCGGGCCTGCGGCGTCACCCGGGATCCGGCGCAGACGCGCGAGGCCGGTGGTCTCTGCCCGGTCTGCCACCGGCCGCTCACCGTCGGCGTGCTCAGCCGGGTAGAGGACCTCGCGGACCGCCCGCGCGGCCACCGCCCCGACGGCGCGCCCGAGGTCACCCATCTGCTCGCCCTCGCCGAGATCCTCGGCGAGCTCGCGGGCGTCGGCGCCCGGTCCAAGACGGTGGAGGGGCGGTTCAACGCGCTGGTCGCCGCGCTCGGGCCGGAGCTGGCGATCCTCACGCGGGTGCCGCTCGACGACCTCTGCCGCGCCGGCGGTGAGACGCTCGCGGAGGCGATCCGCCGGCTCCGGGCGGGCGAGGTGCACCGCACGCCCGGCTTCGACGGCGAATACGGGGTCATCAAGCTCTTCGCGCCCGACGAGCTGTCGCGATCCGGCGCGGCGGCCCGGGCCGACGCGCTGTTCGACGTCCCGCCGCAGTCCCACAAGCCGGTCCTGCCGCGGGCGGGCAGGCCGACGACCGTCGCCCGGGAGGCCGGGCGCCGCCCCGGTCCGCCACCCGCGCCGGCGATCCCGCCGCAGCCGACGCCGAGCCCGCACGAGCCGTTCGAGCCCATGCTCGCGGGCATGGAGGAGGTCGGCACCGGGTTGCTCGACCGCCTCGACGCCATGCAACGGGTCGCCGCGTCGGCGCCCGGCGGTCCGCTGCTCATCGTCGCCGGTCCGGGCACGGGCAAGACCCGCACGCTCACCCACCGCATCGCGTACCTCTGCGCCGAGCTGGGCGTCGTCCCGGACCAGTGCCTCGCGATCACCTTTACCCGCCGCGCCGCGGAAGAGCTGCGCACCCGACTGGACGGTCTTCTCGGCCCGGTGGCCGACGACGTCACCGTCGCCACGTTCCACGCGCTCGGCCTGCGGATCCTGCGGGAGAACGCGGCGTCGGTCGGCCTGGCCGCCGAGTTCAGGGTGGCCGACGACGCCGAGCGCACCGCCGCGCGTGCCGAGGCGGGAGCGGACGACGCCGCCTACGCCAAGCTGCTGCGCGATCAGGACCTCGTCGACCTGGACGAGCTGGTCACGCTCGCGGTTGAGCTGTTGCGCGGCGACCCCGACCTCGTCGACCGCTACCAGGGCCGGTGGCGGTGGATCTTCGTCGACGAGTACCAGGACGTCGACCACGCGCAGTACGAGCTGCTCCGGCTGCTCTGTCCGCCGGACGGCAACCTGTGCGCGATCGGCGACCCGGACCAGGCCATCTACTCGTTCCGCGGCGCCGACGTCGGCTACTTCCTGCGCTTCTCGGGGGACTTCGACGACGCGCGGCTGGTCCGGCTGACCCGCAACTACCGGTCGTCCGCGCCGATCGTGGCCGCCGCGGTCCAGGCGATCGCGCCGTGGACGCTCGTGCGTGGGCGGCGGCTCGACCCGGCCAGGCTCGATCCGGAGGCGGCGCTCGTCGGGCGGTATGCGGCCGCGTCGGTCACGGACGAGGCGGACTTCGTCGCCCGTACGATCGACGAGCTCGTCGGAGGTCTGTCGCACCGCTCGTTCGACGCGGGCCGGGCCTCCGGCGCCGTCGGCACGGGCGGCTTCGCCGACATCGCGGTCCTCTACCGCACGGACGCGCAGGCCGCGCCCATCGTCGAGGCGCTCAGCCGGGCCGGCATACCGGTGCAGAAACGGTCCCACGACCGCCTCCGCGACCGGGCCGGCGTGGCCGCCATCGCGCGCGAGCTACGCCTCGCCCCGCCCGCCGGCACGGGCCACGACCTGGCGACCCGGGTACGGCGGGCCGCGCAGCTGCTCGCCGAACGGTTCGCGACGCCGACCCTCGACCTGCCGACCGCCGCCGGCCCGCCGGTGAGCCCGGCCGACGTGTGGTCGGCGGTCGAGGTGCTCGGCCCGCTGGCCCGGCGCTGCGGCAATGACCTCGATCGATTCCTCGCCGATCTCGCGACCGGCGCCGAGGTCGACGCGCTCGACCCGCGCGCCGAGGCGGTGACCCTGCTCACCCTGCACGCGGCGAAGGGCCTCGAGTTCCCGGTGGTGTTCCTGGTCGGCTGCGAGGACGGCCTGCTGCCGTTGCGCCTGCCCGGCGTGCCCGCGGAGACCGACGACGTCGCCGAGGAGCGGCGGCTGTTCTTCGTGGGCATGACCCGGGCCCAGGACCGGCTCTACATCTCGCACGCCCGACGCCGGGTTCGCTTCGGCGCCGAACGGGAACACCCGCCGACGCCGTTCCTGGACGCGATCGACGCGGGCCTGTTCGACCGGCACGGCACGACGCAGGAGCGGCGGCCCAAGGACCGGCAGCTACGGCTGATCTGAGTCCGGCGCCCGGCGCGGTCGCTCGACGGTGACCACGACGGCCACGCCGACCACGATGACCAGGCCGCCGACCAGCACCCGGACGGTGACCGCCTCGGCGAGCAGCAGCGCGCCGAGCAGGACGGCGACGACCGGGTTGACGTACGCGTACGTCGCCGCCAGCGAGATCGGCGCGTTCTGCAGCAACCAGGCGTAGGCCGTGAACGCGACCACCGACCCGGCCAGCGCGAGATAGGCCAGCGCGACCCACGATCGGGTCGATACCGCGCCGAGGTCGAGGCCGCGCTCCTCGCCGCGGCCGAGCCCGGCGGCCCCGAGCAGCAGGGCTCCGGCGATCATCTCGTACACCGACGCGACGAACGGGTCCCGCGGCATCGGCAGCCGCGCGGACAGCACCGAGCCGAACGCCCAGCTCGCGGACGCCGTTATCAGGGTCAGCGCGCCGCCGACCGGCACGGCCGGTACGCCGCCGGCCGGCAGCGTCAACAGGCCCAGGCCGACGAAGCCGATCAGCACGCCGCCGACCGTTGCCGGCGCGGGCCGATCGCCGGCGACCGCGCGGAACACCACGATCAGCAAGGGCACGGTGGCAATGAGCAGGGCCGCCATGCCGGACGGTACGGCCTTGCCGGGCGGCCCGCTCTCCGCGAGCACGACCAGGCCGTTACCGCCGCCCAGCAGCAGGACGCCCACGAGCGCGGCGGACCCGAATTCCCGTGGCCGCAGCCGCAGCGCGGCCGCGCCGCCCTTACGGACGGTCAGCACGACCGCCAGCACCGTAGCGGCGATCGCGAACCGGGCGGCGGCGGACAACAGCGGGGGCATCGTCTCGACCGTGACCCGGATGGCGAGGTACGTGGAGCCCCACACCACGTAGACGATCGCCAGCGCCGACCAGACCTTGGCGGGCGAAACGGTCGTCGGCGAGCTTGGCGCGGTTCCGGGAGGTGAGGTCATCGAGGTCTCACGCTACGGTGGCCATTGCACAGCAGTGACCCGCCCGGGAGGACGTCGATGTCGAGCTACGGACCGCCGCACGGTCAGCCGTCGGACCCGTGGGGCGGCCAGGGCGGCGGCGACCCCTGGGGCGGTCAGCCGCCCTCCGCGCCGCCCGGCGGACAGGGGTCGGGCGGCACCTATGGCGGACAGACCCGCGGCTACGAGCCGGGGTATGGCCAAGGCGGTCCCGGCTACGGCGGCGGCCCGGGCTACGGCGAGCCGGGCTACGGCGAGCCGGGCTACGGGTCCGGCCCCGGTTACGGTCAGCCCCCGGGTTACGGTCCCGGCTACGACCAGGGCTACGGGCAGCAGCCGCCGTACGACCCCAACTACGGCGGCGGTTGGCAGCCGGCCGTGCCCTCCCCGCCGCGGAAGAAGCGCGGCATGGGCCCGGTCCTCGCGCTCGTCGTGACCCTCGCCGTGCTGGTGTGCGGCGGCACCGGTGTCGCGCTGTGGTTGGTCGGCCGCGACGACAAGTCCAACACGAGCGGCGGTGCCACCAACAGCCCGAGCGCCGCCCCGAGCCTCGCGCCGTCGGCGGCGCAGTCGGCTACGGCCGATCCCGCCTCGTCGACCGACGCCCGGTTCGTGAAGAAGGGCCAGTGCGTCAAGAACGTCGGCACCGCCGCCGCCCCGAAACTGGCGATCACCAAGTGCGCATCCAAGACGTACGAGGTGCTGGCACGGTTCGACACGGCCACGACCGGCAAGGACGACGCCCAGAACAAGTGCAAGAACGTCCAGGGCTACACCGACTGGTACTTCTTCAACAGCCCGCTCGACCTCAACGACTACGTGCTCTGCCTCAAGCTCCGGTAAGCATCGGGGGATCTCGGGCTGTCTAGGAGATCTTCTAGACGGTTCTATCGTTGCCGATCGACCCGCGTTCCTACGCTGGTGCAATGGCCGAGACCCAGCCGGCGTCCGCAGACGAGCGCACCGAGCCCGTCGTCCGGGTGACCACCCTCGAGCTCTTCTTCGACCTGGTCTTCGTCTTCACGGTCACCCAGCAGACCGCGGTGCTCGCCGACCACGTGAGCCTGACCAGCGCGGCCCGGGTGGTCCTGCTGCTGGGCGTCACCCTGTGGATGTACGGCGGGTACCTGTGGCTGACCAACGCCGTCGCGCCGACCAGCCGGGCCCGACGCTTCCTGATCCTCGTCGGCATGGGCGGGTTCCTCTCGATGGCGCTCGCCGTGCCGGAGGCCTTCGACGACGACGGTTGGGTTTTCGGCCTCGGCTACTTCGTGGTCAACGCCATCCACAGCGGGCTGTTCATCGTCTCCGGCGGGCCCGGCGCGGCACGCGGCATGGTCCACCTCGCGCCGGCCAACTTCACGAGCGCCACGCTCGTACTGGCTGGCGGGTTTCTGCCGGGGGCATGGCGGTGGGGATTCTGGATCACGGCCTTCGCGGTGCAGGTCATCTCGACGCTTCTGCGGCCGATCGGCGAGTTCCGGCTCTCGCCCGCGCACTTCGTCGAACGCCACGGGCTGGTGCTGATCGTCGCGCTCGGCGAGTCGGTCGTCGCGATCGGCGTGGGCGCGTCCGGGCTCGACCTCGATCCGCTGCTCATCGTGGTCGCCTCGCTCGGCCTGACCATCGCGTACCTGCTCTGGTGGACCTACTTCGCGGGCGACGACAACGCCGCGGAGGAGGCCCTGGCAGCGGCCGACCCGCGCCGCCGGACTCGCATCGCGATCCGCGCGTACGTCTACGCGTACTACTTCCTGCTGCTCGGCATCGTTGTCGTCGCCGCGGGCATCAAGAAGGCGACCCAGTACACCGACGGCCACCTCAAGCCCTCGTACGCCCTGCTGCTCGCCGGTGGGCTGGCCATCTTCCTGCTGGGCGACGTGGCGTTCCGCCGCTCGCTGCGGATCGGCACCGTGCGCTTCCGGCTGGCCGGGGCGCTGCTCGCGCCGGCCACCATCCCGCTCGGCACGGTATCGACGATCCTGCAACTGACCGGGGTGGTCGTGCTGATCCTGGCGATGCTGATCCTCGAGCTGCGCTACGAGACGCGACACGCCGTAACCCGATCTACCTCAATCTACGACGTTTCCTAGATCGCCCGATACGGTCATCGACATGGACCCGGTGCGCAACCCCTACGCACCCGGCGCCGGCCAGCGCCCACCCGAACTGGCCGGCCGCGGCCGCGAGCTCGACGTCTTCGACGTGGTCCTCGAACGGGTCGCCCGCGGCCGGCCGGAGCGCAGCCTGGTCCTCACCGGCCTGCGCGGCGTGGGCAAGACGGTGCTGCTCAACACGCTGCGTTCGCAGGCCATCAACCGACTGTGGGGCACCGGCAAGATCGAGGCCCGCCCCGACCAGTCGCTGCGCCGCCCGGTGGCGGCCGCGCTGCACATGGCCGTGCGGGAGCTGGCGCCCCGCCACCGCGCGCCCGACCGGATCGACGAGTTCCTCGCGGTACTGAAGGCCTTCGCCCTGCGCTCGGTGCCGGTCACTGCGTCGGGTCGCGGCGCGCCACGGTTGCGCGACCGGTGGCAGCCCGGCATCGACGGGCCCGCCGCGATCGGCCGCGCCGACTCCGGCGACATCGAGATCGACCTGGTCGAGCTGTTCACCGACGCGGCGGGCGTCGCGACCGACGTGGGCACGGGCATCGCGCTGTTCATCGACGAGATGCAGGACCTCGGCGCCGACGAGGTCTCGGCGCTGTGCGCGGCGTGCCATGAGCTGTCGCAGCAGGGCGGTCCGCTGATCGTCGTCGGCGCCGGGCTGCCGCACCTGCCCGCGGTGCTGTCGGCGGCGAAGTCCTATTCGGAGCGCCTGTTCCGCTACCAGCGCATCGACCGGCTCGACCGGATCGCCGCCGACCAGGCGCTGTGCGCGCCGGCCGCACGCGAGGAGGTCGAGTACGAGCCCAAGGCGCTCGACCTGCTCTACGAGAAGTCCGGCGGCTACCCGTACTTCGTACAGGCATACGGGAAGGCGACCTGGGACCACGCGCCGCGCTCGCCGATCGCCGCCGCCGACGTCAACGTGGCCGCGCCGGAGGCCGAGGCCGAGCTGGCCGTCGGGTTCTTCGGCTCGCGTTTCGAGCGGGCCACGCCCGCCGAACGCGAGTACATGCGCGCGATGGCGGCACTGTCCGTTGCCGGAGCGGGCGACGACATGGACCTGGCCGTGCCGACGGCCGAGATCGCACGGTCCCTCGATCGCAAGCCCGCGAGCCTCTCCCCGGCGCGCGACGCTTTGATCAAGAAGGGGCTGATCTACTCGGGTGAGCGCGGGACGGTCGCCTTCACCGTTCCGCATTTCGGGCGGTATCTGCGCACCCAACCCCTGTGAGTCCCGCGGTTTGGCGGGTAGAGAAGCGCCGGAGCGGGTATGAGTTTGTTCATGAGTCCCGTACGCACCGTCGCGCGCGCGTTCCTCGGCGCGATCTTCCTGGTCAGCGGCGCCCGTTCGGTGGCCAACCCCGCCGTCTACGTCGGCCGGGCCCAACGGGTCACCGACCGGGTGGCTCCGCTGCTCGAAAAGGCCGACCCGCGGATCCCGACCGACGCCGCCGCATTGGTACGGATCAACGGGGCGGCCCAGCTCGTCGCCGGCCTGCTGTTCGCCTCCGGTCACGTCACCCGCCCGGCAGCGGCGGTGCTCGCCGGCACGCTGGTTCCGACGACGTTCGCCGGCCACCCCTTCTGGGCGTACGAAGACAAGGCCGAGCGGCGCCAGCACGAGACCCATTTCCTCAAGAACCTCGGTCTGCTCGGCGGGCTGATGCTCGCCGCGCTGGACACCGAGGGCAAGCCGGGCCTCGCCTGGCGGGCGGGTCACGCGGTCGACCACACGAGGCACTCGCTGGAGCGAGGCCAGGCATCGGTCCGGCGGCGGGCGCACACCGCCAGGCGGGAGGCCCGGATCGCCATGCGGGCCGCCGCGGCGGGGCGCAGGTTTCCCGGGTGACGGCTCGCTTGCTGCGAAAACATCCGACAACCGGTGCCTTTCCGCTGGCCGGAAGGCGCGAAAGACGTGAAGAAGACTCGGTGCGTTAACACGGTCGAAATGTCGCGAGGGAATGTGGGATCGGACACGGTCGCATAACGCGACGGGTGACGAAGTGACCGGCCGTTCTAGGCTCGATTCCGACCTGGACGGGAAGCATGAGACTACGTACGGGGGTGGCCAAGCCATGCCGGCGACCGCCGGAAGCAGCACGCGCCGCCTCACCCCGGCCAGCAGTTCCGCGCGTGGCATCGACCGTCGTCAGATGGTCGTACGCGTCGGCATCGTCGCCCTGGCGTGGTGCGCGGCCTGGCTCGCCATCAGTGAGTTCGGCCGGCCGTACAACTTCTTCGACATGCGGATATACCACGGCGCTGCGGTGTGGTGGGCGAGCGGTCACGAGCTCTATGGGTACGTCATGCCTGATACGACGCTGGGGTTCACCTACCCGCCGTTCGCCGGCGTCCTCATGCTGCCCATGGCGGCGCTGCCGCTGACGGCCGCCGGCTGGGTCAACGTGCTGTGCAGCCTCGCCGCGCTCGCCGGCGTGCTATGGGCGCTGCTCGGGCCGGTCACCCGGCGGTACGGCTGGCCGCGCGGGTTCGCGGTCGCGCTGGCTGTGCCGATCTTCACGGCGATCGAGCCGGTGCGCGAGACGCTCGGCTACGGTCAGGTCAACCTGCTGCTCTTCGTTCTGATCATCGCCGATCTGCTCGCGCTGCGCTGGCGCGCCCGATCCGGACTGCGTCCGGTCGGCGGCGGTGCGGTGCGCCGGTTCTTCTACAGCGGCGTCTGGGCTGGCGTGGGCATCGGCGTCGCCACCTCGATCAAACTCACTCCGGCGCTGTTCCTGCTCTACCTCGCGGTGACCAAGCAGTGGCGGGCGACCATGACCGCGATCGGGACGACCGTCGCCGTGACGGGCGTGACGTTCCTCGCGGCGGGCCGGGAGTCGACGACGTACTTCGCCCAGATCCTCTGGGACACCCAGCGCGTGGGCGCGGCCGACGCGACGCCCAACCAGTCACTGGCCGGCGTGCTGGCCCGGCTCTACGACTCGCCCGAAGCGCCGACGCTGCTGTGGCTGACGTTCGCGCTGGTGGTCCTCGCGGTCGGTGTCTCCCGTGCCGCTCGCGCGCACGACGACGGCGACGAGCTGACCGCGTTCACGCTCGTCGGGCTCACCGCCAACGTCATCAGTCCGATCTCGTGGACCCATCACCTGGTGTTCGTGATCCCGGCGATCCTGGTGCTCGCCGACGCGGCGCTGCGCCGGCGCGACGCCTCGCGGGGCCTGCAGCGCCGTGGCGGGGCGCCGAGCGCCGGAATGAACGGGTTCACCGCGCTGCGTACGCCGATCTGGTTCCCGGCGCTGACCGGATTCCGGCACGCGGCGGCCGCGGTCGGGGTCTACCTGCTGTTCCTGGTCTCGCCGATCTGGCGGTACGAGCACCAACTGCCGCTGGAGTCGCATTACGACGACGGGCTGTGGGGCCTGCTGATGGAAAACTCGCTCGCCCTCGGGTTGATCGTGTTGGTCGCCTGCCTGCCGTGGCGGCCGGGTGCCGAGCCGGCGTTCTACGCCGACGCGGGCATGCGGGCGCGGGTCGGGGCGCGCGTCAAGGGCAGTTGACCCACTCGTCGCTGCCGTCGTCGAAGACCTGGTGCTTCCAGATCGGCAGGCGGGCCTTGGCTTCGTCGACGAGCCGCGCGCAGGCCGCGAAGGCGGCGTCGCGGTGTGCCGTGCTCACCGCGGCGACCAGGGCGACGTCTCCCACCTTCAGCGCACCCACCCGGTGCGACACGGCGACGGCGACGACCTCGGGGTCCCGCGCCACGTCGGCGGCGACGTCGACGAGCACGGCCAGCGCGGTGGGGTGGCCCTCGTAGTCGAGCGAGACCACCGCGCGGGCGCGGTCGTGGTCGCGCACCACGCCCTGGAACGAGACCACCGCGCCGGCCCGCGGATCGGCGACCGCGGCCTCGTGGGCGGCGAGGTCGAGCGGCTGGTCGGTGACGGTGACGATCATGGCCGTTCCCCGGGCAGCAGGGGCAAGGGTACGAAGGGAACGCGCTGGCCCTCGCGTCCGGTCGTGCCCGGCGCGATGACGGCGAAACCGTGCGCCTCGGCCAGGCCGCGCAGCATCGCGGAGCCGACGTGCTTGCGTGGGGTCGCCCTGCCCGTGGCCGGGTCGACGCTGACGAGGGCGAGGTGGGTGTGGCCGCCGCGGCCGGGTACATCGGCGCCGAGAGTCACGGCGTGCTCCCGGGGGCGGCTGCGCCCGCGCAGACCGGCGAGCAGAGGCTCGACCAGCGACGCGAGGGCGACGAGGGCGGACTGCGGGTTGCCCGGCAGGCCGGCGACGAATCTGTCCCCGAGCCGGGCGACGAGCATCGGAAAACCGGGGCGGACGGCGACGGTGTTGACGACGTATTCGGCGCCGAGCGCATGCAGCGCCGGGTGCAGGTGGTCGACCGGGCCGTGCATGGTGCCGCCGGTGGTGCAGACCAGGTCGGCGCGCTCGGCGGCGGCGGCGATCGCGGCGACATGCGCGTCGAGGGTGTCCTCGACCGGCCCGGCGACGTCGGCCCGCTCGATCCGGCAACCGTACCGACGCAGCAGCATGGGAATGGTGGGGCCGAGAGAGTCGCGGACCCGGCCCTCGCCCGGCGGACCCTGGGTGAGCAGCTCGTCGCCGAAGACCCGCAGTGCCGCGTGCGGCCTGGGGACGACCCGAAGCGTGTCGTAGCCGCAGGACGCGGCCACGCCCACCAACCCGGGGTCGACCGGCGTGCCCGCGGGGGCCAGGACCTCGCCCTTGCCGGCCTCCTCGCCGGGGCGGCGCCACTCGAGGACGGTCCGGAGGGCGCCGCTGATCCGGCCGTCGGCGGTCCGCTCGGACTCCTCGACCCGCAGCACGTCCTGGGCGCCGGGCGGGAGCATGCCGCCGGTAGCGATCTCGACCGCCGTGCCGTCGTCCGGCAGCGGCTGCGGGCTCTGGCCGGCGAGGACGCGCCCCACGATCCGCCAGGGGGCCGGCCCGCGCACCGCGAATCCGTCCACGCTCGACGTCGGGAACGCCGGGAGGTCGGTGAGGGTCACCAGGTCGTCCGCGAGGGTCAGCCCGTCGGCGTCCGCGAGCGGCACGTCGACGGGATCGAGTGCGGCCGCCCGGCCGGCGGCGTACACCAGCTCACGGGCGTCGCTCCAGGCGGTCGTCACGCCATCGAGCCTAGTCCGGCGGCCGCGGGTGATCACCGCCGCGGAGCTGGTCGACGGCATGACGCAGGATCGGGCCAAGGACGGCGAGGCCGTCGCGGACGCCGCCGCGTGAGCCGGGCAGGTTGACGACCAGCGTGCGGCCGGCGACGCCGGCCGTGGCGCGGGAGAGCGCCGAGGTGGGCACGGTGTCGCGGTTGTACGCCCGGATGGCCTCGGCGATGCCGGGTATCTCGTAGTCGAGCAGGGCGCGGGTGACGTCCGGGGTCCGGTCCGTCGGCGTGATGCCGGTGCCGCCGCTGGTCAGGACGACGTCGGCCCGGTCCCGGATGGCCTGCCGGAGCGCGTGGGCGACCGGTTCGCCGTCGGGCACGACGATCGGCTGGTCGACGTGGCAACCGAGTTGCTTCAGCCCGTCGACCAGGACCGGACCGCTGGTGTCCTCGTACACTCCGGCGGCCGCCCGGTTGGAGGCGACGATGACCCGAGCCGTGATCACGCGCGGGTCCAGGTGCCGGTCTTGCCGCCTTCCTTGCGCAGCACCCGGATGTCCTGGATGGACGCGGCGGGATCGACCGCCTTGACCATGTCGACCAGGGCGAGGCCGGCGGCGGCGACGGCGGTGAGCGCCTCCATCTCGACCCCGGTGCGGTCGGCCGTCCGGGTCGTGGCGGTGATCTCGACGCCCCGTTCGGTCAACACAAGGTCGACCGTGACGCCGTGCAGGGCGATCGGGTGGCAGAGGGGGACGAGGTCGGGGGTGCGCTTGGCCCCCATGATGCCGGCGATGCGGGCCACGGCGAGGGCGTCGCCCTTGGGCAGCCCGTCCCGGCGGAGGAGGTCGACCACATCGGGGGTGGTCTCCACCCGGCCGGCGGCAACGGCGATGCGCACCGAGACGCCCTTCTGGGAGACGTCGACCATGCGCGCCGCCCCTCCCCGGTCGACATGCGTCAGTCGCTGCTCACCCATACCGGCGAGCCTAGCTTCGGTGACCGGTGCCCGTCGGAGCCCGGGGTGCGGATTGCTCGCCATTTTCCGGCGGGCGAAACGATTTCCGTGGCGTGGAGGCTGCCGGGTCGTCGTTGAGGAATCCGACTCGCCCGGATCGGCAGCCCGCCCCATGGATAATGCGTGACCGAGGTGACGAATGGAGACCGGGCGACGATTCTCTGCGCCGGACAATGTGCGGTCCGCGCTACTACGCATCGTTAATGGACTCATTGGCTTTCGTCCGATTCGCCGGAAAGCGGCCCTATCCGGTCCGGTCGATGGCTGCGGAGCGTGGAACGAGGTCGCGCACACCGGACTGGATCAGAGCGCCGAATAGTTGGAAGATGAAAGAGGATAACCGTGATTCAACTCGTCGCAGTTTTCACCTCTACTCCGAGTAACGGTTGGCGGGATGGCGGCGAATGACTCGAATGGTGCGAATAGCGCGTCGGTCCAATGCACTGAGGAGTGGTGCCGGGACGGAACGTGACATACCAGCCTAGAGTTGACGCATCCTGCGCATATAGACATTCGACGGCCCATAAAGGCCGTCACCTCTCGTAAGCTCTCCTTCACCGGCATTAAGGCGGTAACCCGACAGGGCGCCGCGCGAGGGAAAGGGAGAGCGCCATGCGCCACTGGGACTGGCCGTAAAAGCTGCGGATGTGCTGTCACACCGTCTGTCGCTACGCTAAGGCGCAGCACCGCTACGGGTGCGCGCTCAGCGTGGAAGGACAGCGTCATCGGCACCACAGGCGACCGCTCGGCCGATAGGCGGCTTCTGCCGCTGATCGGCCTAGCCGTCTGTCTGGCGCTGGTGTCGCTCGTAATAAGCGCGGTGTTCGTCACCCAGCTCGGCCTGCGACCCCCAAGCCTGGTCAACCTGGCGGCGCTGACCCTGCTCGTCGGCCTGAGCAACCAGCTGCAACTCCGCTTCCGCATCGGCGCCGTCCGGCAGGGCCTGTCGTGGGCGGACGCCGCGGTCCTGCTGACCATCGCGATCGTTCCGGCGCCGTGGGGGATCTTCTGCACGGCGGTTGGTGCGGCCGCCTTCAAACTGGCCCAGCGCAGCGACCCGGTGAAGGTCGCTTTCGGCGTCTCCAAGGACACCCTCAACGCCACGGCGGGAACGCTGGTCCTGCTGTCGCTCGGCGTCGCCGGACCGGTGCAATCGCCGCTGAAATCGCTGGGTGCGCTCGCACTGGCCCAGCTGACGGTGGCGATCGTCGACGAGGTGGTCGCCATCCCGGTCATCTCGCGCGCGACCGGGACGAGGATCAGGAACCACCTCCTGACCCACTGGGACCTCCGTGCCACGTCGCTGGTGTCCGGATTCGTGGTCGCGGTCGCCGTGCTCGTGCTGCTCGACCTCAACAGGGTCTTGTTGGTCGCGATCCCGCCGCTGGTGTTGAGCCTGCAACTCTGGTCCTCGGGACGGCTGAGAAGCCGCAACGACCGGGAGGCCTGGCAACGACTCGCCGCCGCCACCGACGCGTTGAACGACGTCGACCTCGACCGGGTCGTCGACAGGGCGGCGGCCAGTGCCGCCGGGCTCTTCCAAGCCAACGGCGCCGAGGTGGAGCTGGACGGCGAGGACGGTTCCGCCCGGCTGGTTCGTCACACCGACGGTGCCAAGGTCCATGACGGCCCGGCAGCGACGGTTTCGTCCTTCCCGGGAGATCACATCGCCGTGTCGCTCGACGACCACGAGGGCATGGCGCACGTCGGAACCCTGCGGCTGCTGTTCCGCGGACCCGTGAGGCTGAGCGAGCTCGAGACCTACAAGCTCAAGACGTTCGCGTCGGCCCTGACCACGGCGGTCCGGAACGCGAGCGCGTACGCCGAACTGGCACGGCTTGCCGCCCAGCACGAACACGACGCGGCGCACGACGCCCTCACCGGCCTGGCCAACCGGCGACAGCTGATGGACAAGGGCAACCAGCAGCTGACCAAGCAGCACGCCGAAGGCGTCACCGCGCTGCTGCTGATCGACCTCAACCATTTCAAGGAGGTAAACGACACCCTCGGCCACCCGGCCGGCGACCGGGTGCTGATCCAGATCGCCGACCGGCTGCGCGACAAGACCCACGACACCGACCTCGTCGCGCGGCTCGGCGGCGACGAGTTCGCCGTCCTCTTCACCGGCCTGCCCGCACCGGCCGTTGCCAGGCACCGCGCCGAGAACCTGATCCGCGCGGTGCACGAGCACCTCGACATCGACGGCATGCGGATCAGCGTCGAGGCCAGCGGCGGCATCGCCGCGGCGCCGAACGCCGGCGGCATGTCCGAGCTGCTGCGCCGCGCCGACGTCGCCATGTACCAGGCCAAGCGCTCCGGCCAGCGGGTCGCCACGTACACCCGGGCCCGCGACACGGCCGACGTCGGGCGCCTGGCCCTCGGCGGCGACCTGTCCCGCGCGATGGCCGAGCACGAGTTCACCGTCAACTTCCAACCGATCGTCGACCTCAGCACCGGCGAGGTCATCGCCGCCGAGGCGCTGGCCCGCTGGCACCACCCGGAGCAGGGCACGATCGACCCGCTGCGATTCCTGGAGACCGTAGAGCGCAGCGGGCTGCTGCCGGTATTCGCCGACGCCGTCCTCGACCAGTCGCTGATTGCCGCGGGCACGTGGCGCGAAGCCGGCTTCGACCTCCCGGTCGCGGTCAACGTGTCGCCGCGCAGCCTGCTCGACGCGCGCTTCCCCGGCTCGGTCATGGCCCGCCTACGCGCCCACGACATGCCGCCCGACCGGCTCATCCTCGAGCTCACCGAGACGCTCACGATCAGCCAGCTCGAGGTCGTCGACCAGGTGCTGGGCCGGCTGCGCGACGAGGGCATACGGCTGGCGCTCGACGACTTCGGCACCGGCTACTCGTCGCTGTCCGTCCTGTCCCGCATCCCCGTCCACGAGCTGAAGATCGACCGCGAGTTCGTGATGGCGATGGAGACGTCGGCAGAGGCCGCGGCGGTGATCCGCTCGACCGTCGACCTCGGCCACAGCCTCGACCTGGTCATCGTCGCGGAGGGCGTGGAGAGCGAGCCGCAGCGCCGGACGCTGTGGGAGCTCGGCTGCGTCGCCGGGCAGGGCCACCTGTTCGCCCGGCCGATGGCCGCCGCCCGGCTGCTCGCCGCGCTCCACCGTGGTTCCGGCGGCCGGCCGGGCACGCTCGCCCCGCCGCTGCACGACGAAGGCGCGGTCATCCGCCTCTCGCCACACCGTCGCCAGGCCGCGGCCAAGCCCCGACCCGATCGTTTGCCACACTTGCATCCGTGATCAGCCGGTGGAAGCTCGACCGCCTCACGGCCGATCTCCTCCTCTACGCGCTGTCCGCCGTATTCGCCGGGATCACCGCGGCCGCGTCGACCCTGCTGCCGCACCGCGCCTGGGGCGCGATCGCCGTCGTGGGCTATGCCGCGGCCGCGCTCGCCGCCGGCCTCCAGCGAGCCACCAACCTCGGGCGTACGGGCGTGCGACTCGTCGTGCTCGCCGCGGCCTGGGTGGCCACCGCTTGGGTGCCCATGCTCGCGCAGACCGTGGAGCGCGCCGACGGCCGGCCCGACCGGGCGCAGGAAGAGGTCGTCGTCGTGGAGCACGGCGGGGCGCGGCTGGTCGACACGGGCACGCCGTACCTCTCGAACCATGCGATCGCCGGCCTGCCGGCCGACGACCGTTTGCTCGGCTACCATCCGTACCAGCCGGGCATGGCCCTCTTCGGCGTGCCGCGCGCTCTGGCCGGCGACGCCTGGTGGACGGACGCGCGAGTCTGGTTCGCGCTCGTCACGCTCGCCGCCCTCGCCGCCGCCGGTTGGCTGCTACGCGGCTGCGGGCCGGCACTCGTCCGCGCGCTGCAGTTCGCCACGGTCTTCCCGATCTGCGCGCTGACGATGGCGACCGGAGGCGATGACGTCCCCGTCCTCGCGTTCTGCCTGCTCGCCCTGGCCCTGTGTGCCGGCGGTCGGTACGGCGCCGCGGGCGTCGCCGTCGGGGCGGCCGCCGCTCTCAAGCTCTTCGCCTGGCCGATCGCGGCCGTGCTCCTCTTCCTCGCCGCGACCCGCGGGCGTTCGACGGCGCTGCGGTACACGGCCGGCGCGGTCGGCCTCCCCGTCTTGGCGCTCGTCCCGCCCGCGCTCGTCGACTCGCGGGCGCTCGTCGACAACGTGGTCGGCTTCGCGCTCGGCCACGGCGTGGTGACCACGCCGGCACAGTCGCCGCTGATCGGCTTCCTGATCGCGCAGCACCTGCCCGGAGGCAAGATCATCGCACTGGGTCTGCTCGCGGCCGCCGCGCTGTCGGTCGCGGTGTGGCTGGTCCGCCGGCCACCGCGCACAGCCGGGGACGCCTCCCTGGTCAGCGGTTACGGCCTCCTCGCGATGCTGTTGCTGCTGCCGTCGACGCGGTTCGGCTACCTGCTCTATCCGATCGCTCTGTTCGCCTGGGCGCCGGCGCTGCACACGCCATCACCCGCGCGCGCCGAGCCGGTCGCCGCCGCATGACGCCCCGTACGGACGGCGCGGTCGCCACCGGCACGCTCGGCGCGTTGGCCCGCTACCTGCTCGCCACCGCGTGGCCGGAGCACGCCGGCGCCTCCCGCGGTCGACGCTGGTCATCAACCTCACCGGCTGCCTGCTGACCGGGGGCGGTGCTCGGCAGGCCGATCCGCGCGTTCATCGCGACCGGCCTCCCGGGCCGCTACCCGACCTCGTTCGACGCGCGGAGCGCGCCGGATGGGCGTACACCTGAAGGGTGGGCCGTGGGTACCGCGACCGCGCCGCCGCCGGGTCGGTGCTCGCCGACGCGTTGACCCGGTACGCCGGCCGGCCCGACGTCGTCGTTCTCGGCCTGGTGCGCGGCGGCGTGCCGGTGGCCGCGGCCGTGGCCGAGCGGCTGGGCGTACCCCTGGACGTGCTCGTGGTGCGCAAGCTTGCCGTGCCCGGGGCGCCGGAGGTGGCGTTCGGTGCGCTCGGCCCCGGCGGGGTGCGGGTCGACAACGCCGAGACGGCCGGCCGGCTGCCGCCGGCCGCCGCGGCGGCCGTGGTCGAACGCGCGGAGGGCGAGCTGTCGCGGCGGGAGCAGCTCTACCGCGCCGGACGACCGCCGCTCGACCTGGCGGGTCGGGTCGCGATCCTGGTCGACGACGGGTTGGCGACCGGCGCCACGGCGCGGGCGGCCGCGGCGGTCGCGCGGCGGCTCGGCGCGGCCCGGGTCGTAAGCGCGGCGCCGGTCGGCTCGATGCAGGCATGCGCCGCCCTCGCGTCCGAGGTCGACGAGCTGATCTGTCCGCTGCGGCCCGTGCCGTTCCGCGCGGTGAGCATGTACTACGGCGACTTCCACCAGGTGACGGATGCCGAGGTCGCGGCCTTCCTGACGCCTTGCTGACGCGCTCCGGACGTGACACGACCCGCTACGGTCGGATAATGCAGATGACCTGTCCCAAATGCCACGGCGAAATGCGGCAGTACGAGCGCAGCGGCATCACCATCGACCAGTGCACCGAGTGTCGTGGCATCTTCCTCGACCGGGGTGAGTTGGAGAAGCTCTTCGAGGCCGAGGCCAACTGGAATCGTCAGAACACGCCCGCCGGCCCGGCTCCGCAAGCACATTCCGGGCCGCCGCCGTCTGGCGGATACGCGCCGCCGCCGCCGCAGCCGGCGTACGGCGGCTACCCGCCGCAGCCGGCCTACGGCGGCGGTCAGTACGGCTACCACGGCCACTACCGCCACAAGCGTCACAAGAGCTTCCTCAACGAGTTGTTCGACTGATCCCCTCTCTCGATCGGCTTTCCGGAGCGGTCGTGCCGTGAAAGGGTCTTGGCATGACCGCTTCCGGGCCGGCGCTCGCGGCCGCGTACGGCGGCATCACGGCCGTGGTCGCGCCGCTGTCCGACAACGACCTGTTGCGCGCGACCCGCTGCCGCGGTTGGGCGATCGCCGACGTGTTGTTCCACGTCCTGTGCGACGCGCAGCGGGCACTGGTCACGCTCCACACGCCTGCCGACGGTCCATCTACTGTGGATGAGGTGAGCTACTGGTCGGCCTACCCGGGCAGCGGCGAGGTCGAGACGGCGGACGCCTCGGCGTGGTGGGTGCGCCGGTCGGCGTCCGCGTTCCGCCGGCCGAGCGGGGTGGTGACGCTCTGGTCCGACACGGCGCCGGCGGCCGTACGGGCCGCGCACGCGGCTGACCCGGCCGCATACGTCGCGACACAGGGTCATGTGCTGACGGTGGCCGACTTCGCGGCGACGCTGGTCACCGAGGCGGTCATCCATCATCTCGACATGGTGCTCGAGCTGCCGCACGCGCCCGAGCCGGCGCCCGAGGCCATCGAGATTGGTGTGTCCACGATGGACGGCCTGTTGAGCGACGACGCCGTACGGCCGGCATCCTGGTCCGCGGCCGAGTATCTGCTCAAGGCGAGCGGCCGGATGCCCCTGACCGACCGCGACCGCATGGAGCTCGGCGAGGCGGCCGGCTGGTTTCCCCTGCTGTCCTGACCCGGCTGCCCGGTGGCCGGTCCTGCGGACATGGTGGTCGGCGGCGGGTCCGGATGTGGTCGAAGGTCGCCCGCCTACCGGTCTGGTATGCCGGCGGCCTTCGAACGTCCGCGTCGGGTGTGTGCGAAGCCGGGCCGGCGGTGCCACCCGCGGTGGATGGCGCCGTCGCGTGAGGTCGGTCGAGGTCTGGACCCGGCGCGAGGCGCCCGATGACCGGCAGGACCGGCCCTACACGATGGCCATGTCGACGAAGCGCGACAGGTGCAGCTGCGCCGCCACCGTGACCGTGTCGGTGGGACCGTTGCGGTGCTTGGCCACGATGAAGTCGGCCTCACCCGCGCGGGGGGACTCCTTGTCGTAGTAGTCGTCACGGTGCAGCAGGATGACCACGTCGGCATCCTGCTCGATCGAGTTGTGCGTCGCGACCCCGTTGGCGATGAAGTTGTGGACGCCCATCACCGTCGCATCGAACACGTCTCGCTCGCCCAACGCCTCGATGGCGACGACCTCGTCCCAGACGACGTCGTTGGTCGCGTGGAGGTCAAGGTCTACGTCATCCAGGACCGCCGCCACCCGGGCAAGACGCTGTCGACCCTGGGCGTGCGTGGCCACCCTGCTGCCGCTGACGCTGGTGTCGGGCGCGACCGCGAGCTGTCGATCCGACGTCCCCTCGTCGGTCAGGATGGCGCGCACCCTGCCCCACACCTCTCGAGGGATCGTGTCAACCGTGGGGGTGCCGGCGGGCGACACCTGGCGGGTGGTCAGTTCGCGGCACCGTTCGGCACGCCCGTGCACACCGATCTCGCGGAGGAATCGGAGTTGGTCGTCACGGCCGCAGATGTCGAGGGTGTGTCGCGGCCGGTGGCGGCTCGGCGTGACGGTGCGCAGCGAGGCGGTGATGCCGTAGCGCAGAAGCAGACGGGAGAGGTCCTCGAGGAGTCGCCGGCTCGTCGACGAACAGTCGATGCGGCCGTTGCGCATCGACCCGCCCGTTGCCCAGAGGTGGCGAAGGAACAGGGTCAGCTGCCGCTTCGGCAGGCAGAACACCCCGGCGGGGACGAACGTCTCGTCGGACCGGAGTCCGAACAGGGCGAGGCCGGCCAGCCACTCGACGAGGGGATTACGGCCGTCCCGGGCTAGGCGGCCCGGAGGACCCAGCGTGAGCGTGCAGACCGGCGCCGCGGCGTCCTCGTCCCGGATCGGCGTGACGCCGAAATGGCGGGCCGCTTCGGTCACCGCGGCGAGGTTGGCCGCCTCGCGGCTGGCGTATCGGACCGGCTGACCGCGGACGAAGGAGCCGTCGCCGAGAAGGTGCGCGAGCATGACGATCTCGTCCACGGCCCACGGTGTGGGTTTGAGCGGCGCGGGGAGGTGCCGAGGCGTGGCGATCCGGCTGCCCATCCGTACGGCACCGAGAGGTCGCCAGCCCTCGACGGTCAGAAAGGGATGGTTGGCGGTCGCATCGACGGTCTTGCCCGACGCCAGTCGCAGCCGAAGCGTTTCTCTCCGGCCACTCGGGAAGACGTGTGTCATCGTCCGCGCCGTGTACCTCA
>DATDJX010000089.1:0-24621 GCA_036520275.1 Asanoa sp.
GGTACCAGCGCACGGCGGCGGCCAGGTTGCCCGCCTCGGCCTGCAGCCGCTCCAGCCACTCGCGGTCGCCGCGCAGCGGCCGGTCGGCCTGCTCGGCGAGCGCCCGGTAGTAGCCGGCGTGGCGGCGCCCGATCTCGGCGATGTCGGGCCGCTCCGCCAGGTGCTCGGCGACGAACTCACGGACGGTCTCGAGCAGCCGCAGCCGCGTGCCGAGTTCCGTGCTGTCAACCTGGATCAGGCTGTGCCGGGCCAAGGCCTCCGACAACTCCAGCGCCCGGTCCTCCGCAAGGCCAGCGACCTGGGCGGCGGCCTCGACGGTCCAGCCGTCCACGAAGATCGCCATGGTCTCCAGCAGCGACCGTTCGGTGTCGTCGAGCAGGTCCACGCTCCACTGCACGGTGTCCCGCAGGGTGCGCTGGCGTCGGGGCAGGTCGACTGCACCCGTCCCCAGCGCATCCAGGGAGGTCGCCAGCCGGCGCAGCAACTCGTCGGGGTCGAGCAGCCGGGTGCGGGCAGCGGCCAGCTCGATGGCCAGCGGCAGGCCCTCCAGGCGCCGGCAGATCTCGACGACCGCCGCGGCGTTTGCCTTGGTGAGCGCAAAGTCGGGGCGGACCGCGCGGGCCCGGTCCACGAACAGCGCCACCGCGGGCGCGGCGATCAGCGACTCCACCGACGTGGTCGGGTCGGCCGCCAGCGACAGTGGCGGCACCGGGTACTCATGCTCGGCCCGTAGCCCGAACACCGTTCGACTGGTCACCAGGATGGCCACGCCCGGACAGCGGACCAGCAGCTCGCCCACGTCGCCGGCGACCTCGAGCACCTGCTCCAGGTTGTCCAGGATGAGCAGCCAGCGCCCGCCGCCCAACTGCTCGATCAGGACCTGCAGCGGCGAATCCGTCAGAGCCAGGTCGGCCCCTACCGACCGGGCGATGCCGGCCAGGACCTGCTCGGGCCGGGTGGCCCGGTCCAGCGGGACGAACACGACCCCGGCGTCGAAGCGGTCACGCAGCCGCTCGCCGACGGCCATTGCCAGGCGGGTCTTGCCGACCCCACCAGGTCCTGTGAGGGTCACCAGCCGACCCTCGGGCCGGCCCAAGAGCCCGGTGACCTGTTCGATGGCCTGCTCCCGCCCCACCATCGAGGTGGTGCCCGCCGGCAGCGGGCGCGAGCCACGCGAGGGTGGCGTGGCTGAGGCCACGGTGCGGGCGGCGAATCGCTCGCTCAGCAGCGCCGCCAGGTCGTCACGGACCAACCGACCCAGCTCGGCCGGCGTACTGAAACTGCGGTACGAGGCCTCGTTCCTGACGCGAGCGAGCAGCTCGGACAGCCGGGGCTCCCGGTCGGGGGCCGGCGTCTTGACGTAGAGCAGCCGCGGCTGCCCCCGGGTCCCGGACAGCAGGAACTCCTCCTCCAGCCCCGAGACCTCCATGCCGGCGTTGACCTGCCCGTAGCGCTGCCAGTACAGCCCGATGAACACGTCGCTCTGGGCAAGGTAAGCCTGGTACAACTCGCGCGGCGGGTGTGGCCGCGCCCCGGCCTCGAACATGACGGGGGTCAGCCGCAGCGCCGCGATGGCCCTGGCGACCGCCCGTCGCTCGGCGGCCAGCTCGCCGAGGCTGGAGCTGACGAACACCCGCAAGCGCTGGTCAGGCGTGCGGATCACCACGTCAACCCCGCAACAGCTTGTGTCTCCTGCCCAATCACCTTAGCGAGCCGCACCGCGCCAGTCTGCAACCAGTTCTTTGGACGCGATACTTGACCGTACCCGGACCGCTGCACGCGGTTCGTGGTGGCCGGCGTGTCCGAGCCGACGCCACATGTGCCGTCCGCCTTGCCGTGCTGATCGACTCCCATCGGCTGGCGGCATTCTTCATCTGCGGTCCGGCCGCGGTGCCCCCGAGGTGTCGCGGATGATCTTCCTATCCGCCGCCGCCTCGACCATACGGAACCGCTCATCGTGCAGCCGGGCGGCTGACGTGGAGCACCGCGTCGTCGGCAAACGCCTGGGCCTCAACGAGCGCTGGAAGGCATTGATGTCCATGGCCAATCTGGCCGCCGTGGCGTCGACGGCGAGTCGCGCGCCAGCCGCATTGCGGTCCCTTTTCAGACCGGCATAGCGTGATTGGTGGTTGGTTCAGGAACGGCAAACGCGCCGCCACGGCACGGTTCATGCCATCCGTGATGATCCGTGATCGCGCCGGACGGCCGGCATACCGACCCACGTGCTGGGCACAACGGGAGCAGGATCGGAGACGCCAATGTCTGACGAGCACGTCGTCCGCGGGTACGTCGTGGGACCACACCAGGGCGTGCCGGACCGCGGACGAGAGGTCATGGCGTCGGGGCGTTCGACCGGGGGCAGCCTGACCGTGATGGAGATGGTCGTGGATGGTCAGGGGCCGCCGCGGCATACCCATACCCGGGAGGACGAGAGCGTGTACCTGTTCAGCGGCACGCTCGGCGTGGAATGCGGCGAGGACCGGTTCGAAGCCGGCCCGGGGTCGTTCGTATTCCTGCCGCGCGACCTTCCGCACACCTTCCGCTCGGTCGACGGTGCTGCCGCCGGGCTGCTGATCGTGGCGCCCGGTGGACTGGACGAGTACTTCGCCGAACTGCACGCCGTACTCGGCGACGCAGGTGACCGGTCGGAGGTCGCGAAGGTTCAGGCCAGGTACGGCATCGTCCGTTCGTGAGGCCGTAGGGCCGGACCACGGACCGGGCTACGGCGGGCACCGCCCGCACGAGTGGGCTTGCCTGGCGGCGTGCGTCTGGTCGCTCTGCGGCGGGGTGAGTTACCCGCCTATGCGTCCGTCGATCCGCTCGCGTAACAGGTCGACGTGACCGAGGTGGCAGGCGTACTCCACGATCGTTCCGACCAGCACCTCGCGCAGCGACATCGGCCCTCCACCGCTGCCATGCTGATTCAATGGATCGTCGCCGGTGATGTCGAGGCTGGGCGCCTCGGCCGCGAACCGCTCGGCGATGTCGACCTCCGCTCGCCACGCGTCCCACGCCTCGGCAACCACGGTGGGGTCGGGAACAGCACCATCGAAACCACCGTCGCGGTCGGTGTCGGAGCAGAACAGCTGGGGCACGTCCTGCGCCGCCAGCCTGTCCCGGAACGTCCTGCGCTCGATCTCGGCCAGGCGTCGCATCAGTCCCAGCAGCGACATCGTCGACGGCTCGACGGAACGCCGCGCCATGGCCTCCGCCTCTAGCACCACCCGGTAGCGCCGCTTCCTTCGGCTCGGCTTGGGCGAGTTCGCCGCCAAGCAGCAGGGCAGGGATCCACGGCGGTCGTCCCGGTCTCGATCGACAACTCTGCCAGTCGAAACGACCTACCAACCGATGGACGGGATGCGAAGCGCCGCACGGGTGGTAGGTCGTGGAATCGAGTGACAGTCATGCCCACGTCCGCGCTCAGCCTTACTTGGCAGGTCGTCGAGCCTGAACGGTGAATCCGAGCTTGCCGAGCACTCCGACGGCGCCGGACTTCCCGCCCTCGAAGTCACCGGAGCGAAGACGCTCGCCGGTGGCCAACTCGTAGGCCGTGCCCAGGATGGCTTTGGGCGGGTAACGGCGTTCGTGCCAGACCAGATCGTAGGTCGTGGTCGGGGCGAAACCATGCGCAGAGAAGAACGCCTCCGGCCCGAGCCGGTCGTATTCCTTTATCGCGTGCTGCACATCCGTACGCGTCACGTGTTCCCACGCCACCATGTCATTCCTCCGGGGATCGTAGTGGTCTGCATTTCCGGCCCCGTCGTAGCCGGGGATTTGCCTGCGCGCCGGGGCGTGTCGAGGTTGTCAGTCGTGTCCGGCCTGCGGCTGTCCGGCCGTCCGCCGGGTGGTCCCAGCCCTGCAGCCAGTTCCGGTTCGGGTTCAGGTGATATTCGGGTTGATTATCTCTCATTTCGGGTTGACCGGGGAACGTGCCTGACCGCCGGGAGGCGGCGTGCTGGTCAGCCGCCATACGCCTCGACGAAGGCGACGCCGAAAAGGTGGCCGTGATCCGCGTCGACGACCCGCGGGGACTGACCCTGCCCAAGAGGCCCGGATCGCCCGCCTGGCCCGCGACGGGCTATCGAACCCGGAGATCAGCACCCGCCTGTACATCAGCGCACATACCGTCCGACACCACCTGCGCAAGGTCTTCACCAAGCTCGGCATCACCTCACGCAGCCAGCTCAACCGCGTCATGCCCGGCGACTCCCGGCCGGGAGCCCGCGCACCGACACCGCGGTACGGTACTGCCGATCCTTGAACCGGCGATGCCGGTCCTGCGACCAGGCGATCGCCGACCGCGGTTTGATCGCCGCGCCAGCCGACGACGAGGTGGCCAGCGATGGTCAGGCCAGAGCCGTGACCGGGGCAGCTGACCATTCTCGGTCGCCGCAGGTCGGCGTCCTTTGTGCGCCAGCCTTGGCCGGTGATCCCGGCCCCAGGCGGTCGGCACAACTCCTGGTCCGTCTCCCCGTCCGTCACCGCACGGCCGGTCCGCGATCATCAGGTCAAGCGGCCCCATGGGATGACGCTGAGTGGCCCGCCGTCTGGGAAGCGGCGGGTAGCGTGGCCGGAAGCGGAGGGGGCACGATGACCGGCACCGACATTGACGTGTCCGTACCACCGAGCGGCCCGGGCTGCGCGGATTGCGAGCCGTCGGGTGGATGGTGGCTCCACCTACGCCGGTGCGCAGCGTGCGGCCACGTCGGATGCTGCGACTCGTCGCCCTCCCAGCACGCCGCGGCGCACTGGCTCAGCACCGGTCACCCACTGGTTCGCTCCTACGAACCGGGTGAGGCGTGGTACTGGAACTACCGCGACGAACAGATGTACGAAGGTCCAGGGCTCGCGCGGCCGGAGCATCATCCGGTGGATCAGGGCGTTCCCGGCCCGGCCGGGCGGGTGCCCCCTGACTGGCAACGGCATCTGCACTAGCGCATACCGCTTCGGCGACCGCGCTCGGCGGGGATGCTGGAGATTGGGCGCCGGCCGCGCACTCGCCGTGCTGGCTACCCACCTGGGGGATTCGACCACCACGCCCGCAGCAGCATGCTTCAACCGAGCCCGGCTGACGGCGGGCCGGTCCTCCATCCCGATCGTCAGGGAACCTGCGGCCGACGTCGCGAGCCGGGGATGGAGCAGAAATGACAACCGTCCGCCTTGGCTACGCCGCCGCGAGCGGCCAGCAGGCGCACCCAGACAACTACCACCGAAGGAGCGACCATGTCGAACCACTTCAGCGCCGCCAACCTCAAGTCGCCCGGCGACGACGCCCGTCTGGACCTGACCGACCTCTTCGTGTTCGCGGCGCCCGATAACCCCGACCGGACCGTGCTGATCATGGACTCGAACCCTTTCACGCAAGGCAACGGGTTCCACCCCGACGCGGTCTACCGGTTCAACATCGACAGCGACGGGGACGCGCTGGCGGATGTCGCGTTCAGCTTCACGTTCTCCGCGCCCCAAGACGGCCGGCAAACCGCCACGGCCTACTACGCCACCGCCAGCGAGGCCCAGACGCGTGAGCCACGCGGTGAAACGCTCATCGAGGACACCCCGGTGGGCTTCGACGCCATGGCCACGCCCGTCCAAGCCGGCCCATGCCGGTTGTTCATCGGCAAGCGCAGCGACCCCTTCTTCGCCGACGCCGACGGTGTCCTGCACTGGCTGATCGAGGGCCAAAAGGGAAACTTCCAGTGGTCCGGGAACGACACCTTCGCCGGCGCCAACGTTTTCTCCATCGCCGTGGAGGCACCCAACGACATGCTCGGCCGTGGGTCGCAGATCGGAGCATGGACAACGATCAGCCTGCGCCGCGACGGCACGCTCGTGCCGATGGACCGGGAAGGGAACCCGTCGTTCAACCCGATCCTCAACGCACACGACATCAAAGACACGTTCAACGCCACCGACCCCGCCGACGACGTGAAAAACTACCTGCAGCCGCTGTCCCAAACGCTCCAACAGCACGGCTACCCGCAGGAGGAAGCCGCCGCCGCGGCCCACACCCTGCTGCCCGACATCCTCCACTACGACCGCACCATGCCGGCCCACTACCCCAACGGCCGGGTCATGACCGACGATGTCTTCTCCGCCCGCATGATCTTCATGGTTCACGGGCAGGCCACTGCCCAAAACATCAGACCACACGATGACTTGATGGCCGAGTTCCCGTTCCTCGGGATGCCGAACCCTTAGCGGCAGACCAGGCAGTCCGCGGCTACGCCGCAGCCAAAACGATCAAACACCTGCCCGTTTGGCTATGAGTGCGGCGAGGCTGTCATGTGTGCCTACTGTGGATTCCTTGGTTGGTCGTCCGGCCGTATTCGCCGCGGATCGGTAGGTAGTAGGCGGGAAGAAAGGCTGCGATGACGACCACACCGGCCAGTGGCGCAACAGCGCCGAGCACGACTCCGCCTCCGATCCAGAGCAGTGCGAGCGCGAATCGCCGACCGATGGCACGGACACCGGCTGGTTCGAGGCTGTCGTCCAGCAGGTGGCCTCGTCGCAGGTGTGCCCAGATGACGTTGAAGAGGGCGGCAGCCACCCACAGGTTGATGCCGTAGAAGATCACCGCTGTGCGTAGTCCGGCGCCGGCCCGGAAGGCCCCGGCCAGCAGCGATGTGGAAAAGGGCAGGAAGGCGATGTCCATGAGCAGGAGGGTGTTGAGGAAAAGGACCCTGCGGTCGACGTGGCGGATGTGGTCGAACATGACGTGGTGGTTGACCCAGACCTGCGCGATGAGCAGGAAGCTGATCGCGTAGGCGACAAACGACGGCCACCGGGCGCCGAGGCCCCGCAGGAGGTGGTGGAAGTCGTCCGGGGGATTGATTCCCAGGACGAGGAGTGTGACGGAAATGGCGAAGACGGCGTCGCTGAAGGATACCAACCGGCCCGGGCCGCGCTCCAGACGCGGCATTTCAGGTGACTGCCGGGTTGGCGGCATGGCACCCCTCAGGGTGACGGCCGATGGTTCGGTCTCTTCGAGGTTACGCCCGGTTCCCTTATGCCGGGCGCGGACACCGGAGCCGACGGCGTGCGGCGACAACCTCCGGCCAGCCGGCAGCGGCCGCGTCGGGGCAATGCGCAGAGGAAGGCATCGGATTACCGCACCGGGTATCGCTGCATCGATGTCGACAATGTGACGGCCCTTGTTCTGATGACGACCGTGCGGAGCGGTACGTCTTCGGGTGTCCGGCGCTACTCGAAACGGACGGCGTCGTGGCGGGTGGTAAGGCCGAGCAGGGGCAGGGCGAGGGTGGCGAAGAGCAGCGCGGCGAGCACCCCGCCGCCGATGAAGCCGTACAAGTCCGGCCCTGGCCATCGCCAGTCCACACCGCTCTGCCGGGAGGAACCATACGCGAGCACCATGCCGACGGCGACGCCCGCGACAGAGACCACCGCCATGGTCGCCGCGGTCTCCAGCAACACGGTCCGGGGCAACTCGCCCAGGTACACGCCCGAAGCGCGCAGCAAGGCGAACGGCCGCCGGCGCTCGATGAGGCCCCCGACCATCGACGCCGCCAGCCCGAAGGCCCCTACGACCAGCACAAACGAGGCCGCGATCGCCGCCAGGCGGTCCACATCGCGCAAGAACGTCTCCAGGTTGTAGTCGATGGGATCGCGGTTGCTGTTGATGATCGCGTTGGGTACGAGATTCGCCGCCCGAGTGCGGACCCGGTTCTCCGCCGCCAGTGATCCGTCGGTCGGGAGGTAGATCAGACCCACTGTTCCCGGGAGCGGCGGGCGGGTGGCCGGCTCGACGAATCCCGACCCTGGTTCGTACGGACAGCTGACGTACTGCACCCGCGCCAGGTCTTCGCACGCCACGGAACCGCCGAAGGTCCCCAACGCCACGGCGCCCCCGGAGAGCAGCGGCTCGACCACCGTCCCCGGCACGCCGCCCGTCATGACCGACACCACGCCCGGCCGCAGCGACCCGTTCCAGGGCCCGTCCAAGGATCCCGAGGTGTGCGGCTGGGCGTTGACCGCGAGCGTACAGCCGACATAGGCCAACGCCGTGGCGGCCAGCCCCACGGCGGCGACCGACAGAAACATGCCCTGCGGTTCGCGGCGATCCGGCGCGCCGCCAGCAGGCTGGGAACCCCCCTGCTCAGCCGCGCGACAGCCCGACCGGCCATCGCGACGAGCCACGGTCCGAGGAGGATGAAGCCCACGATCGAGCACAACGTCAGCAGCGCGCCGAGCGTCGCGAGCGGCGGCTGGGCACCTTCCTCGCTCGGCACCGCCAGCCGGTCCCGGAAGGGCAGCACGGCGAACTGGCCACCGAGGCCGACGACCAGCGGCACCACCAACCAGAGCGAGGGACGGCGGCGCGGCACGCCCCGCTGCACCGCGAGCGGACGCGCGCGGACGTGGCGCAACGACGCGACCGCCGTCAGCATCACCAGCGCCGGCGTGCCGAGCAGGATTCCGGCAAGCCACCACGGCGGTACGGCCAGGTCGTCGACCCAGAAGTGTCCATACTGGAAGATCACCGTTGCGGCCAGCATCCGTCGGCCCACCTCGTAGATCGCCCAGCCCAGCGCGGCGCCGCCGACGGCCGCGAGCCCCGCTTCGACGGCGGCCACCAGCGAGATCTGTGACTGCGTCGCGCCGACGAGCCGGATCGCCGCGAACCGCCGTTCCCGCTGGCGCCCCGCCACCCGGGTCACCACGACGATGAGGATCACGATCGGTACGAGCACCACCATCGAGCTCGACAGCACGAAGAATGCCAGCACAGCGACGATCGCCCAGCCCGTCGGCCGCACCCGGTCGAAGCCGTGGACCTCACCGACCGAGCGGTCGCCGGTCAACTGCTCGGGGGTCCGGCCGATGATCGCGACGAGCTCGTTGTCGTGGCCGAGCCCTTCGGGGCCGATCGTGAGGGTGACCCGGCCGGGGAACCGGTCGTCGAGCTCATCGTCCGGAGTGGACTCCAGCAGCCGGACCATCGCCGGTGAGGCGGCGACCTCGCCGGGCCCGGGAGCGCGCTCCAGGCCCGGTGGCACCGGCGGGTCGTTTCCCAGCGCCGCCAGGTAGGCACGGGTCATCGGCAGGCCGTCGTAGTAGTCGCTCACGGCGATGAAGAGCGCCCCGTCGGTCGACTCCGCGATCGGGTCGTCATCGGTCTCCGGACTCAGTGCCGAGTAGGCGGCATCCTGCCAGGCCGCCCGCTCGAACCGGCCGCGGATCGCCGCCGGGGCGGTCAACGTGAGCAGCAGCAACGCGACGCCGACCCCGACCCCGACCGCCATGAAGGACAGCCGGACCAGCCCTTCCCGGCCGCCGCCGAGGGCGAGCCGCAGCCCGAGCCGGAGGGTGGGGATCACGATGTGCCGTCCCGCCGGCGGCTGGGGCGACCCCACGAGATCGTTTCGGCCGACGGATCCGCCTCGGCCGCGCTGACCTGCAGCGAGTCGCCCCCGGTGGCGAGCGGCGCTGCGACGTCCACCCGCATCGACTCGACGCCGTCGCGCAGCAGGACGGTACGGTCGGCGAAGCCGGCAACCCGCGGCTCGTGGGTCACCATGACCACCGTGGTGCCCTGCTCGCGCGCCGCGTCGACGAACAGCTCCATCACCTGGTCGGCGGCGTACGAGTCGAGTGAGCCGGTCGGCTCGTCGGCGAAGACCACACGAGGCCGGGCGACCAGCGCCCGGGCCAGTGCGACCCGCTGACCCTGCCCGCCGGACAGCTCGCCGGGCATCCGGTCGCCCAGCCCGTCCAGACCCAGGCGGGACAGCCAGGTCCGCGCCTCGACCAACGCCGTGCGCCGCGAGCGTCCGGCCAGCAGCAGCGGTAGCGCGATGTTCTCCACCGCGGGCAGTTCCGGCACCAACTGCCCGAACTGGTACACCAGCCCGAAGGCGGTGCGCCGCAGCTCCACCCGGCGTCTGTCCGGCAGCCGGTCGATGCGCCGGCCGGCGAAATGCACCTCGCCCGCGTCCGGGGTCAACACGCCGGCCAGACAGTGCAGCAGCGTCGACTTGCCCGAGCCGCTCGGCCCCATCACCGCGACGATCTCCCGCTCGGCGACGGCGATGGTCGCGCCACGCAACGCCGGCGTGCGGCCGTACGCCTTGTGCAGCTTATGACCGACCAGAACCGGGGACATCGCGCACCTCCTCGGCAAGACTCGCCAGGCGCGACTCGGTGTGGTCCAACCAGCGCAGATCCGCTTCGATGTGGAACAACTGGTAGTCGAAGAGCAGAGCGTCCTTGTTGGACGTCGCGGCGCGCCGCGACGCGGTCAGCGACTTCATCGCCGCGAGGTGCTTGGCCCGCTGTGCGTCGAGATACTCACCCGCCGGCCGGCCCGACATGAGCGCCAGCACCACCTTGGTGAACAACACCGACTGCAACTGGGGCTGCGGTTCCTCCGGCTCCGCCAGCCACGCATCGAGGTCGGTCACCCCCTCGGCCGTGACCGAGTACCGCCTGCGGTCCGGCCCGGCGCCGGCCTCGACACCGACGGCCTCGATACGGCCATCGCGTTCCAACTGGGCCAGGGTGCGGTAGACCTGGCCGAACCGGATCGGCTTGGCGGCACCGAATCGCCGGTCGTACGACTGCTTCAGGTCGTAGCCGTGTCGGCTTGCTCCTTCGAGCAGCCCGAGCAGCGCGTAGGAGATGGTCACATCGCCAGGACTATACCCGTCGGGTATACCTCTTGGTAATAGCCAGCGGAAAGCGGGCCGCGGGGCGGAGCTGTCGGTCGTCGCCGGCCTCCGGACGCCGTCGAGCGCCTCGCCCGGATCGAGCCCCTGGCGACCGAACACCTGTGGGGGCTCCGCCCTGCCAGGCGCCAGCGGGCGATAAGTGTTTGCGGTGTGAGGGGCACGATCGCGAGGGTAATGCCGTGCGGAGCACCCGGGCGGCCGTGTCCCCGGTGTCCATGAAGGAGTGCATATGACTGTGTCCGCTTCTTGGCCGTCCTCCCGGGTCGGGTGGTCGGGACATTGGATCGCGCCCGAGCCGCCGGCGGAATCGCGTGGTCCGTTGGACGGAATTCTCGCGTCGATTCCGGGAGAGTTCTCCCGATCGTTCTTCCGAAGGACCTTCGAGCTAGCCGAGGTGCCGCACGAGGCGGCAGCGCGGCTGACCGCGGATTCCCGGTACGTGCTGTGGGTGAACGGCCGTGAGGTCGGCCGGGGTCCGGCCCGGTCGCAGCCGTCTCGCTTGCGCTACGACACCTACGATCTGGCGCCGCACCTGGTGACGGGCCGAAACGTGGTGGCGGTCCTGGTGACGTACTACGGGCGGCCCAACTCGTTCTGGATGCCACCGGCCGGTTCCGGCGGTGTGGGCGGGGACGCCGTGCTGGTGTTCGAGGCGTTGCTCGGTGAGGTGGAGCTGGTTTCGGACGGTCGGTGGCGCTCGCGGCGTTCGACGGCGTGGTCGGTGCCTCCCGACACTCGCGGGATTCGTGGTGTACCGGTAGAGATTCTCGACGCCCGGGAGTTGCCGCACGGCTGGCAGCGCCGCGACTTCGATGACTCGGACTGGTCGCAGGCCGCGGTGCGGGCCGCCATACACATGGGTGGGCTGGCCCGGTCGCGGCCGCCGACGTTTCCCTTCGGCCGGCTGCAGCCGCGCGGGATTTCGCAGCTGAGCGGTGACCGGGTCGCGCCGGCGGCCGTCCTGGACTCGTCCAGCCGGCCCGGCCCGAAATGGACCGGCGAGGATCCGGTGTCCCGTGTGACCCAGGTACTCCTGGAGCCGTCCACCGGATCGGCCGACACACAACTGCCGGCCACGTTCACGGTGGGACCCCGCAGGGTGCACCACGTCGGGGTGGACTTCGGGCGGATCGTCGCGGGCTTCGTCGAGCTGGATGTCCGAGCGCCGGCGGGAACGGTGGTCGAGCTGCAGTACCGCGAGAAGGCGTTCCGGCCAGAGACCGGGGCGGCCGAGTCGGATCCGGAGACCGGCGCCCGCTACATCGCCCGCGGTAGCGACGACAGCTTCACGGCGTGCGAGATCAACGGCCTGCGCTACGTCCACCTCGTCGTGCATGCCGAGCGGGACGCGACCGTCACCATCGACCGGCTGGCCGTGCGGGAGTACCTGTATCCATGGGCCGGGGGCGCCTACTTCCGCAGCGATGACCCCGTGCTGAACGCCATTTACCGGGCCGGCGTGCGCACCGTACGGCTGAACTCGTTCGACGCCTCCACCGACTGTCCCACCCGGGAGCAGCGCGCCTGGGTCGGCGACGGGGTCGTCCACCAGTTGGTGCACTTGACCACCAACGCGGACTGGGGTTTGGCGCGCAACTACCTGGAGCTGAGCGACTCACCCCGGCCCGACGGGATGCTGCCGATGAGCGTCGCGGGCGAGATGGAGGCAAGCGGCGGCCTGACGATCCCGGACTGGGCACTGAGCTGGGTGCACGGCGTGCACGAGCAGTACCGCTACGAGGGTGATGTCGAGCGTGTTCGCAAGCATCTGCCGACGGTCGAGCGCGTGCTGCGCTGGTATGCCGACTACGCCGACGACCGCGGGACGATCAACGACGTACCGGAGTGGAGCCTGGTCGACTGGTCGAGCATCTTCCTGACCGGACGCAGCTCGATCCTGACCGCGCTGTGGGCTCGGGGGCTGCAGGAGTACACCGCGCTGAGCGAGGCGGTGGGCAACTCGGGATCCGCGGACTGGGCCCGCGGTCTTTACACGGCCGCCGCGCGCGGCTACGAAGACTTCTGGGACGCCGACCGGGGCCTCTACGTGGACCACATCCTCGACGGCGAGCGGATGCCGGCTGCCTCCCAGGCCGCGAACGCCGCCGCGGTGATCTCGGGCTTGGCACCCGCGCCACGGTGGGGCGCGATCGTTGATGCCATGACCGACCCGGACCGCGTCGTCGTGCGGTCCTGGATCGGCAGCGAGACCGGTGGCTACGACATGCAGAAGGCAGCCGACCAGGCCCGGGGCATCCAGCGCATCGCCTGGGACGCCGACCGCGAGATCGTGAGCGCGGAGCCCTTCTTCAGCTATGCGGTCCACGACGCCGTGGCACGCGCCGACCGCGCCGTGCGCCTCATCGAGCTCGTCCGACGATGGGGCCAGTTCCTCGTCGACGGGTACGACACGTTCGGCGAATGCTGGGGCTGGGGCACGCCGGTACACGGTTGGAGCTGCACTCCCACCCGCGACCTCGTCGCCTACGTGCTCGGCATCACCCCCGACGAGCCGGGCTACGCCCGCGTTCGGATCGCGCCACGCTTGGGGCCCTTGCGCGAGGCCGCGGGCGCGGTCCCCACTCCACACGGACCGGTGGAGGTGCGGATCTCGGGTGCTGAGGCCGAGATCGACAGCCCGGTGCCCGCTCGCCTGGTGCGCGACGACGGCTCACGCGTCGAGCTCGAGGCGGGCACTCATCGGGTAACCGTTCGCTAGCACCCCAGGTCGGCCGAGCGTGTCGTGGCCACTTCGCGCCACGCAGGCCTCCGGCGGACACCAGGCAGACATGGTCTTCGAGGAGCCGGTGGTAGGTGTAACGCAGTCTCGGGCGGCGAACACGTCCGGCAGGTTGGTGCGCATTCGCGGATCGATCTCAGCAACGCCAACGCGTCGGTCATCGTGTGCAGCACGTGTACACCGTGGACGGCGCCGAGGCGGTCGAGTCCGTCGATCGGAGGCATCGCCGGCACCGCTCCGGTGCCCACGACGAGGCGGTCGTATTCGAGGATCGGTTGGGTTCCGTCGGGCGCGACCACGTCGACCGTGCGTGTGGACGGGTCGATGCGGGTCGCGCGATGGCTCAATCGCAGCCGGAGCCCGGCCGATTCCAGATCGGCCGTCGTGCGATGGGCAAGCTGTCGCCGGTCGGGAACCTCACCGGAGACGTGGTAGGGGATCCCACAGATGCTGACGTTGGATAGTTGTCCGCGACCACCGGCGTGACCTGCGCGTCAGGGTCCAGCCGACGGGCGCGCAGCCCGGCGCTGATCGCGGCGTCGCTACCGCCGATGATGAGCCGCCGCATCGACGTCCCTTCCAGATGGTGTTGCGCCGTTGTGGGGGAGCACGACCTCGTCGGCCGCGCGCCGTCCATCCGGGTACAACGCGACCAGCAACGCGACTGCGACGATCCCCCCGACGAGCTGAGCGACGACGAAGGGGAGGACGGACGAGGGGGCGATGCCGGCGAAGGTGTCGGTGAACGCGCGGCCGACGGTGACAGCCGGGTTGGCGAACGAGGTCGACGAGGTGAACCAGTAGGCGGCGCCGATGTAGGCGCCCACTGCGGCCGGTGCTCCGGCCGTACGACCCGATCGGGACATCGCGAAGATGAGCAGGATGAGTCCGGCGGTGGCGACGACCTCGCCGAGCCAGAGGTGACCGCCCGTGCGCCGCGTCGACGACCAGGTCACGGCGGGCAGCGCGAACATCAGGTTCGCGAGGCTGGCGCCGAGAATGGCGCCGGCGACCTGCGCCACCACGTAGGCCGCGAGCTGAGGAAGGCGAAGACCACCGGTGTGCCTGCCGAGGAACCAGTCCACCGCCGAGACGACCGGGTTGAAGTGTGCCCCCGACACCGGGCCGAACATGAGGATCAACGCGCCGAGGGCGAAGGCGGTGGCGATCGAGTTTTGCAGCAGCTGGAGACCGACGTTTCCGGGAGACAGCCGAGCGGCCATGATGCCCGAGCCGACGACGGCGGTCACCAGCAGGGCCGTTCCCACAGACTCGCCGAGCAGTCGCCGCCACAGCGCGACGCTGTCCATAGCGCGCATCTCCGCTTCGCTAGGCGGTTACGGGCACCCCGAGCTCCGCCAGGAGGTGGCGGATCCGCCGCTCGATTTCGTCGCGGACGGGGCGGACGTCTTCGACCGCCTTGCCCGCGGGGTCGTCGAGGATCCAATCCTCGTACCGCTTGCCCGGGAAGATCGGGCAGGCGTCGCCGCAACCCATCGTGATGACGACGTCGGCGGCCCGGACGACTTCGTCGGTCCACGGCTTGGGGTATTCGTCGGAGATGTCGATGCCGCGTTCGGCCATCGCCGCGATCGCCGCGGGGTTGACTTCGAAGCCGGGCTCGGAACCGCCGGACCACGCGATGGCCCGGTCGCCCGCCAGGTGCTGGAAGAAGCCCAACGCCATCTGGCTGCGGCCGGCATTGTGTACGCACAGGAACAGCACGACCGGCCGGGCGTCGGTGCGTAGGCCTTCGACCCTGGCGAGGGCGGTCAGCCGCTGCCGCGCGAACCGCTCGGCGAGCAGCGGCAGAAAGTTGGCCACCGTGCTGCGGGCGGCGAACTGGCCATAGCTGGAGTGCAGGAAACGTTCGATGGTTTCCGCGCTGTAGGCGCCGGCGAAGTCGTCGCCGAGACGCCGCGCAGCCGTGCGCAGGGCCAGCTGCTGATCGATGGACAAATCACCGAAGTAGTGGGCGGTGACGTCAGTCACGGTCGGCTCCCTTCCAGGACGGGGACGAGGCGGTCGATGCGATCGGCGATGTCGGCAAAGGCGCGCTCGAACGCGGCGTCTGTGTCGGTCCGGGCCGGGTCGGGAACCGACCAGTGCAGATCGGCGGGTCGAGTCCTGAGACGTTCGTGCGCGTGGTCGCAGACGGAGATGACGAGGTCGTCCGGGCGGATCACCTCGTCGACGTGGACCGGCCGGGCATCGCCTAACCGGAGTCCGTGCCGACGGCCGACCCGGATGGCGCGAGGGTGCACCCGTGATGCCGGTTCGGTGCCCGCCGAGGTGGTCGGCAAGCCCGCCCGCTGTGCCAGCAGCGCGGCCGCCAACTGGGAACGAGCCGAGTTGTGCGTGCATACGAACACGACACGCGGCGCCGGAAACGTCGCCGGGTGGAGAAGCCCGGTCAACGTCTCGGGCACGAGCCGCAGATAGGTCCGTCGACGGTCGCCCTCCGATCGAGTGCGAACGAGCAGCCCGGCAGCTTCGAGCACGCCGAGGTGGTGGGCGATCAGATTGGTGGGTTGTCCGAGGAGGCGCCCGAGCTCGCCGGGCGACGCGTCGCTGACTGCGAGACGCTCGACGATCGTCAACCGGGAGGGATCGCCGAGCGCGGCATGTATCCGGGCGCGCAGTTCGACCTCAGGTAGCTCAGCACTCATTGAGGCAACAATGACTGACCCACATCCTGCTGTCAAGGCCGCGTGTCCCCACGTCCGGGCGAGAAGGGTCGGTCTATCCGCCCGGCAGCCGGAGCGGAAGCCGTACGCGCAGGATCGTCTCGCCCGGCCGGGAGTCGATGGCGATCGTGCCGCCGTGGCGATCGACGACGATGCGCCGCGCGATGTCCAGACCGAGACCGGCACCCTCGCCGACGCCCTTGGTCGTGAAGAACGGGTCGAACGCGCGCGCCGCCACCTGCGGCGTCATCCCGGGCCCGGTGTCGGCGATCTCCACGAGCACGTGGTCACCGTCGGCCCGCGTCGAGATCCGCAATGTCCCGGTGCCGCCCATCGCGTCGACCGCGTTGTCGATGATGCTGGTCCACACCTGGTTGAGCTCGCCGGCGTACGCCTCGATCCGCGACACCCCGGCGTCGTAGGAGCGCACGACCTCAAGGCCGTCGCCGAGCCGGTGGCCGACCATCATGAGGGTGCTCTCGAGCCCGTCCGTCACATCGATCTGCTGGACGGCCGCGCGGTCCATCTGCGAGTAGGACCTGACCGCGGCGACGAGGTCGGAGATGCGCCGGGTCGACTCCTTCACCTCCGCGAGTAGCGCCGCCGCCGACACGCTGCTCGCCACCCATTCCAGGCCCGGCTCCAGGGCCGGTCCGAGCACCGTCGCCGCTCGCTCGCACCACGCGACGTCGGCCCCGGCCGTCGCGAGCGCCGGGGCGATCATCCAGTCTCGTTCGACGCCGTGGCCGGCCAGCCAGGACGACAGCTCGTCCTCCTGGTCGGCGATCGCCAGCGGGCTCAATCCCGGCTCCGGCGGGCGGATCTCATGCCGCAGCTGGTCGAGCGCGCCGAGCCGCTCCGCGGAGCCGTCCGCCGGGCCCGACGCGCGGGCGAGACGGCCGAGCGACGACACCAGCGTGGCGCAGGCGTCCGCCAGCCCGTCGACCGCCCGTACCGCGGCGGCCGCGGGATTGTTGATCTCGTGTGCCAGGCCGGCGGCGAGCGTACCGAGGGTCACCAGGGACTCGCGCTGCCGCGCGGTCGCTTCGATGGAGCGCGCGGTGACGTAGAGGCCCTGGATGAGGTGCGCGCCGAATGGGAACCAGGCGCGGGCCAGCTCGCGAAGCGCGTCGGCCGGCACCCGGAGGACCCGCCCGGGTGCCCGTCCCTTGCCCGTCGCGAGGTAGACGCCGTGCTCGTCCCAGGCCCGGAACCCGCCCGCCCACCGGCCCGGGACGTCCATCGTCCCGACGACGACATCGTCGCGGCCGACGTGGCGGACCAGGTCGATCTCGCCGTCGACCAGGACCCACCAGGACGCGGCCGGCTCGCCTTGGCGGAACAGCTCGACGCCGACCTCGATGCTGACCTCGGTGCCGGCTCGGGCCAGCTCGGCGATCTGGTCGTCGGTCAGCCCGTCGAACAGGCTGAGCGAGCGGAGCTCGTCGACCCACACGGATCCTGGCCACCACCTTCGGGCCGCCTCGTCGCCGACCCGAAGCGACGCGGGAGCGGGAAAGACCCAGCTCACCGAGCATAGCCAAGGAGCCGCGCCGATCCCGCAGGGTTGCCCGGCCGGCGCCCGCGGCCGGACCCGACCGGCCGGACGTTACCCTCGGGCCGTGGTGGCGGAGCGCGACCTCGACCTCGGCGGCGGCCGGACGCTGCACATGTACGACAGCGGCTCGGGCGAGCTGCCGGTCTTCTGGCATCACGGCACACCCAACATCGGCGCGCCACCGGTGCCGCTGTTCGACGCCGCCCGTAAACACGGGGTGCGCTGGCTGTCGTACGACCGGCCGGGCTACGGCGGCTCGACCCCGCAACCCGGGCGGACGGTCGGGTCGGCGGCCGCCCTGACCGCCGCGGTCGCCGACGCGCTGGGCCTCGAACGCATCGCCGTCATGGGCCACTCCGGCGGCGGTTCCCACGCCCTCGCCTGCGCCGCCCTGCTCGGCGACCGCGTGACAGGCGCGGTCAGCGTGTCCGGCCTCGCGCCGTACGGCGTCCCCGGGCTCGATTGGTTCGCCGGCATGGCGCCGTCCGGCGAGGCGTCCTTGCGCGCAGCCACCGAAGGCCGCGCGGCCAAGGAGCGGTACGAGGCGTCCGCCACCGACGCCGACCCCGGGTTCACGCCCAGGGACGAGGCGGCTTTCGACACAGCGTGGGGCTGGCTGCTCGACGTCGTCCGTCCGGCCGTGGCCGCCGGGACCGGCGGGCTCGTCGACGACGATCTCGCCTATGTCCTGCCGTGGGGCTGCGACCCCACCACGATCACCCGGCAGGTGCTGCTGATGCACGGGGCCGCAGACCGGATGGTGCCGAGCTCCCACGGCGAGTGGCTCGCCGCCCACCTGCCGTCGGCCCACCTGCGGCTGTACCCGGACGACGGCCACATCTCGGTGCTCCTCCACGCCGAGACCGCGCTCGAATGGTTGGCCGCGTAGCACAGGACCACGGCCTCGATGACCCGGCCGGGGTGCAGCGCGATCGACCGTGCGGGAATACGCGAAAGGAGGCCGCGGCCCGGTGCCTCGAAGCCGGGCCGCGGCCCGTCCTCACCGACCCGCCGCCCCCCACTGGGTGCGGGTCGCCAGCTCGAGGCCCTCGATCTGGCCCAGCTCGGAGTCCTTGTGTTCGATGGTCACCGCCATGTTCGGGTCCACCTTCTCCAGCGCCTGCACGAACGACGCACGCCAGCCCACCCGACCCTCAGCCGTGCCGTCATGACCGGCCGTGCTCGAGGCTCGCGTGGTATTCGGCCCGGGTCTGGTCGCTGGGCGGGTAGTTGCCCCACAGGGCGGCGCCCCCCTTGATCCGCTCGCCGACGAAGGCCTCCAGCCGCTCCTGCTCCAGCGCCGGTCCGGCGATCTCGGGCGCGAGCGCGCGCGGGACGACGACCACGCCATCCCGGTCGCCCACCAGCACGTCGCCTGGGTAGACCGCGACCCCGGCGCAGCCGATCGGTACCTGCAGGTCCGCGACGTGGTGGAACGCGGCCCGGGTGGTGATGGTGACCTGGCTGGCGTAGGTGGCGAACGGCAGCGTGGCCAGCACCTGTCCGTCGCGCAGCCCGCCGTCGGTGACGAACCCGGCGGCGCCGCGCACCATCGCCCGGGTCATCAACATGTCGCCGCCGGAGGCGGCGCTGGCGTCGCCGCGGCTGTCCACCACGATCACCTGGCCGGCCGGCACCTGCTCGATCGCCTCCCACTGCAGCGTGTTGCCGCTGCGGTACGGGTCGAGCGGGTTGACGTCCTCCCGGGCCGGGATGAACCGCATCGTGAACGCCTCGCCGACGAACCCGTCCACCGCCCGGCTCAGCGGCCGCACCCCGAGCAGCGCCGGTTGCCGGATGCCGCGCCGGTACAGCTGGGTGGCCAGGGTGGCGGTGCTGACCTGCCTGAGCTGGTCGAGCACCTCCGGCTCGAGAGGCTCGAGCCCGGGCTCGTCCGCCGACATTGTCGCCCTCCGTCCAGGGGGATCCGCGGGAAGCTCCCGGTCCGCCGTACGTCCGAGGTCGACGTTTCACCGCACGTGTCGCGAGGTCACCACGGCGTTCCGCCCAGCGAAACTCACCCGAGTGTGGCCAGCCTCGTCTTCCATCCGGCGAGCACCGCGGCCGGGTCGGCGCCCAGCACGTCGGCGAGCAGCATCGCGTAGACGTCCCGAAAGTCGGTGGTGAACCTGAGGTCGCCGTCGTCGAGGTCGGTCAGCGACGGCATCTCGCCGTGCAGCCCGCCGCGCACGCCGGCGCCGAGCAGGAAGACGTTCGACGCGGTGCCGTGGTCCGTGCCCTCACTCGCGTTGGCGCGCACCCGACGGCCGAACTCGGAGTAGATCGCGACGACGACCTTGCGGCCGGCATCCGTGTGGGACATCCGCTCCACGAACCGGGCGACGGCGTTGTCGACCTGGCCGAGCAGGATCTCCTGCAGCTGCTTCTCGTCGGCGTGCGTGTCGAACCCGCCCAGCGACACCGAGTACGCGCGGGTGACGATTCTCGCCTCGACGCACTGCGCGACGAGGTCCAGCTGCGCATCCAGAGCGGTCTGGCCACCGGTGCCAGTGGCCGGGTCCGCGCCGTTGCCCTCGGACGGCTCGGCGGTGGTCCCGTCGCGTACGTCTTTGATCATCGCGTCGACGGCGCGCAGGTCGCCGAAGCAGGCGGCCGCCCGTGCCTGTAGCGGCGACTCGCCGGCCTGCGCCGCAGCGAAGCCCTCGGTCGCGCCGGTGAGCGCCGTCGCCCGCTTGCGGCCGGCGAGCGGCACGGCCGCGCCGGCGCTGTGCGCGCCGGCCATGAGCGGCGGCAGGACCGGCTCGAACGAGATGGCCAGCCGCGGGTCGCGGCCGTACTCGTCCAACCAGCGGCCGAGCCAGCCCGTGGTGCCGGGCCGGTCCGGCTGCGCGGTCTGCCAGATGTCCATCGACCGGAAGTGGCTGCGGTCGGGCTTCGGGTAGCCGACGCCGCGGACGATCGCCAGGCGGCCCTCGCCGTAGAGCCGGTGCAGCCCCTTCAGGGCCGGGTTGAGGCCGGCCTCGCCGGTCAGTGGGAGCACCGTGTCGGCCGCGTATGCGAGCTCCGGCCGGGCGTCCTGGTAGGCCGGGTCGCCGTGCGGCACCACGGTGTTGAGGCCGTCGTTGCCGCCGTACAGGGTGACGACCACGAGCGTTCCGTCCTCAGCCGGCTTCTCGCCGGCCGTGTCGAAGATGTCGCGCATCGAGTAGGCCGTCGCGCCGGCGGCGAGCGCGCCGGCGCCGACAACGCCGCTGGCGATCAGCAGACGCCGTCTGGTCAGGGTGTCCACAACGGCTCCTTACAGGACGGTGTACTCGGGACTGACGAGACCGAGGGAGAGCAACCGTCGCGGTTGCGGTGCGGCGGCGTCGAGGACCGCGCGGGTGCGCTCGGTCCACGCGTCGATGACGAGCAGCCGGGCCAATGCGTCCGCCCTGCCGCTCTTCGGTGCCGCGGCGAGCTTGTCGACCACCGGCGTGGCGGCGCGGGCCGCGAGCAGCTCCGCGACGCGCATCCGCACCTGCAGTGCCGAGGTGGTCAGCCAGGCGGCGTCCGCCGGCCACCCGCCGACGCTGGGCGGCTTGAGCGGCACCTGGTCGAGCCCGTTCAGCCCGGCGAGCACCTGCTTGCGCTGCTGCTCGGTCAGGGCGGACGGCCGCACGCCGAGCTGGCGCATCGCGCCAACCGTCCATTCGACCGGCTGCTTGACCAGCTGGCCCTTGGTCGCCGGGAACATCGGATCGGTGAACAGGGCGCGCAGCAGCGCGGTCACGTCGCGGTTAGCACCGTAGGCCGTCACCAGGCGGGCGGTCGCCGCGGCCGGCATCGGCTCGCCCGAGGCAAACCGGAACCAGAACCGGCCGGCGAGGAACGGCGCGTTCGCCGGTTGCCGGACGAGCAGGGCCGCGAGGCTCTCCGCGTCGTAGGAGCCGGTCTGCCCGAGGATCGTCTTCGTACCGTGGTCGTGACGGCGTTCGACGAACCGCACGGTGCCGGTCACCCGGTCGACGGTCCATCCGGTCAGCGCGCGGGCGGTCTCCTTGACGTCCGTCTCCGCATAGTGGCCGATCCCGAGCGTGAACAGCTCCATCAGCTCGCGGGCGAGGTTCTCGTTGGGCGCCCGGCGGGTGTTCTTCTGCCCGTCGAGCCAGATGATGAGCGCGGGGTCGCGGACCATCGCCGCGGCGAGCGCGCCGAAGTCGCCGTGGCCGAGGTCGCGGAACGTCTGCTGCTGCCTCAGCATCAGCTGTGCCGACTTCACCTTCTGCACGCTGGTCGCCCAGTGCCCGTGCCAGAAGAAGACGAGCTTCTCGGCGAGCTGGTGCTCGGCCGCGACCATCCGGTCCACCCACCAGGCGATCGTCGTCGTGATCTGGTCGCGCCGGGCATGGTTGGCCTTCTGCCGGTCCTCGCGGCTCCGCTTCCCGCCCAGCGTGTGGAACGGATCGGGGCCCAGCCGGGGCGGCGGGGTGGCAGCGGCACCCGCGTCCGGCGTCGCCGGCGCGACCAGCGCGTCCACGGTGGCCGCGAGACCCACCCGTTCGGCGGCGTCGACCTCATCGGCCGTCGGCCCGAAGGCGGCGCGGCGCAGGACGTGGGCAACGGTCGCGCGGTCGGCCATGGTGTCTGAACCTAGGGCACGCGTGTACGGGGACGGTAAGGGCCGCGTGCGGATGCGGTGGCGGGAGTTTCCGGGAACACGCCGGGTCCGCTCAACAGTGGAGCGACCGGGAACGGAGCCGCCGCCGCGTGGGGGTACGGTGGGGCGGTGGTCCCAGCCGTACTCGCCCGCCCGCTGCGGTGGGTGCGCCGCACGTCGGCTCGGGTCCTGACCGGCCTGGCAGCGCTGGCGCTGGCCGCCGGGCTGGGCGCCACGGCGCTCACGGCGCCCGCCCAGGGCGGCGCTTCGGCGGTGGTCGCGGCGCCGGCCCCGGCGGTGACCCAGGTGGCTCGACCGGCGGCCGGTCGGGCGGAGGCGGCCGTGCCGCGGCTCGTGCGGGCGCCCGGGGGTCACCCGGTGCCCGCGCCGGCGGTGTCGAGTGACGAGGAACCGGCCGGCGGGTCGCGCCCACGGGCGGCCGGCGAGCGGGCTCCGCCCGCGGCGCGCGCCTGACCCGGCAGCGCCTCCTTCCCTCCCCTTCGACCATCGCCCGAGAGGTGTCGTTGATGCACACCGTCATGCAGAACGTGCTGGTCAGCGTGCCGCGGGCCGCTGCCATCTGGACCATCCTCGTGCTGTTCGCGACCCTGTCGCTCGCGGGGCTCCAACTGGCCGGCCGCCGCGGCCGCCGGCCGGCGACCGTCCCGGTCCCCGTCGAGGACATCGACGCGACCCAGGTCGTGGCCCTCGCCGACCGGCCCGACCGGGCGGCCGCCGCGGCCGCGACGGCCGTGGCCGAAGCCGAGGAGGCCGCGGCGCGCCGCCGTGCCGAGTGGCTCGTCGCGCAGGCCGAGGCGGAGCAGGCGTGGGCGGCGTACGAGGCGGCCGAGACGGCCGCGCGTCGCCTCGAGGCCACCGTTACGCTGCCCGCGCCGCGCACGCAGCGGACGCCGGCCGAGTACGCCGACCGCGAGCATTTCCTGCACCGGGCCGCCATGCGTGCCTGTGCCCACAATGCACTGTCCCCTGTGGACCTTACCGATGCGCTGGCGCACCGGCACGGCTGGGACCCGCGGCTGCACCCTGTCGAACAGGAGATCGCGCTCTGCCGCGCGGTGCGCGACGGCCAGCGCGCCGCGGAACGCGCGGCCGCACACCGGGAACGCCAGGCGTGGCGCGCCGCGGAGGATGCCGCCGAGGCCGCGCGGATCCGCCGGGCCGAGGCGCTGGCCGCGGTGATCCGCGCCACACCCGTGGTGGTCCCGGCGGCGGCACGGACGCCGGTCGTCGCAGGCGGGCCGGTGGCGGCCCGAGCCCATGCTTGGCGACACGCCCGGGCGGCCGGATAGGGTCCCCGCATGGGGATCGACTGGAACGGCATCGTGGTCGGGCAGCTCCAGTTCTACTGGAGCAGCATCTTCCGCCCGCGCCTGGGCGGGTTGACCGACGATGAGTACTTCTGGGAGCCGGTCGAGGGCTGCTGGAGCCTGCGGCGCGGCGACGACGGGGCGTTCCACCTCGACGGCGGCGAAGGACCGGAGCCCTCGCCGCCGCCTTTCACAACGATCGCCTGGCGGTTGGTCCACATCGGAGTCGGCTTCGCCACCCGGGCGAGCGCCTTCTTCGGCGACAGCAACGTGCCCGCCGACGCCTCCATGTTCGACCCGCGGCGGGTGCCGGGCAGCCTGCCGGGCAGCGCGGCCGAGGGGCTCGCGTTCCTCGACCGGGTCTACGCCTGGTGGACCGACGGCATCGCGGCCCTGAGCGACGACGAGATGGCCACGCCGCTCGGCCCCCGCGGCGCGTACTTCGCCAACGACCCGATGGGCGCGCTCGTCGTGCACATCAATCGCGAGACCATGCACCACGGCGCCGAGATCTGCCTACTGCGCGACCTCTACCGGGCGTCCGGCGCGGCTTCGCGCGACAGCCGGTTCGCGCCCCGCTGACCGCGAAGGGAGACGACGATGTCCTACCCCGATCCCCGCTACTTCGGGGCGGGCGGCGAGGTCAGCGCGGCCTTCCGGCCCGCCGGCCACGAGCCCGAACTCGTGTACGCGAGCGGCGGTACCAGCGGCTACCTCGCCACCGGCGCCTCCACCGGCGGGCGGTTCGGCCTCTACCGGTGGAACATGCCGGCCACGCCGAGCGGTCCCGACCCCCACTTCCACCGCACGCTGTCCGAGTCGTTCTTCGTCCTGTCCGGCACGGTCCGGCTCTTCGACGGTGCAAAGTGGACAGAAGCGGAGCCGGGCGACTTCCTCTACGTGCCCGAGGGCGGCATTCACGCCTTCCGCAACGAGTCCGGCGAGCCGGCGTCGATGCTCATCCTGTTCGCGCCGGGCGCGCCGCGCGAGGGCTACTTCGAAGGCATCCGAGAACTCGCGCGG
>DATDJX010000090.1:0-4760 GCA_036520275.1 Asanoa sp.
GTTTCGCCGAGCAGCGGCACTTCGTCGGCCAAAACCGCAGTCGCGGTCGATTGGCGCGTGGTGGTGGAGAGTCGGTTGCGGATCGTGCTCGGAGCGACCCGTCGGTCCGGCCCTATCTCGGACGGGTGCCGACCACCGGCAGAGTTCGACCCACTGTGATCGGCCGCAGCGGCTCCGACCACTCACGGAACCGATGCGGCATCGGATCGCGGTCGAGGGTGGGCGGCAGGACGAGGGAATCATGGGCACCGAATCGAGCTGATGCACGTCAGGGAATAGGAGGCGCGGCCGGGCGTCCTAGGCGATAAGACGCTCTGTGCCGAATCGCACAAGCGCACGGAGCGCCTCCTAAGTCATCTCCTAGGGGTGAAATCTGGCTCGACGCTCAAAGAGACGTATTAGTCTGTGCACTACATCGGTGGAGACGATCGACCTCCTGCCGCTCGTCAAGGCCTATCCGGCGCTCAGCAAGACGTATGGCGAGGTGTCGTGCATCGCCGGCGTCGGCATGGACGGCGACGCGGCACCCGAGTGGACGCCTGAGCGCAGAGGCCAGCGCTCGTCCTTTGCGGAAGTTGCGACAGCCCGGGCGGCGTCACGCTGGACGTCTGCTCGTCGTCCAGAGCAGGCGTGTCCGGCGGGGCAGACGAAACGCGCCCTCGCGCACGGTGTGCGGCGGTCTCGTCTAACCGTGCTCCAGTTCGCGCGGGCGGCGTTGTGGCTTCGGGAGCCGCTTGGTTCGAACGGTACACGCCGGCAGCGCGGGATCCCGAAGTCGAGCGCGCGCCTCGGGTCTCCACCCGTCGGCTCTGGCAGAGTGCGGGCATGGACTTGCGGCTTCGCGAGACGAGCGCTGCCGATCTTGACTTCGTGCTCGCCGCCGAGGCGGACCCCGACGCCTCGCCGTTCGTGATCCACTGGTCGCGCGCGCGGCACGAGCACGCGCTCACCGACCCCGATTACGCGCATCTGCTCGTCACCGACGCTGCCGATCCGCTCGGGTTCGTGCTGCTCGCCGGACTCACAAGCGAGCACCACAGCATCGAGCTACGACGCATCATCGTCACAAGAACGGGACAGCAGCTTGGCCGTCGGGCACTCTCGTTGGTCCTCGACCATGCCTTCGGGACGCTCGCCGCCCACCGCGTGTGGCTCGACGTCAAGGTCCACAACCAGCGCGCCCGCCGCGCCTATGCCGCCGTCGGCTTCATCGACGAGGGCGTTCTCCGCGACGCGCTGCTGACCAACGGCGCCTACGAATCACTCGCCGTCATGTCGATCCTCGACCACGAATGGACCAGCCGCAAACAACCACGTTCAATGAGCACAGCAGGATGAGCGAAGAGGGCCAGCTTGTGGCGGAGGTCGGTCAGCGGTCCGTCGGCGAGGAAGACGTCGTAATCGATCACGCCCAACCGCCGGTAAAGGCGTCGCGCGGATTAGTTTGTGGCGAGATCCGCGGCAATTACGACCTCTATCTCGTCGCGGACCTTCAATGCCCCCATCAGGCCGCGGTAGGGCTTGATGCCCCAACCGCTCTGCTTCACGGGAATTGCGCCGCTGACCCGGGCGCCGTCCTGCACGCTCAGATGCGCGGTAAGCGGCCGGGTGCTGCCAGCCATCGACAGTTCGCCCTCGACCGTGAGCCGACCACCGTCGTCGGCCAGCCGCACGCTGCTCCCGCGGAACTGGATGGGACTGCCGCCGAGGATCTTCTCGTCGATGTTCTTGCGGATCTCGAGGCGGTCCTTGTCCGTCAGCGGCTTGACGCCGTGTAGGCCCTCGCGGATCTCGAGCGAGCGAGGGTCCGCGTTCAGCTCGACGGTCCAGCCGGCGGGGTCGTCGGCGACCTCGAGCGTCGCGTCCCAACGCGTCACATCAATGATCAAATCGTGGCCCGCCTTGGCGGCCAGGCCCTCGCGGTACGTCTTGACCTGCAGCGACGCATTGTCGGGGCCGAGACTGCGCGTGCCTGTCGGAAAAGTCATGGGCAGGACGCTAGCGCCCTCACATCTCGCCCTCGGTCGGGAGGCCCTCGACGGCCTACGAGGACAGCGCGGATCGGCAACACTCCTGCGACTCGCGGGACGGCCCTCATGCTCTGGCTGCACTACAGCGGCAGTACCCATTCAGAAGAGACGGGTCCCTGTTGCGCAAAGATGGCATGAACTCGGGCCCCTTCGGCTCGGCGCGAGATCGTTCGCGCGATAGGCAACTGCCGGAACTCGAAGGAGGCCCTGATGGCGATCGTAGGCGGGTTTGACGTGCATCGAGCGCAGATCACTTCGACGCGCTGGACAGCGAGACGGGCGGGGTGAGTCGCGGTCGGATCGATGCCACGCCGACAGCCGTCGCGATGGGCGGCGCGGTTTGCCGGCCGGCGGATCGAGGTCGCGGTCGAGGCGTGCACCGGCTGGTTCGTCTGCGACGCGCTGGCCGCGACGGGCGCGCTGGCGCAGCTGGCCGAGCCGGTGCAGACGCGTGCGCTGCGGGGCCATAAGCGGCGCGCGAAGACCGACCGCGAGGACGCGCGCTGGCTGCGCGAGCTGCTGGCTGACGACCGGTTGCCGGAGGCGTGGATCCCGCCCGAGCACGTACGTCCGTGGCGGTCACGGGCGCGGCTGCGGCCCGAAGTACTGGGCGTCCGAGGAGCTCGTCTGCGCACGGACCCTCGCCAGCCGGCTCGCGCCGGGCGACGAGGGCAGCCGGTACGGCTCCAACCCCGGCGAGGCCTGGGCGGAGACGTACGCCCAGGTCAGCTATCCCGGCGTCGCGTGGTCGGTACACCCCGCTGCTCGGCCGACCGCCGCCTCGCTCGCCGCGGCCCGCAAGGACGTGCTCACGCCGTGGACTGGGCCGCGGACGACCACCTTCCGCGGAGCGCTCGGACCGTCCGCCACCCGGCGCTCGTTCCGGATCCGGCCGCACCTCGACGGCGAGGCGAGGTTCCGGCTGCACGGGCCCGCGCGGGCGAACTACGACCTGCGGATCTCCTCCGGCGCCGGCAGCTGACCACCACGCACGCGGCCGGCAGCCGGGACCGTGTCGGCTCTCCGCCATATGCCGCGTCACGTCGGCCGACACCGTCACGATCACCGTGCTCCGGCGCACCGGATCCGGTCCGTTCACCCTCACCACGCGCTACGCCGGCTGAGCCGTCGAGGCCCGCCGCACCAGGCGCGGCGGCGACGGGGTGAACGCGGGCGGAGGCTCGCCGGCGATCGCGGCGAGCAGCGCAGCCGCCGCGGCCGCGCCGAACTCGGCGTAGTCCACCCGCACCGAGGTGAGCGCCGGCGAGGCGAGCAGCGCGAGCGGCGAGTCGTCGAAGCCCGTCACCGAAAGGTCGCCGGGCACCTGCAGGCCGCGCTCGCGGGCGGCGGCCACGACCGTCATCGCCAGCGCGTCGCTGCTGCACACCACCGCGCTCGCCGGCCCGTCGAGCAGCGTGCCGACGCGCGCGCTCTCGCCGTCCGCCGCATGCACCACCGGACCCGCCCGCAGCCCGGCCGCGGCGAGCGCATCACGCCACGCCGCGAGCCGGGCCTGCACGAACTCGTACGCCGGCGCGCCGCCCAGGAACGCGATGTCGCGGTGACCCAGCGAGACGAGGTGCTCGACGGCGCCGGCGATGCCCGGCGCATGTTCGGTCTCCACCCACGGCACCCGGACGGGCTGCTCCGGCCGGCCGGCGATCACCACCGGCAGGCCGACCCGCTCCAGCCGGGGCAGCCGCGGGTCGGGCCGCTCCACGTCGGTGAGCAGCAGCCCGTCCACCCGCCCGGCCGCGGCCAGCCGCTCGTAGGCCGCCGCGCCGACCTCGATGCCCGGTGGGAGCAGCTTCAGCAGCAGCGCGTAGTCCGCCGCGGCGAGCGTGCGCTCGATGCCGGAGAGGAAGCGGACGAAGAACGCGTCGAGTTCGAGGTGCGCGGGGTCGCGCGCGAGCACGAGGCCGACCGACCGCGTCCTGGCCTCGGTGAGCGCGCGCGCCGTGGCGCTCGGCCGCCAGCCGAGCTCCTGGGCGGCGGCGAGGATCCGCGCCCGGGTCTCCGGCGCCACCCCCGGCCGGTCGTTGACCGCGAAGGAGACCGCGGCGGGAGAGACGCCGGCGCGGCGGGCCACGTCGGCGATCGTCGGTCGGCTGCGCGAGGTTTCCACGGCGGTGCGAAGGGTGACGTACCGTCGCACGAGGAGCGCGACGGGTGTATCGTGCCGGAACCGTACCTAAAGCGCTTTAGAGGGCGGCCCGCCGGGCAAAGGGCGGGGACGCGATGAGCGACCCAGGGGAGACACCGTGGAGGTGATCACGTGCGCGTGAGGCGTGCAGTGACGTTGGCGGTTGCGACGGTCCTGCTGACCGCGCCCGCGGCGAAGGCGGCAGCCCCGGAGCTGTCCACGACCGACCGGTTGCAGGACCGGCGGGAGGTGGCCAGCGGCACCCGGGCCTACTCCGTCGGCTTCGAGGACGGCCGGTTCTACGCGAACGGCTGGCACATCACCGGCGAGATGGGCGGCCTCTGGACGCCGCCGCTGAAGCTGCTCGACGGCGTCTGGTTCGGCATCGACAGCGACTGGATCGGCCCGGCCACCAAGTTCACCAGCGGCCAGGGCTACACCCGCTTCGACCTGCCCGACACCGGCGGGCTGCAGCTGCAGCGCACGGACTTCGTGCCGGACGGCCGCCGGGGCGCCCTCTACGGGCTGAAGATGACCAACCCGGGCACCGCCGCGAAGAGCTTCACGGTCAAGGTCGACGCCCACTC
>DATDJX010000091.1:0-3647 GCA_036520275.1 Asanoa sp.
CGCCGCGATGGTCCCGGCGAGGATCAGAAGGGCGCTGAGGTACCACTTCATGACGGGAGGCCGATGGTGGCACACGGCAGCGCGCCGACGCAGCCGGTCGTGCGTGACTTGCCAATGCGCCGGCGCTTCGCGACGATCGCCACGAGTCCAGCGCTGCGATCCACATTGCTCGGGGGAGCACAGCGGTGTCGTCATCGACCGGCAGCGACAAGGAAGGACGCTCGACGGCGCAGGACCCGCCGGGGTCGGCGCACGCGGTCGCCGACGACGCCGATCGCCCACCCGGGTCCGCTGGCCCGTCGCAGGCAGAGGCCGGCGCCGCGCCGGCTCCCGAGGTGCAGGCGCCTTCGACGGCGGACGCCCCCGAGGCCGCGCGCGTCATCCCCTTGGCGCCCGCTGCGGTGTGGGCGACGGTCGGGCAGATCTTCGGCGGGGTCGCTGCGAGCGCAGGGTTCGTCTACCTCATCGGTGGGATGGTCATGTGGCTGCGCTTCCGGCACGCCGACCTCCCGGCTGACCAGGCGGTATCGCTCATGTCTCGCGAGCATCTGCTGGTCGTGGGCCTGAGGCTGATGATCCTGCCCGCCCTGGCGACCGGCGCGCTGGCCTGGCTGGCGACGTCACGCACGTCGCGGAAGTCCGTGCTCCCCCAGCCGGGCACGGGCCGCCTCGCACGCTGGCGTGCCCAGGTGAGCGGCATCGCGAAGTGGCGACTGGGCGCGATGATCGCCGGCGCCCTGTTGCTCGTCGCGCTCGCGCTGATGCTTCCGGCGACCTGGGCGAGCCTCGGGTGGGCCGCGGCCGCGGCGCTGATCATCGGCTTTCGCGTGCACCAGCTGCGCCGGCCGCCGGGCCGGCTGGACCCGCGCCTGGCAATGGCGCTCGTCGCCGTCGTCGCCGCGGGCCTGGTCTCGCACGCCCGCCAGCTCGATCAGCCGGTGCAGCTGCTCAGCGCGCACGTCGAGCTCGACAACGGCACGGTCCGCAGCGGCGTCTACGTCAGCACCACCGGCGACGACGTCCTCATCGGCGACACGGTCGCGCACACGATCGTCGCGTTGCCGCGGTCCCACGTGGCCACCGTGACGACCGGACCGCCGGAGGAGCGGGCGCCGCGTCGTTCCCTGCTCAGCTCGATCCTCGGCGGCAACGACTTCGCGATCACGCCCTTCAGGTGGTGGTGCAACGGCGAGAGCTACTCGTGGGGTGAGCTCGGGGACCTCTGCCGTACGCAGCTGCAGCTCCTCGACCCCAGCCGCGTCCTCGACGGGTCGCGCCCCAGCTACGCCCCGGTCAAGGTGCGCTGTCCGGAGCGGGCGAGCGAGGGCTGCCGCGGCAGTCTGCGGCTCGTCAGCCGCAAGCGCTACCGCGGCGGCCCTGCGTCGATTCCCAAGCACGTCACGATCGGCCCCGTGCCCCTCCACACGGCCGACGCCAAGGCGGGCGACACGATCCCTCCGGGCAAGACCGGCTACGTCTGCCCGAAGGTGCGGGCGACCACGCGCGGCCTGCTGCGCAACACGCCGGCGGTCGGCGACGACAAGCCGACGCCGACCGTCGAGTTCCAGCTCGTCGTCAGCTCGGACCTCGCCGGCAACGACGTCGTGCGCCGCACCAACTACGCGCTGACCATCCCACCGCCGGGCGAGGCCTTCCGGCCCCTTCAGAGCGACTGCTCGACGCTGCGCGCGCGCTGACCGGCGCCGTCGGCCTCACGCCTGCGGTCGATAGGCCAGGTACACCACGCCGTTCTCGTAGGACTCGCAGGCCGCGAGCGACAGCTTGGCCGGCGCGGCCCCGTCGGGGAAGAGGCGCGGACCGGACCCGCGGGTGAGCGGGTAGACGAACAGGTCGAGCTCGTCGACCAACCCGTCCGCGAGCATCGCACGCACCAGCGTGATGCTGCCGCTGACGTAGATGTCGCCGTCGACCTCGTCCTTCAGACCGCGGATCGTGTCGGGGTCGTACTGACCGACGATCTTCGAGTTGCGCCATGTCGCGGTCGTGAGCGTCCCGGAGACGACGTACTTGGTCGTGTCGTTGAAGAACGGCGCCCCGGGATCGTCCTCCACCGTACGCGTCGACCATGCCGGCTCGAACATCTCGTAGGTCGTGCGCCCGAGCAGGATGCCTCGAGAACGGTCTGTGATCGCGCCGAGGACCTCTGCCATCTTGGGGTCGAAGCCATAGTCGAACGTCCACGTCGGCGCGTCGATCACGCCGTCGAGGCTCATGAACTCGTGCACGTGTACTGCTCCCATCTGCTACCTCCGTATCGGGTTGCCGTCAGCCGGCGAGCAGGGCGTCCATCTGGCCGACGGTCTGCTGGAAGACCTCGATCGCGCCCAGGGTGTTCAGTCGCTCCATGTGCTCCCTGGAGCCGAAGATCGAGCGCACCACCATCCGGGTGCCGCCGTCATGCTCGGTGAGCGCCACCCGCACCGCGGTGGTCGGCACATCGGCGATCGGCGTCCCGACCTCGTCGGCGAAGCCGTCAGTGAACTCAAGGGATCTCGGCGGATCGACCGACGCGACCCGCCACCAGCCGCGGGACCTCTCGCCCGCTGGGCCGGTCATGAAGTAGGTGACCTCCCCGCCGGGCGTGAGGTCGTGCTTCTCCACCGTCGCCGGGTGGCTCGGCGGTCCCCACCAGCGCTCGAGCCGACGAGGGTCCGCCCACAGCTGCCACACCCGCTCAATCGGGGCGTCGAACTCGGCAACCAGGGTCAGCGTGAGGTTGTCGAAGTCCTTGTCGACGTGGGTGACGCTCATCCGTCCTGCCCTCCCGTCGCCAGCAGGTCGGACATCCGGTCCACTCGCCCGCGCCAGGCCATCTCGAGCTGGTCGAGGGCCCGCCGCGCCCCGCCCACGGCGTCGGGGTCGGTGCGCACGAGCTGCTCGCGCCCGTGACGCTCCTTGGTGACCAGACCGGCCCGCTCCAGCACCGCGACGTGCTTCTGCACCGCGGCGAAGCTCACCGGGTAGGCCTCGGCCAACCGCGACACCGACAGCTCGCCCCGGACCGAGCGGCGCAGGATGTCGCGGCGTGTGGCGTCGGCGAGAGCGTGAAACAGGTGGTCGACGGCCTCGTCGGTCAGATCACCTACAACCATTCGGTTGTAGGTTAGCGCATCGCTGCCGAGGACGGCCTTCCAGGTAGCGATGGTGATCGAGGAGACTGCCCGGGTGGCGCGAGCGGGTGGACCAACGGAAGGCTCGGTCACGTCGGTGCGGGTCGTCTATCCCGATTTGCACGGCTACCCCCGAGGCAAGGACGTCCCGGTCGGCGAGTTCAACCGGGTCGCCGAGCACGGGCTGGCGTTCTGCGCCGCGATCATGGGCACGGATCTCAACCACACGCCCGTGGTCGGCGGCGCGGAGGGGTTCCCCGACCTGATCGCGATCCCCGACCTCGCTTCGATCACGCACCTGCCCTGGCAGCCGGGGGTCGCCTGGTGCATCGCCGACGTGCATCCGGTCACGGCGGACGGCCCGCGCCCGGCCGACCCTCGCGGTGCCCTGCGGCGAGCGGTCGCCGAGTTCGAGAAGCTGGACCTCGCGCCCGTGATCGGGCCGGAGCTCGAGTTCTTCCTGTGCGTCCGCGACGCCGAGCGCCCCAACGGCCTGCGCCGATACGTCGACAACGA
>DATDJX010000092.1:0-3085 GCA_036520275.1 Asanoa sp.
AGTTTGGCCGCCGTAGATGTTGCGCAGGTGCGCTTCGATGGTGCGCGTGCTGAGCGCGAGTTGCTCTGGATCTCGCGGTTCGTGTGTCCGGCGGCGACGAGGTCGGCGGACGGCGGTCACGCTGGTCCAGGTCAGCCCTCCGCGATGACCTGGGCTGCGACCGACGCGTGGACTCCGGGACGACGCTCGCGGCGCGCGAGGCCCAAGGCGTAGTGACTTGGGCGTCGAAGCGGCGCCGGTGGAGAAGGGAGGGCGAGCACACGTATCCACCCGAACGTGCTGCCCACCCGCGTCGCTTGACTTCGCGTGCCGGCGCTCGCCGCGTCGCTCCGGGTGCGCGATGCTCGATCGACGTCGGTTACACATCGCCGCCTCACGCGTCAGCAGATATGTCAATGCTCGGAGCGGCCGATCAGACGGCGATGAGCCCGAGCACTCATCCGCGACTCATCTCCGGGGCGAATCCTGCGCCACATGATCGTCCCCGTTCCCGCCCACGTCGGCTATCCGCTCCTCGGCGCGCTGGTGTTCGGCGAGTCGGCCGGCCTCCCCCTCCCGGGCGAGACGGCGCTGATCCTCGCCGGCGGCCTGGCCGCGGCCGGACGGCTGAGCCTGCCCGCCGTGATCGCGGTCGGTGCCGCCGCCGCGATCACGGGTGACAACCTCGGGTACCTGCTCGGGCGTCGCGGCGGCCGCGCGTTCCTCCTGCGCGACGGCCTCGGCTCGTCGCACCGCCGGCGAGCGGTCGCGCGAGCGGAGTCGTTCTTCTCCCGGTTCGGCTTCGTTGCCGTCTTCGTCGGTCGCTGGATCGCGGGCGTTCGCATCGTCACCGCGCTGGTCGCGGGCGCGGCACGGATGCCGTGGCGACGGTTCGCCGTGGCCAACGTCGTGGCGTCCATCGCGTGGGCCGCGACCATCGCGACGGTCGCCCGGGTCGCGGGCCCTATGGGGTCGCTGCTGATCGCTGCGGGGGCCCTCGTGCTCGCCGGATTGGGCATCGCAGGACAGCGGGTCCGCAGGCGCCGTGTGCACGCGCTGCCGCAGGCCTGAGGACGTGTGCCGACGATGACCGCCCTGACCGACCGTCACGCCGCCCCCGTCCCGGCCGTGCCCACAACCGCACCGCGCCTGGACGCCCGGCGACTCGTAGCCAGCGCGTGCGCGATCGCCGGGCTGAGCATGGCGCTCGGTGCCAGCCTCTGGCTGGTCCTCGCGGCCGCCGAGCGACCCTCCGTCCTCTCGCCGCCGACGCTCCGCTCGCCGCAGCCCTGGCTGTACGGCCCGCTGCACGGGCTGCTGCCGCACCTGACCACGAGCGTCCCGCGGCTGCAGACGGACCTCGACCTCGCGCTGCTGGTGCTGTTCGCCGGATGGCTCGTCGCCTGGGCCGCCGCGCCCGCCCTGCCGACGGCAGCGGTCGCGATTGCGGTGGCTGGGGCGCAGGTCGTTTTCCTTCTGGGCCCGCCGCAGCCCGTGACCGATGCCTTCAACTACCTCGTCTACGGGCGGATGGCCGTTCGCGGGATCAACCCGTACACCAATGCTCCGGTCGCCGGACCACACGACATCGCGTACGCGCTGTCGAATTGGCACCACCTGCCGAGTCCCTACGGCCCGCTGTTCACCCTGCTCACCGAGCCGCTCGCCCGCCTGCCGCTGCCCGCCGCCTTCTGGGCGTGGAAGATGATCGTTGTCGCCAGCTCACTGGCCGTGCTGGGGCTCGTCTGGTGGTTGGCACGGTGCTTCGGGCGCTCGCCCCAGCGGGCGCTGGTGTTCGCCGGCCTGTGCCCGGTCACCCTGGCCATCGGGATCGGCGGGTTCCACAACGACCTGCCCGCCGTGCTGGCCGTCGTCGGCAGCGGGGCGTGCCTCGTCCGCGCCCGCGAGGTCACAGGGTCGCAGGGGCGGTGGGACGCCGCCGCCGGTGCGCTGGCCGTCACGGCCGCTGGCCTGAAGCCGCCGTTCGCGGTCGTCATCGCGCTCGTCGTGCTCGGCGCCGACCGCCGACTGGCCGCGCTGGCGGGCGCCATGGTGACGGCCGCCGTCGTGGCGGCCCTGACCTTGGTCGCGTTTGGCGGCGCGCTCCCGTCCCTCGGTGCGCAGGGCGCGCTCGTGACGCCGCTCAGCGTGCCGAATCTCCTCGGCTTGGCCGCGGGCCACGGTGGCGCGGACGCGACGGTCCGGGGCTTGGCCCGGGACAGCCTCGTCGTCATCGTCCTGATCGCGTCGGTCCTCGTCGCTTGGAGGCGACGCTGGGCCGTCCCTGCGCTGGGCGTCGTGCTGCTGCTCAGCGTGTTCACGCTGTCGTGGACCATGTCCTGGTACTTGGCGTGGGCGCTCCCCTTCGCCGCCTTGGCGCGGCCCCGCGTGCTCGTCCCGCTCTCCATCGTCACCTGCGTCTGGCTGGGCCTGGCCGGCACGCCGGTGATGCCCCACCTGATCCACGACCTCGGCTACTTCCCGACCCGCACCGCGACCGGGATGGCCAACCACCTGTACGAACGGAGGCTCGTCCGATGACCACCGAGCTCCGGCGCCTGGTGCGCTTCGGCACCGTCGGTGCCCTCAACACGCTGCTCACGCTGATCAGCTTCATCGCCCTGTCGCATGCCGGGACGCCGACGGCGGTGGCCTCGGCGCTCGCGTTCGCCGTCGGCGCCGCCAACGGCTACGTCTTCAACCGACGGTGGACCTTTCACAGTGACCGACGGGGCGTGCGGACCGTCCTGCGTTACGTGGCGGTCCAGGGTCTCGGCGCGGCGGTCAGCGCCGGCGGCATCGCGCTCGTCTCGTCGGACCTGTCCGTGCGCCACCTGGCCGCGGAGGCGATCGTCCTGCCGGCGGCGACGCTCACCACGTACGTGCTCGCCCGCCGCCTCGTCTTCGCGGCGGCGCCCACCGCTACCGCGCACTGAAGGGCGAAGCGGGCATGATCCCGCGATGTCACCGCGAGCCAGCGACGACCGTGTCCGCACGTGGCGGCGTTGGGGGCTGTGGGCGATCAGCATCGGGTCGCTCGTCCTCGCGATCTGCGTGCTCGCCGCGTTCGCGTTCGTCCGGCATCGGCGCACGCTGGCGCTCGTGG
>DATDJX010000093.1:0-2874 GCA_036520275.1 Asanoa sp.
GACGCGGCCGGCATGGCCTACACCGACGAGACGCTGCACCTGATCTCGCACTACCCGATCTACGCGGTCGAGCGCGCTGGCGTGCGCTTCGGCTACGTGGCGGTCGGCCCCGGGCGAGTGGTCGCGGTCGGCAACGTGCACCTGCCGTCGAGCCCGTACGGCCCTGAGCTGGTGCGGGACGGCAAGACGGCTGCGCAGGTGCTCGCGAACGAGCGCGCCACCCGGCTCGGTGAGATCCGCCCCTACCTCGGACCGCTGTCGCGGCAGGCGAGACGCGGCGTGCCGACCTTCCTCACAGGCGACTTCAACTCGCCGTCCCACCTCGACTGGACTCCGGCGGCGGCCGCAGCGCGCCCGCAGGTGAAGTACCCGCTGCGCTGGCCGGTGTCGGCCGCGCTCGAGCGAGCCGGCTTCCGCGACTCCTACCGCGAGGTCTTCCCCGACCCGGTCGCCCGGCCCGGGCTCACCTGGACCGCGGGCACCCCGCCGCCGCGGGTGAGGAAGCGGGAGACGCTCGACAGGATCGACTGGGTGACGGCGAGCGGGCCGGCGACGACGCTTTCGAGCAGCCTCGTCGGCGAGCCCGGCGGCCCGGACGTGGACATCGGCGTGCCGTGGGGGTCGGACCACCGGGCGGTCGCTTCGACGTTCGACGTCACGGCCGCGTCCGCGCCGCCGCTCGCCCACGCCGAGCCGCGGGTCGTCCGCCGCGGCGACCCGGTCACGATCCGCTACATCGGCGCGCGCGGGAGGGCCAAGCGGATCGGGATCACGCGTGCACGCGGAGGGCGACCGCTCGCGTCGTTGCCGATCGCCGACACGTCCGATCACCGCGCCGCGTTCTTCGGCACGGCCGGGCTCAGGCCGGGCGCCTACCGCGCCGCGCTGCTCAGCCGCGGGCGCGTGCAGGCCTCGTCGCGCTTCTGGGTGCTCGGCAAGCGCGAACGGCCGCGCATCAGGACCTCGCGCCGCGTGTACGCGCCGGGCCAGCCGATCCGCCTGCGCTGGAGCGGCATGCCCGGCAACAGGTTCGACTGGCTGGGCATCTTCAAGGGGGGCCGGACGCTCGACCTCTACGCCTACCTCGGCTTCAGCTACCTCGGAGCGCTGCCGAACGGCTGGCTTTCGATGACGACAGCGGACCTGCGAAAGCTCGCGCCGCGGCGCTACGTGGCGGGCCTGTTCCTGGACGACGGCTACGCCCTGCTGGCGCGCACGAGCTTCAGGGTGTTGTCTCGCTGAACCCCGGGTAGGGCCTCGGCATGCGCTGCCGTGTGCCGTTCCTCACCGTGATGTCGTGCGTCCTGACGCTTGCCCTCGCCGGGCCGGCCTTCGGGGCCTCGAAGAACGTCGAGCTCGTGGACAACCTGTCGGAGGCGAAAAACGCCACCGCGATCAACTTCATGAACTACGACCGAGCGGGCGACGTCATGCTCGTGACGGGCCGCTTCGGGCTCAAGTCGTACTCGCTCGAGGACCCGGCGAACCCGGTGCTCCTTGACGAGGTCTCAGCCGAGGACCTGCGCCTGCAGGGCGACCCGCCGGTGGACTTCAGCCCGGACGCCGCCCCTCGCTCTACGTTCTGGCAGAACGAGGACATGGACGTCGACACCAAGCGCAAGCTCGTGCTGCTGTCGCGCGACCCGCGCGCGTACGCCGGCTCGACCTCGCGCGAGCCGGGCGAGCCGGACCCGAACGGCGCGACGAACATCGCGGGCGTCTACATCATCGACGCCAGGAACCCGGAGCAGCTGAAGCTGCTGAGCTTCCAGCAGCTGCCGACCGGCCACACGACGACGTGCGTGAACGACTGCAAGGCGCTCTGGACGGGCGGGCCTGCGAGCACCACCACACAGCAGTCCACCCTCGGGTGGACCTTCGGCCGGCCGATCATCGTCACGGACCTGTCGAACCCGCGGAAGCCGCGGGCGCACCCGATGGATCCGGTGGACCTGTTCCGGCGCGACGGCGTCACGGCCTACTCGCACGACGTCCAGGTCGACGCCGCGGGGATCGCCTGGGTGTCCGGCGACGGCGGTACGCGCGGGTACTGGACCGACGGTCGCCACTTCGACCCGCTCGAGGGCCGCGCGCGCCAGGCCACCGCGCTGAATCCGATCCCGTACGGGGGCGGTGGGCTGCCGGCCTCCGTGACCGCAGACGAGACGGGCGGGTTCGAGCACAACGCGTGGCGACCGGTGGGCCGCTCCGCGCCCAAGGGCGACGACCGCTACCGGCGCGGGGAGCTGCTGCTCGCCACCGAGGAGGACTTCGGGCCGGCCGAGGAGGGCTGCCGCAATCGCGGGCAGTTCACGATCGCCTCGCTCGAGGGGAGCTACGAGGGCCAGGCCTGGCGCTCGACCCCGGAGAGCCCGTTCCGCCTGAAGGCGGTGGGCAAGTGGAGCCCGTTCGGGCAGGAGGGCTCACGCCCGGTCGGCGGGCCCTACCACCCCTTCGCGCAGTTCTGCTCGGCCCACTACTTCGACGTTGACGGCAGCACGGTCACGTACGCGTGGTACGGCGAGGGCACCCGCTTCCTCGACGTCTCCGATCCGGAGAACCCGACCCAGTTCGCGTACTGGCGGCCGGACGACGGCGTCGTCTGGGCGTCGTACATGCACCGCGGCTACGTGTACACCGCGGACCGCGTGCGTGGGGTCGACGTGCTGAAGCTGACCGGAGGGGCGCGCGCCGCGCGAGCGGCGAACCGCGAGGTCTCCGCGCCGGCGCCGTCGGCGCGCCAGCGCCGCTTCGTCGCACGGCTGGCGACCCGCTTCAAGGCGGATCCGGGCACGTCGTACCTCTGCGTCATCGAGACGCGATAGGCAACCGGCGGCGCAGGGCGCGCCGCGAGCGGTCCTTCAGCACCCGCTG
>DATDJX010000094.1:0-3203 GCA_036520275.1 Asanoa sp.
GGCGTCGCGGTGCCCGTCGCACGCCGCCGCCACGGCGTGCAGCAGCGGCGTCAGCTTGATCATCTGCCCGTCGCCGCGGCGGGCCAGCAGCGGCGGTTCCCGGAACCCGGAGTCCTCGTACTCGCCGAGCAGCTGCACGCCGTCGGCGAGCGCGAGGCGCTCGCGGGTCCCGGAGACGGCCGCGACGGGCGACGCGGCGCTGGTGGCTACGGCCACGTCGCCCTCCGCCTCAGCCCTGGTCCGCGTCCTGCGCGAGCTGTGCGTCGATCACGTCGGCGTCCTGCGACGGATCGCGCTTGAGCACGAGCTCGGTGGCCAGCACGTGGCGCACGCGCGCCTCCTGTGCCTCGACCGCCTGGTGGAGCTGGTCGATCGGCGGATCCTGCGCCTCGAGGTCGCGTAGCGTCCGCCGGACGTCCGCCAGCTCTTGGCGGCCGGCGCGGGTGACGCGCACCGGGGCGTCGACGACGCGCACGAACTGGCGCGCCTCGGCGACGACCTCGCAGCGGGTGCACTCGAGGTTGAGCGCGACCGCCTCGTTGGTCGGCGCCACCGTGCTCGGGGCCCCCGAGACGAGCACGATCTGGAACGCGATCGCGGTCGCCTCGCACTCCGTGCAGCGTGCCGCCGCGTGGGCTTTGTTGGCCTGGTCGACGACGCCGCCGCGCTGGGTGGAGATGGCCCAGGCGAAATCGAACGCCCGGCCGCCGTCCTGCTCGATCGTCGCCTGCGCGAGGTTCTCGCCGGTGGAAGCCTGCGCGCCGCCGGCCGGCAGCGCGCAGGCGATGATGGTCAGGAGCGCGGTGGCGCTCCTGCGTACGCCGCGGGTCACGGCGCCGTCTCGCCCTGCTCGATGGTGGACGACTGGTCCGTGGTGGCGTTGGCGACGCCCTGGAGCGTCTGCACGATCACCGAGTCCTGGTCGGCGACGGCCAGCGAGGTCGCGCCGGGGGACAGGATGTTCGCGCTCACCGCCGCGTCGATCGGCGCCGCGATGTTGAGGTTGGCCGCGATCGCGGCGTCGATCGGCGCCGCGAGGTCGAGCGCCAGGTCGAGGTCGACGTCGAGGTCCAGCAGCGAGGCCGGGGCATCGAGCAGGTCCTCCGTCGCGCCGACGGCGTCCGAGACCGGGGCCAGATCCTCCTCGATCTCGCCCTGGTCGATCGCGGAGTCCTGGCTGGACGTGGCGTTCGCCTCGCCCGCCAGGACCTGCTGGAGCGCCGAGTCCTGGTCGGCCGTGGCGCCTGCGATCGCGTCCGGCGAGAGCGCGTTGGCGGTCGCCGAGGCGTCGATCGGGACGGCCGCGTTGGCGTTCGCCGCCACGGAGGCGGCGACCGGCGCGGCCAGGTCCAGGTCGGCCGTGAGGTCGGCGTCGAGGTCCAGCAGCGAGGTGCCGCCGAGCGCGCCGAGCAGGTCGGTTGCCGCGTCGCCGACGTCGCCGACCACGTCTCCGACCTCCGGCAGGGCGTCCTCGACGGCACCGACGGTGTCGCCGACCACGCCGCCGACCGTGTCGAGCGTGTCGTTGACCTCGGGAAGGACCTCGTCGACGACGCCGCCGACGGTGCCGACCGTGTCGTTGACGACGCCGCCGACGGTCTCGACCGTGTCGTTGACCTCGGGCAGCACGTCGCCGACCGCGCCGACGGTGTCGCCGACCACGCCGCCGACGGTCTCGACCGTGTCGCCCACGACCGGAGTGACGCCGTCCACCGTGTCGGTGACGGTGCCGAGCGTGTCGTCCACGACCGGCGTGAGTCCGTCGACGGTGTCCGTGACGGTGCCGAGCGTGTCGCCCACGCCGTCGAGGAGACCGCCGGCGGTGCCGAGCGTGTCGTCGACGACCGGGGTGACGCCGCCGACGGTGTCGGTGACGGTGCCCGTGGCGCCATCGACGGTCTCGCCGACCGGCGGCACCGTGGTGCTCTCGACGGTCCCGACGACGCCGTCGGCCGTGTCCGTGACCGTGCCGGCGGCGGTGGTGGCGGCCTCCGGAGCGGCGGTCGTGCCGGCCTCGGGGACGGCCGCCGTGGCGACCTCGGTCTCCGGCGCGGGGCCATCGGCCGGGGCCGCGACCTGCTGGACCTCGGACGGGTCCTCGACGGGCAGGATGTGGTACTGGCCCTCCGACTCGGGCTGGGCCGCGGCGGTCCCGCGCGGCTCGGCCGCCTGCTGCGCGACCGCGCTGTGCTCGTTCGCGTGCTCCGCGCCGTTCGCGTTGCCGTGCTGGACCGGCGCGACCTGCTCCGGCTGCGTGGCCGTCTCGGTCTGCGCCGCCGTCTCCGGCTGCGGCTCGGCGACGGTGTCCGGGGTGTCGGCGACGGGCGGCGTCTCGGGAGCGGCCGTCGTGACGGGCTCCGGCGTCGCGGTCGTCGCGGCAGGATCGGTGGTGGCGGCGGCCGACTCGGTCACGCCGTCACTGACCGCCTCGACCGTTCCAGTCGCGGCGTCGAGGCCGGTCATGCTGACGGTCGACATCGCCGCACGCTCGGGCAGGGCCTCGGCGATCTCGCCCGCGAGTTCCTCAGGCGAAAGCTCGCCCTTGTGCTTGGGGTCCATTGGAACTACCTCCCTGTCGCTTCCGTTTCCGGCCGCGGCATCGCGAAGTCGCACCCGCCTGGCGGGGGGTGTCATGACGCTCTGGGGCCGTGAGCCGGGTGGTGCATCCGGGGATCGGATGCGGGTGATGGGGCCACCCGGATCGCTTGCCCATGCATTCCTCTCGGCCCGCACCCGGAAACGGGCGTCAACCCGTGTTGCTCATCGGAGGGAAGGCGCCGACCGGAATCGAACCGGTGTAAACGGCTTTGCAGGCCGCTGCGTAGCCACTCCGCCACGGCGCCGGGGGCGACGCCCCATCCTAGTCACCGTGAAGACGAACACGGGCTTGCCGTTGTCCGGGTCCTTGTTGAGGCCGAGCATCAGCGGCGCCGAAGTCCGGGTCGCCTAGCCACGCGCCGACCCCTGCACCCGGGCCTGGCGCGTTGCTAGTCTTCCTCGCCTCCCGGGCGATTAGCTCAGCTGGGAGAGCGCCGCCTCGACAAGGCGGAGGTCACTGGTTCGAGCCCAGTATCGCCCATGAAAAGGTCCGCATTTGCGGGCCTTTTGTGTCGGCCCGGGCCGAGATCGAGCCGGGTGGTGGCAACGGCGCGCGCTCGACCGTCTACCGGCGCGACGGTTATCGGTCAGAGTCGGGCCAGCGG
>DATDJX010000095.1:0-4828 GCA_036520275.1 Asanoa sp.
CTGGTGGTCAACGCCGCCGGGATCATGGTCGATGTCGAGGCATTGCGGTTCATCGGGCTGACCGGCAACGTCCTCCTGGCACCCGCCTGGGCTATCGGCATGGGCACCTCGCAGTTGCGAGCTGGCGACCATCGCCGCACCGCATGAGCCACGTCATCCTGGCCGGCCGTGCCCTCGACATGCCCAAGCAGCGGTTCACAGCGGTCGCCAACGGTCAGCAGCGGTCAGTGCCGAAGCCTCTGAGCTGCGTTATCGCCCGACAATGGACGGCCTGACGGTGCTTCCCAAGCTTGCGATCGATGGTGAAGTTACGTCCCAAGCTACGGACAACGGCCGAGGGCACGTCACCTACGACCGGGTGCAAACTACCCCCGCCACCGCCAGGATTGGCGGTTTGGTACAAGGGGAGGCTGCTATATCCAGATGGGGGGAAGCTAATGAAGCGACTAATCGTGGTCGCGGCCGCTGTTGCTGTGTTCGTCGTTGCTGGAGCGACCGGTGCCCTTGCCGGTGAGGTCAAGGGTCCTCCAGGCGTGGTGAACAACACCAATGAAACCGGGGCTCTGGAGCACGCGAACTCGGCCTGCGCGGCGAGTGGCCTCAATGACCTCGACCAGGCAGAGGGTCAGAACGTGTCGCAGGTTCAGACCGCGGCGGACTCTTGGAAGTACTACGGGCTCCCGAAAGGCGCTCCGGGTACGCTCGGACTCTGCAGGGGCGGAGCCGGGGGAGGCTGAGTCTCAGCGTTGGCCCCGGCGTTCGGTCGGGGCCAACCGGCTCCTAGTCCTGCAGCCATAGATCGTGATCTCCATGGTCGGGCGGCTTGTCGTCGGTAGTGGCAGGCGCGGACGCAGACTTGATGTCGGCGTCGCCAGACCAACCAGCCAGCCGATGGCCCAGGTCACCGGGCGGGCGCCAGGCGGCGAATAGGCGGCGAACATCCTGCAACCAGCCGACAACAGCCGACACGTAACACCACTAGACGCCAAGGTCAGCGGCCGGATCGAAGCATCGCCGCTGGTCCCGAGATGACGATGCTTGCGTTCACACGTCAGAGGCTTCCACCGCCTTGCTGTCGGCGGCGGCGAATGTTCATGATCGTTGGGCGGGCAGCAGCGGGGCAGCAGTTGCAACCGCATGAGGCCACGCGAGACATCACGCGTCACAACAACGGCTGCAGTCTGATGTCCTGTGATGCGAGGCTTCGTGGTGGACCACCTGCCGGGGTTCCTCGATGGCATGCAAGGGGTCAGGGGTTCAAATCCCCTCAGCTCCACCCCAGGTCAACGGCCCTCTCCGCCGTCGACCACCCCCGAATCCCGGCCCTCGCGGAGCAGATACGGCCGGGCGCCGGCGCAGCCGCCCCGGCAAGGCGGTCCCGTCTACTCGAGCCGGGAGGTGTCGCCCGGCCGGAGTGACACCTCGGCGACGTGGAGGCCGTCCTCGAAGGTGCGGGAGCGGTGGCGCTTCCACAGCAGCACCTCGTGGCCGGGCACGATCCGCCCGCTGCGGCCACCGACGGTCTGCATCATCTGGTGCATCGCGAAGATGCACTTCTGCTGGCTCCCGGTCGCGAACCCGATCGGGACGTAGCGGCCGTCGCCGTCCACGCCCTCAAGGTTCGCGTAGGTGTAGACGGCGTCGCCCGGCAGCACCCAGGCGCCGTCGTGCTCGTTGTCGACCACGACGTGCTGGTGGCCGTAGGTGTGGGTGTCGAAGGTGGGCTCGAGGCAGAGCCCCGGAAGCACCTCGGGGACGCGCCCGTCTACCAACCGGAGACGGCCCTGCCTGGTCAGCTCGAACGCGGTCGCCAGGTCGTCGGCGTTGACGCCGTCCTTGAGCCACTGCATCTCCGCCGGCAGGCTCAGCGCCCTGATCCAGCCGAACAGCTCCCGCTCCTGCAGCCAGGCGACGGCGTTCGGGAACGCCTCCAGGGTGCCGAGGTGGTCGTAGTGGGCGTGGGTCAGCAGGATCGTGTCGACCTGACCAGGGTCGACGCCGATGCGGCCGAGGACCGCGCGTGGGTGCGTCCAGCGGGTGATCCTGTCCAGCTCGCCGAGGGTGCGACTGAAGCCGTCGTTGACGAAGCCGGTGTCGACCAGGACGGTACGCTGCTCGCTCTGCAGAACCGTGAGCGTGTACGGCAGCTCGCGGGTGCCCTGCTGGCCGTGGATGAGGAAGCAGGCGGGAGAGTGGGGGGCGCACGCGTACTCCAGCACCCAGATCGAGTAGTCGGCCACGGCCGGCTACCGGCCGGCCGGGACGGGCCGCCCGGCGAGGCGCTCGTAGAGGCCGAGGGCGTCGGCCACGCCGTGCCCGTGGTGGACGACCGCGCGCAGCGCCTGGATGGTGGCCACGGGATCATCCGACTGCCACACGTTGCGCCCGAAGTCGATGCCTGCGGCGCCCGCGGTGACCGCGTCGCTCGCCAGCGCCAGCACGTCCCGCACCGAGTCGAGCCGTTTCCCGCCCGCGACGACCACGGGCACCATGGCCGCCTCGACGACCGAGTCGAAGCCGTCGGTGTGATAGGTCTTGACGATGTCGGCGCCGAGCTCGGCGCAGATCCGGGTGGCGAGGCCGAGGTAGCGGGCGTCGTAGGTGCCGAGTTCCTTGCCGACGGCGGTGACGGCCAGCACCGGCAGGTCGTAGCGGCCGGCCTCGTCCACGAGCCGGGCCAGGCCGCCGAGTGTCTGGCGCTCGTGCTCGGTGCCGACGAAGACTGACAGCGCGACCGCCGCGGCGTTGAGCCGGAGCGCGTCCTCGACCGTCGTGATGACCGTCTCGTCGGACAGTGACGGCCCGATGATGCTCGTGCCTCCGGAGACCCGCAGCACGATCGAGCGGGGCAGGGCGGGGTCGACGCTCGACCGGAGCAGCCCACGTGTGGCCATGAGGGCGTCGGCGTAGGGGAGCAGCGGGGCGACCCCCGTCTGGGGTGCCTCCATCCCGGTGATCGGCCCGAGGAAGTATCCGTGGTCAACGGCGAGCATGTTGGTCCGGCCACTGGCCGGGTCGAAGATGCGACTGAGCCGGTTGCTCCTGCCCCAGGACATCGGCATCCTCCTTGTCATTCCCGTTCTGGTGCCGGCTGGATGGCGGCCAGGTTGGCGGCGCCGCGCAGGTCACCATCCACGAGGTGCTGCACGACCCTGGCCCCGAGCAGGTCGGCGCCGCGGACGACGGTGTCGCGCGACGCGCCGGCGATGTGTGGGGTGAGCAGCGTCCCGGGCAGGCCGAGCAGCTCCTCGTCGCCGGCGGGGGGCTCCTGGTCGAAGACGTCGACGATCGCGCCGGCGATCCTGCGCTCGCGCAGCGCGGCCCGGAGCGCCTCGGTGTCGACCAGCTGCGGACGGGCGGTGTTGACCAGCACGGCCGTCGGCCGCATGCGGGCGAGGGCGGCGGCGTCGATGAGGTGGCGGTTGTCCCCGTCGTAGCGGGCCATCAGGACCACGACGTCGGCGCGCCGCAGCAGCTCGTCGAGGCCGACCGGCTCGACGCCGGCCCGCTCGACCTCGGCGGGGTCCACCCACGGGTCGGTCGCGAGCAGGCGCATGCCCATGCCGCGGGCGATCGGGGTGAACGCCCGCGCGACCTGGCCGAAGCCGACGATGCCGCAGGTCTTGCCCGCCAGCTCCACCCCGGCGCCGTCGACCGTCCATGGCGCCATGCTCCAGCGCCCGTCGTGCAGCGCCGTCGCGGCCGTGACGATGCCCCGGAGGTGGGCGATCAGCGCGCCAGCGACGAACTCCGCGACCGCCTGCGCGTTGCGGCCTGGGGTGTTGAAGACGGGGATCCCGCGCTCGCTGAGCGCGTCGAGGTTGAGGTTGACCGTGCCGCCGCGGACCGTGCCGACCACCCGGAGCGCGCCGGCGGCCCGGACCGCCGCCTGCGACACCGGCGCGGCGTGGACGAGCAGGACCTCCGCGTCGCCGATCAGGGGGACGAGACGGTCGACCGGCCCGGTGTACTCGCGCAGCCCGGGATCGGCCTCGTCGGCGTGCAGCCGCGCCGCGATCGCGTCGATCTCCTCCCAGAAGGCGCGGATCCGACCCGACGGCGGGTCGTCGGGGAGCGGGATCGCCGCCGCGGTGGGGTAGGGCAGGTCGACCTCGTGGAGGTCGAAGGCGAGCCCGTGGGGCTGGCCGTGCGCGGCGAGCCGGGCGCCGAGGAGCGCCGCCGGGACGAAGCGGTCGCCGACCGCGAGCACCCGCAGCCGCTCGGTCGGTCCAGCGCCCAAGGTCGGCCAGCCCTCCGCGACGGCTCCTGGTCGGCCGAAGCCTATCATGATAGGTTCAGCCGGCGAATCCCGCGTCGTATGGGTAGTCAGGCAGTTCGTCCCTCGATCTGTCATTACAGGCTCAGTAGGACTTCGCATGCGCGCCGACGACCTTCCCCGGACCGCCGATCCGCCCGCCGGCACGCCGCGCTCGGCCGTGCATGCCGAGCTGGTCGGGCGCGCCGCTGCCGTGCTCCCCGGCGGGACGACCAACTCGGCCCGTCACCCGGCCGGCCTCGAGTTCCTCGTCGAGCGCGGCGCCGGCGCCGAGCTGTTCGACGTCGACGGCCGCCGCTACCTTGACTTCGTGCTCGGCGGGGGACCGCTGGTGCTCGGCCACGCCGACCCGCGGCTGCTCGCGGTCCTGCAGCGGGCCGCGGCGCTCGGCGGCCACCACTACGCCCTGCACCGCCGCACCGTCGAGCTGGCCGAGCGGATCGCCGGCTACGTGCCGTCGGCCGAGATGGTCCGCTTCACCGGCAGCGGCAGCGAGGCGACCTTCCACGCGCTGCGGCTGGCGAGGGCGGCCACCGGCCGCGCCGGCATCGT
>DATDJX010000096.1:0-8798 GCA_036520275.1 Asanoa sp.
GACTGGCAGAAGTACGGCTGCGAGCGCGCCGCCCTCTGCGGCGTCCACGCCGACCGCGTGATCAACACGTGGCCCGCCGGGAAGCTCGTCGACTGGGCCGCCGCCCACGCGTGACCGGCCGACCGGCGGATCAGCGGGTGGCGGCCACCGGTGCGACCTCGCCGGGCGTCTCGTCGGGCACGGGCTGGCGCGCGCGGACGAACCCCTGGGAGATGGCGACACCGAGCAGCACGACCGCGGCGCCCACCGGTTGATGCCAGGTCAGCCCCTCGCCCAGCGCCAGCGCGCCGATCACCACCGCGAACACCGGGATCAGATAGGTGACCATCGACGCGGTGCTGGCGCCGACCAGCCGGATGTTGCGCATGTTGAGGACGAACGCCAGCCCCGTGCCCACGGCGCCCAGCGTGAGGATGCTGGCCACCGCCTTCAGGGACAGGTCGAGCGGTGCGGTCGGCGCGCCGGCCACCATCGGCGCGACGATCGCCAAGCCCACGGCCGCCGTGATCAGCTGGCCGGCAGACAGCACCAACCCCGACTCGGACCGCCCGGCCACGAAGCGCTTCGCGTACGGGATGACGAACCCGTAGCACACCGCCGCCCCGAAGCACATGAGCTGACCGGTGAACCCGGAGCCGCCCACGCCGTCCCAGACACCGAGCACGACGAGCACGCCGCCGAAGCCGACTCCCAGCCCGACGGCCTTCCGCACGGTCATCCTTTCGGTGCGGAACAGCAGCGTGGCAAGCGGCAGCACGACGAGCGGCGTGGTCGCGTTCCAGATCCCGGCGAGGATCGAGGTCACCCGTTGCTCGCCGTAGCCGAACAGCGTGAACGGCACCGCGACGCCCAGCACGCCGGTGACCGACTGGTGCAGCCAGAAACGCGGGTCGCGCGGCAGCCGTTCGCGCACCACCGCGAGCACGACCAGCAAGGCCACGCCGCCCGCCACGACACGGCCCAGTGTCACGTACATCGGGTGCAGCTCGGCGACGCCGACCTTGATGAACAGGAAGCTCGAGCCCCAGATCGCGGCCAGCAGCAGGAAGCCTGGCAGCCACGACCGGAGGGCGGTCCTGTCAGGTGTGGATGCGGAGGTCACCCGTGACACTCTTCCGGAGGGGTACGACAGAAGTCGCGCGCATTTCGGACCTCTCGTACGCGTCCTTCGTCACACCCGCCGCCGAACCGGCCGTACCCTCGTCCTTGCCCTCGGCCCAGGGATATGGGGCGGCACCGGCCACGGCGCGTAACGTAGGGTCGCGTGCGTGGGACGAATCGATGACCTCGCCAACAGCTACGTCGACCGGTGGGCTCCGCTCAACCCGACCGGCGCCACCTACGTCGGGATCGCCGGATACGACGACAAGCTCGACGACCTCTCCCCGGAAGGCTTCGCCGCGAGCGCCGACCTGACCCGGCGCACCCTGGCCGAGCTCGACTCCGTCGAAGCCGACACCGAGCCGGAACGCGTCGCCAAGGAGGCGATGCAGGAGCGGCTCGGCCTCGAGCTGGCCCGCTACGACTCCGGCGAGACCGCGAGCGAGCTCAACGTGATCTCGAGCGCGTTGCACGGCATGCGCAGCACGTTCGACCTGATGCCCACCGAGGGCGCGCAGGCCGCGGCCAACATCGCCGCCCGGCTCAACGCCTTCCCGCACGCCCTCGAGCAATACCAGGTGACCCTGCGCGACGCCGCCGCCAACGGCCATGTCAGCCCGCGCCACCAGATGCTCGAGGTCGCCAAGCAGTGCGACGTCTGGACCGACCCGCAGGGCGACAACTTCTACCACGGCCTCGCCGACCGGATCCTGGCCGGGGGCGACGCCGGCAAGACGTCCGATGACCTGCGCCGCGGGGCGGCCGCGGCCACCGCGGCCACCGCCGGATTCGCGGCGTTCCTGCGGGAGGAGTTGGCGCCGCTCGGCCGCGAGAATCAGGCGGCCGGGCGCGAGCGCTACCAGCTCGCGTCGCAGTACTTCCTCGGCGCCCGGATCGACCTCGACGAGACGTACGCCTGGGGTTTCGAGGAGCTGGCACGCCTGGAGGACGAGATGCGCAGGGTGGCCGCTCGCATCGTCGGCCCGGGCGCCGGCATCGACGACGCCGTGGCGGCACTCGACGCCGACCCGGCACGGCGGATCGAGGGCAAGGAGGCGTTCCGCGACTGGATGCAGGCGCTCGCCGACAAGGCCATCGCCGAGCTGCACGGCACCCATTTCGACATCCCCGAGCAGGTACGGCGGATCGAGGCGTGCCTGGCTCCGACCAGCGACGGCGGCATCTACTACACCGGTCCGAGCGAAGACTTCAGCCGTCCGGGGCGGATGTGGTGGGCGGTGCCGCAGGGCATCACCGAGTTCTCCACCTGGCGCGAGGTCACGACGGTCTACCACGAGGGCGTGCCGGGCCACCACCTGCAGGTCGCCCAGACGCAGGTACGCTCCGAGCTGCTCAACCGCTGGCAGCGGCTGCTCTGCTGGGTGTCCGGCCACGGTGAGGGCTGGGCGCTCTACTCCGAGCGTCTGATGGACGACCTCGGCTACCTCGAAGACCCGGGCGACAAGCTCGGCATGCTCGACGGCCAGGCGTTCCGCGCCGCGCGGGTGATCGTCGACATCGGCATGCACCTCGAGCTGGAGATCCCCCGGGACAATCCGTTCGGCTTCCACCCGGGCGAGCGGTGGACGCCGGAGCTGGGCTGGGAGTTCATGCGCGCCCATTGCCGTGTGCCGGACGAAAACCTGCGCTTCGAACTCAACCGCTATCTCGGTTGGCCCGGGCAGGCCCCGTCCTACAAGGTGGGCGAGCGGATCTGGCTGCAGGCCCGCGACGACGCCAAGGCGCGCAAGGGCGACGCGTTCGACCTCAAGGAGTTCCACCGAGCGGCGCTCGACCTCGGCTCGCTGGGCCTCGACCCGCTCCAGGCGGCGCTGCGGCGCCTCTGATCAACCTTGGTTCGGGAACGACTCGTCGAGGCCGGGCGCAACGAGCGTGTCGCACTGCACGAACGCCAGCCGAACCTCCGGCTTGTCGAGGGCGATCAACGGCACGCTCAGCGGGATGCCGTCCGCCGGCAGCGGCGAGTCGGGCGTGAGGGTCAGCTTGATCCCGAGGATCCAGCCGACGAAGCGGGTGGCGTAGAACGCGACGTCACCCCGCACGGTGAGCGCGCTGCTCTTGATCATCAGCGGCGGGCCGTTCCGCGGCACGGTCAGGACGAAGTCATCCACCGTGGACCGGCTCATCGTGAACTTGAGCGCCCGGAGCGTGCCGCCGTGGGTGGGCAGGTCGACGACGCCGGCGATCTTGAGATCCCACATCGTCAACGTGGAGCCGGTCAGCAGCGACGGTTCCTTGGCGATGAGGGGCTGACCGGCGGCGGCGTCAAGGCGCGGCAGCGGGGTGGCGGTCGGGCCGGGTGTGGCCTTCTCGCTCGCGCTCGGGCCTGCCGTCACACATGACCCGCTCGGGCTCGGCTCGACCGTGCTGCTCGCGCCGGGCGTGGGTGCCGGCGCCGGCGCGGGCGGCGGCGCAGTCGGAGTGGGAGTGGCGACGGGGTCGACGGCCGTGGGGTTCGCTCCGTCGAGGATGCCGGTGATCCCGTCGACGACGCTGCCGACAAGGCCCGGCTGGTCGCTCGCCCTCGGGCTGGGGCTCGGCGCGGGCCGCTCGGCGATGGTGTTCGCGGCCGCGGTCTGCGGCGCGACCGGCGCCGTCGCGCACGGTGCGGCCCACGCCGGAGCCGGCGCGTGCGCCACCACCGCGGCGGCGGCCGTCAGCGCCAGCGCCAGCAGCATGACCAGCGAATACAACCGCGGTGGGGCGTCGCGCCGAGGGAGCCGCTCGCCCGCCTCATCCGCAATCCGCGGGCCGGATACGGACTCCGCGGCGTCACCCTCGGCCGAACCAGACGATACGGCCGACTGCCCGTCGCCCCCATCGTCAGGCGTGGAAGCGGCCTCGTCGGACGCGGGCCGGTGCGCATCGTCGGCGCCCGCGTCATCGGCGGAACGCGTGCCGGGTGCGTGCCGCGTACCGGCCGCTGGCTCTGCCGCTGCGCGTCCCCCGTCGATGGGTGGGCCGAGAGGATCCGTCGCGGCCGACGCCTCAGCAGGCCCGGAAGCGTCCGCCGACCCGCCGGGCGAGGCGCCGGGGTCGGTGGACGCGTCGTCGGTGGCTGGATAGCGGGCTCTGGTGACAAGGTCCAGGCCCTCGTCGGGCATGGCGAAGGGCACCGTGGCGGGGTCCGGCGGAGCCACCGGCTGCGGCGAGGCCGCGGGGACCCAGGCGAAAACCAGGCCCGCGCCGAGGATGCCCAGCAACAAGCCGACGAAGAAGCCACCCAGGTTGACCCCGACCAGCGAGTACACCGAGGCGACGCCGCCCACCACGGCGTAGAACATCCGCTGACCGGGCGTGAACCAGGCGAACAGCCCGCACGCCGCGATGATCACCGGGACCAGCCAGGACAGGAACCCGGTCGGGCCGAACTGGAAGCTCAGCCCGCCCAGGCTCATCTGGGTGCTCGCGAAGATCTCCAGACCGGCCAGCAGGAGCAGCAGCCCGCCCCAGAACGGGCGCGACCGGCGCCAGGCACCGAAAGCACGCCAGGCCCGGCCCAAACCGCCCAGCCGGACGTGTTGCGCATTCGCCCAAGTCACCGTACGCCTCCCGCGATGACATGCGACGGGCTCGCGGAGGTCCCCCTCCACGAGCCCGCGACAACGATCAGAAGCATTCCTTCGCGGCGGCGCCGACGTCGACGCTCATCCGCAGGCCGTTCAGGGTGAACGTACCGGCGGTCGTCGACCAGGCGACCTGCCGCAGGTCGGTGATGGTGACGTGGTCGGCCTGTTGCCCGAACGAGCCCTCGGGGCCGGTCGACTTGCCCTTGTCGAGCGTGCTCGCGTCGCGACCGATCTCGATGTGGGTGAACGTCGCGTCACCCTCGAGCCGCGTCACGTCGAGCATCAGGTTGTCGGCCGTGGCCGCCTTGCCGTTGCCGCCCGCATTGATCGTCAGGACGATCGGCATGCCGGGTACCTTCACCGACTGGCAGAGGTTGGTGAGCTCGGCGCTCGCGATGCCGGACACGGCGACCGGGTGCGTCGTGCCGTCCTTCTGCCTGACCACGCCGCCGTACTGGACGAAGCCGTCACCCTCGAGCCGGTCCGCGGCGACCTTGAACTGCTGGCCGGACACGGCGAACGACGCGGCGATAGCGCCGTTGGCCATGCCGAAGACGATGAAACCCGCGACCGCGGCGGCCGGCACGGTGAAAGCGGCGAAACGCCGCCATCTCGTGCGCCCCGCAGCGCCGCCTTCCAACCGATCCGTCACAGGTCCTCCCTCTACGCGTTACTCGCTGGTAACCAAGTCGGGCCCGATCGTGCTCTCCGGCGACGAAGGCCACAAGACCCGTGCGCGGCGGCTTGGTACGCGCCAGTACCCGCTCGGTATCGGCAGCCCGAGCGGAGCGTGATCATGGCGTGCGGCAAAAAGGGCGAGAGCCGCAAAGTCCGACCGGAAGATCACGACGGGTCGACAAACCACTGATGGCTAACGATTGGATAACGACTGCTCCCGCCGAGAAATCGCGTCGCACCCGGAGACCGCCCGCCCTACCGTCAGCGGGATGCGGATCAGACCGGAGACGACCGCCGACCACGACGCCGTCGACACCGTCCATCGCCGCGCGTTCGGCCCCGGCGAGCCGATCCCCGCGCTGGTGGCGGCCCTGCGCGCGGCGCCGGCCACGCTCCGTCCGCGCGGGTACGTGGCCGTCGACGGCGCCGACCGCGTCGTCGGTCACGTGATGCTCAGCGCCGGTCGGCTCGACGCCTCCCGCCGGCTTGTCGACGTGTACGTCCTCTCCCCGCTCGGCGTCGACCCGGCCCACCAGAAGCGTGGCATCGGCACCCTCCTCGTCGCCCACGCGTTGGCCGAGGCCGACCGGGTCGCCGTGCCGCTGCTGTTCCTGGAGGGGTCGCCGGACTATTACGGCCAGCGCGGCTTCAAGCCGGCCATCACGCTCGGTTTCCGCAAGCCGTCGCTGCGCATCCCCGACCCGGCCTTCCAGGTCGTTCCGCTGTCCGCGTACGAGCCGTGGATGACCGGCACGCTCGTCTACTCCGACGTGTTCTGGGCCCTGGACTGCGTCGGCCTGCGCGACCCGGAGGCGTGACAGACCCTCTGTTCAACGTTGCAAGACAGTAGTCATGCGACGTCGGTCGATGACCTTTCCTCGTGGCCGCGATCATCCTGGCGCTGACGGCCACCGGCGGCGCTCGCGACCCGTGACCCACGTCGCCGACGCATTCGCCGGCCGTCCACAGTCGGCGACCCCGACCACCGGCCGATGGGCGCCCGACATCCGACAGGCCGATGTGCGCTACCTGCTGTTACGAACGCGGCGATGACGTCCGCCGCAGCCCGACGCCGGCGTGCGCGAACCGCTGCGAGCCGGCCGGGCCGCCGGTCACCAACCGGTCGCGCCCGGCGGCCCGCGGCACCGGCGACCGCCCGGACCGAGCCGGAGCCGGCCGCGCGCAGCCCACCGGCCACCCGGGCTCCAGCCCGTCGCGGCAAGCCACTCGTCCCGACCGTCCGTGCGGCTCGGTACCGTGCCACCATGCCCCTGGTCCCGCCGGTCGACCACGACGCCGCGTTTTGGCGTGCGCTCTCGGGAGCGATCGCCGACGCCGCGCGGGCGGTCGACTCCCCCGCGGAGGCGCCGCGGGTGGTGACGGCGCAGTGGCCCGCTGCCGTCCCGCCCGCCCTGGGGCAGCCCTACCTGGACGGCGCGGACGGGCCGGTCATGATCCGGGCCGTCAGCGGGGTACCGGTCGCCGTCGCCGTCGCCCGGCGTGCCGACAACGCCTTGGTCCGGCTGCTCGACGTTGACGACGTCACCCGGCCGTTCCCGGTCGCGCAGGCGCTGGAACGGGTGGCGTCCATGCCGCGAGCCCTCGGCGGCGCAGGCGTGCTGCCGGCGGGCGCGGCGTGAGACCGGTCAACGGCATCCGGGCCACTCTCGCCCGCGGCGCCCTTGCGGTGACGTCGATGATCGCGATCGCGTTCGTCGTGCCGCTCGGCCTGCTCGCCCAACAGACGGCGCACGACCGGGCGTTGTCCGACGCCCGGCAGCAGGCGAGCGCGATGGTCGCCGTGTTGGCCGTCACCCGGCAGCGCGCCGTGCTGACCCGTGCCGTGGCGGGCACCACCACCGGCGCCGGCGGGCGGCTGATCGTCCACCTGCCGGGCGAGCAGCCGATCGGCACGAGCCACGCCAGCGACGCCGACCTTGCACTGGTCGCGCAGCAGCGGCAGGCGCTGACCACGAGCGCCGCGGGCGGCGTCGCCTATCTGCAGCCGACCGCGATCGCCGGCGGCCGCACGGCGGTCGTCGAGGTCTTCGTGCCTTCCGCAGAGCTGCGCCGCGGGGTGGGCCGGGCCTGGGTCGCGCTGTGCGCGCTCGCCGCGGTGCTGGTCGCCGCCTCGACCCTGCTGGCCGACCGGCTTGCCCGGCGGGTGGTCGCGGCGGCCCGGGCGCTGTCCGGGGCGGCCCGCCGGTTCGGCGCGCATGACTTGTCGGCGCGGGTCGAGCCGGCCGGGCCGGCGGAGCTCGCGGACGTGGGCACGGCGTTCAACGCGATGGCCGATCGGATCGTGTCGTTCGTCGACGCCGACCGGGACCGCGCCGCCGATCTGTCGCGGCGCCTCCGCACACCGCTGACCGCGCTGCGCGTCGACGCCGAGGCGCTGCCGCCGGGCGAGGCGGCCGACCGGCTGCGCGAGTCGATCGACGCGCTGGAGGCCGACGTCGACGCGCTGATCGTGAGCGCCCGCGACCCGGCCGGTTTCGACGGCCGCGAGGCGGTCGACCTCGTCGAGGTGCTCGGCGACCGGCTGGCCTTCTGGGCGGGGGCGGCCGAGCACCAGCACCGCGAGTGGGACTTCGTCGGCGCCGACCGCCCGGTGTGGATCGCGGTGCCGCGGGCCGACGCCGTCGCCGCGGTCGATTCGCTGCTCGGCAACATCGTGCGGCATACGCCGGCCGGCACGCCGATCCGGGTGACCGTCGGCGACGACGTGCTCGTCGTGGAGGACGGCGGCCGCGGCATGTCCGACTGGAAGGCCGCCGTCCGGCGCGGCGTGAGCGGTGACCGTTCGACCGGGCCGGGGCTGGACATCGCCCGTCGGGTCGCCGCCGAGGCGGGCGGTGAGGTCCACATCGGACGCAGCCGCGACCTCGGCGGGGCGAGGATCGCCATGACGTTCGAGCCGGCCGACCCGGGGACGCTCGCGGTGAGCCGCTACCGTCGCGGCCGCCCGACCGTCGCCGACGCCTGACGGTTACCCCGTCGCGACCGGACGGTCACCCCGGCCGGCGGCGGCCGGCACCGGCCAGGAGGAGGTGCGCCGGCCAGCGCCCCGATCGTTCGTGCATGTCTCCGGCCCTTCCGAGACGTCGCCGACGCCACGGCGGCACGGACGGCCGCCGCTGTCGCGATCGTGCGGGAAGGTTTCCGGGGATGGTCCCTGTGCGGTCGGCGGTCGGGGCTAGCCTTCTCGGGTGGATCGACACGCGTTCGTCCAGCTCATGCAGACGGTGGCGCGGTCCTGGAGCGCGGGTGACGCGCGGACCGCGGCGGACTGCTTCGCGGAGGACGCGGTCTACGTCGAGCCCCCCGACCGGCAGACGTACCTAGGACGGGCGCAGCTGGTCGCCCTCTCTGGCGGCGACGATCCACCCGACATGTCGATGACCTGGCACCACCTGGCGTTCGATCCGA